>JAUNGZ010000014.1:0-17171 GCA_030524205.1 Eubacteriales bacterium
CCAGATAGCGCTGGTACGTTGTCGTATCGCTCTTGCCAAAACCGAGCGGCGAGAAGATGACATACGCGGCCACCATGATGAGCAGCGTAAGCGTCGCCCAGATCTTTCCATTTTTCCACGGCGTCAAGTCAACCGCCTTGGAATCCTCAAGCACGAAGTCCGTCGGACGCGGATTCATCTTGACGATAATAAACATCAGCAGCATGTCAAACACGAACAGAACCGCGGTGAAATACAGATAATGAACATCCCGCAGGAACGGAACCACGTTGCGCAGGCCGAACTGAAGCGAGAAATACAGCACTACGTGAACCGGAATAACGATCTTTGCCGCGATCGCCGGCACCTTCTTCCAGAAGAAGCCGCAGATCAGGCAGACAAAAATCGGGGTGTTGAACGCCGCGAACATCGAGTTTACAAAGGTAGTGATTCCCTTCATGTAAAGCATGAACGGCGAAAGCACGGTCGCGCAGACCGCGAGCACCGTACCAAACCGCTGGCCAACCTTTACCATATACGCGTCCGACGCGGTCGGATTAAAGGTCGGGCGGTGGATATCGAGCGCGTAGATCGTCGACGCAGAGTTAAGCACCGAGTTGAACGAGGACAGGATGGCGCCGAACATAACCGCCGCAAAGAAGCCGAGCACCGGCTTAGGCATAACCTGCGCCACCAGCATCGGGTACGCCGAGTCGCCGTTGCCCCAGCTCTGGCCCTGATAGGCCATCGAGCAGATAACGCCCGGCACAACGATGATCAGCGGGGTCATGATCTTGAGGAAGCCCGCGAACACCGCGCCCTTCTGCGCTTCCTTCAGGTTCTTCGCGCCGAAGGTACGCTGGATGATGGACTGGTTGGTCGCCCAATAGTACATGTTGTTTACCAGCAGGCCGGTGAACAGCAGCGGCCACGGAAGCCACGGTTCGGGGCTGCTCGGCTCATTGATTGCGTTGAGCATGGCGGGGTCGACGTGCAGAAACTTGTCGAAGCCGTCCAAGAAGCTGCCGTCGCCGCCAAGCTGGCCGGACAGAAACATCAGGCCGAATATGGGCACCATCAGGCCGCCCACGATCAGGCCGAGGCCGTTGATCGAGTCGGACAGCGCAATGGCCTTCAGGCCGCCGAAAATCGCATAGATCGAACCGACAATAGCGGTAGCGACACAAACGAGCGCGATGGCGGCAAAATAAGAAATGCCCAGCATTTTATCCAAACCGAAGATATTAACGAATACCTGTGCGCCCGCATACAGGATGTTGGGCAGCATGATGACCACGTAGCTTAAAAGCACGATGATCGAAACCAGACGGCGCGTGCCCGCGTCGTACCGCTGCTCGAAGAACTGCGGCACGGTCGTCAGGCCGGTCTTTAAGTACTTGGGCATCAGCACAAACGCCAGAATGACCAGCGCTATGGCGGAGGTGACCTCCCAGCCCATGGTCGACATGCCGACGCGGACCGCCTGACCGTTGTTACCAACAAGCTGTTCCGCCGACAGGTTGGTCATCAGCAGCGAACCGGCGATCACCGCGCCGGTCAGGCCGCGGCCGGCCAGATAATAGCCGTCCTGCGTATCAAGATTATCCCCTCTTGTCTTCCACCAAGAGATGAGTGCGACGAGTGCCGTGAATCCGATGAACGTGATCGCGGTAAACGCCAAGGAATTGATGAATTGCATGTTCTCTCCCCTTTTTCATTTTCCGGATGCTTCTCAAACCGGGTTCACCCTCTTTAAACCTTTGGCCTGAAAAACAGGAACATTTTTCTTGCGTGCGCGCGCCCGCAAATCCCCAAAAAAGTAGATCGCCGATAGAAACCGGTGATCTGCACATTGCGGTGGACGCCTCCGCATGATTCCGATGTATATTTTATCACCCTATCCGGCCTTTTTCAAAACTTTTTTTGTATTTTTATTCCACTTTGTTTAATTGCACATAAAATACTGTCGTTTTTTGTACATATCGCACTTTTCCATCGTCAGTTACGCATACAATATTCCAAAATCGTTTATTGAAAATGTACAAAAATTCGTGTGTTTTTCGCGCTTTTTCAGACTGAGCCAAATGCGAATGAAAAAAGCGTCCCGCAACCGTTTGCGGGGCGCTTTTTTATCACGGTTCATACCATTCGTCAATGCGTTTTTTCACATCGAACAGTTGGGCGTATTGGGTGAAGCGGTAGTCGGCCAGCGTCGGCTGTTCCGAGACTGTCGCCGCGTCGTGCCACTGTCCATCCGCCATGTAATAGCCGTAGCTGTTGATGCGCGGCACCGACAAATACGCCTTCAGCCGCATTTGGTCGAACGCCGAGGTGGCGCAGCCGAGCGCGTCCAACGCGTAAGCCGATAGATAATTCGCGCTGATCTGCACATGGTCGGCCTCTTGTATCTCATAATTGGCCCAAATGAAGAACGGCGTAATCAGCTTGCTCTGCTTTTCCTCGCGCGTGCGGACGTCGTCCGTGTTGCCGAACAGGTCGTCGTAAAACGCGCTGGGCACATTGGGCTGATGATCGCCGAAGAAAATCACCGCCGTCGGCTCGTCCACCGCCGCGAAATAGTCGAGCAGCTCTTCGACCGCCTCGTCGCTGTACCGGATGAGCGAGAGGTATTTGTCCACCTCGGGATATTTCCCCTCGTATTCGCCGGTAAGATGGATGCGCTGCTCGAAATTGGGGTCGTCGCCCGGCTCATAGCCGCCGTGGTTCTGCATCGTCACATTGAACACGAACAGCGGCTGGCCGGGCTGCTTGTTTTCGTACAGCTCAAATATTTTCCGATAGTCCTCGCTGTCGCTGATCTGATAGCGCACGCGCGCGGCGTCGGACGCGAAGGCGTCCTGATACAGCTGCTGCTGAAAGCCGAAGCGCTCGTACACCTTCTCGCGGTTCCACGAGGTCGCCAGATACGGGTGCAGCGAAACCGTCCGATACCCCTGCGCTGCAAGGCCGGAGGTCAGATTGGGCGTTTCGCGCTTGACGTACATCTGATACGGCGAGCAGCCGAACGGCAGGAAGCCGAGCGTGTCGCCCGTCAGGAACTCAAACTCGGTGTTGGCTGTGCCGCCGCCAAAGGTGGACACCAGCAGCTCGCCGCTCACCGTATTCTCCTTGCCGGCGAGCAGCTTGTGCATATAGGGCATATAATCCTCGTTCGTCTCGAACTCGCCCACCACGCCGAGATCGGAGAAGGATTCGTTCATCACAACGATCAGGTTGGGCGTTTTCACGCCCGGCTCGCCCTGATAAGCCGCGACCGCTTGATTCAAGCTGTCCGCGCCGTAGCCCTCCGGCTTGCGCACGATCGAGTTGTTGGCGCAGCGCAGGAAATAGAAAATCTCGCTGTACGACCGGCTCGACTGCCAGAAGCCGATGCCCGTGCCCGTGATCTGCAAGCCCGCGAACACAACAACGCCCGCCAGCGCGGCGACCGGCAGCGTCCACACGCGCTTTTGTTTCCACACGCGCCGCATCAGGCAGACGCAAACGCAGTACAGCACCGTCGCCGCGCCCGCCCACAGCACCGACCATTCGACCGGCGCGGAATAGCCCTGCGCCACGTTTGCCGCCGTGCCGATGGAAAACACATCGCTCAGCATAACCGGCGTGCCGCGGAACAGCATGACATAGTGGTCGATCAGCGCGTGAACCAGCGAGAGCCCCTGCCCGATGCACACAGCCAGCCGCACGCGGCCGCTGACCAGATAGAGCACCGCGTCGATCGCCGCATAGCACAGCCAGCCCTGCCAAAAGGACTTTTCCATACCGACGCTCAGGCCCTTGACGATGTATTCGGTCAGAATCAGGCTGACGGCCGCCGCCGAAAGCAGCAGCAGCAAATCGTGCAGCAGCAGCTCGGCGCGGCTTGCGCGGCGGCGCGGACGGAGAGCGAGCGGCAGCAGCGCGGCCACGCCGAGCATCCGGGCGGTCAGCGTCAGGAAGCTCAGCGAGCCCTTGCGCAGCAGCGGCAGCAGCAGCGCCGCAAAGGCCAGCGTGAGCGCCAAATTGATCCAAAAGCGCGCGCCAAAGCGCTTATACGTCGCTTCGGAAACGGCAGAGCCGCCATTGTCTGCACAATGGCGGCCTTGTGGGGTTGGAAACAGCGCCATATTACGCTTCTCCGTCCGTACGCTCCACACGGGTGACGGCGATGGACAGCTCGTCGAGCTGCTTTCCGTCGACCGTGTCCGGGCAGGACATCATCAGGTCGGACGCGTTCTGCACCTTGGGGAACGCGATCACGTCGCGGATGGAGTCCAGCCCCGCGAGCAGCATGCACAGCCGGTCGAGGCCGTAGGCCAAACCGCCGTGCGGAGGCGCGCCGTAGGAGAAGGCCGTGATCAGGTGACCGAACTGCTCCTTGGCCTTTTCCTCCGTAAAGCCTAAGGCGCGGAACATGCGGGTCTGCAATTCGCTGTCGTGAATACGGATCGAGCCGCCGCCCAGCTCGCAGCCGTTCAGGATAATATCGTACGCCTTGGCGCGCACCGCCTTGGGGTCGGTCTCCAAAAGCGCGATATCCTCGTCCATCGGCGCGGTGAAGGGATGGTGCTTGGCGACCAGCCGGTCCTCCTCCTCGCTGTACTCGAACTGCGGGAATTCGGTGACCCAGAGCAGCTTGTACTCGTCCTTTTTCGCAAGGCCGAGGCGCTTTGCCAGCTCGCAGCGCAGCGCGCCGAGCGAAACGAGGGCGGTCTCCTCCGACGGGTCGGCCACGACGAACAGCACGTCGTTTTCGTGCATATCGGCGCGTTCCTTGATCGCGGCGACCTCGTCCTCGGTCAGGAACTTGGCGAACGACGAGGTCATCGACCCATCGGCGGCCAGCTTCATCCACGCAAGGCCCTTGGCGCGGTAGGTTTTAACGAAATCGGCCAGCTTGTCGATTTCCTTGCGGGGGAACTTATCGGCGTAGCCGTTGATATTGATGAGACGCACGGTGCCGCCCGCCTCGACCGCGCCGGAAAACACGCCGAAGCCGCATTTGGCCGCGATGTCGGAAATATCCTTGATTTCAAAGCCAAAGCGCGTGTCGGGCTTGTCCGAGCCGAAGCGGTCCATCGCCTCGCGCCACGTCAGGCGCGGCAGAGGGAGCTGGATGTCCACGTCCAGCACTTCCTTGAACACCCGCTTCAGAAATCCCTCGTTGACGGCGATCACATCGTCCTGCTCGACAAAGGACATCTCGAGGTCGATCTGCGTGAACTCGGGCTGACGGTCGGCGCGCAGGTCCTCGTCGCGGAAGCAGCGGGTGATCTGCATATAGCGGTCGACGCCGGACAGCATCAGCAGCTGCTTATACTGCTGCGGCGACTGCGGCAGCGCGTAGAACTTGCCCGGATGCACGCGGGAGGGCACCAGATAGTCGCGCGCGCCCTCGGGCGTCGACTTGGTCAGCATCGGGGTTTCGATCTCGAGGAAGCCGTTCTCGTCGAAGTAGTTGCGGGCAACCTGCGTGACGCGGTGGCGCAGCATCAGGTTTTTCTGCATCGACGGACGGCGCAGGTCGAGGTAGCGGTATTTCAGGCGCACCTGATCGCCGACCTCCTTGGCGTCGTCGATCTCAAACGGCGTGGTTTCCGCCTTGGACAGGATGCGGATTTCCTCGGCAATAAGCTCGACCTCGCCGGTCGGCATTTTGCGGTTGACCGCCGCTTCGTCGCGCGCGACGAGCTTGCCCTTCACCGCAACAACAAACTCGGTGCGGCAGGCAAAGGCAATATTGAACAAATCGGCGTTAACCGATTTGTCAAAGGTGCACTGGATAACGCCCGCGCGGTCGCGCACGAGCAGGAACAGCACGCCGCCGTTGTCGCGCACGCGGTCGACCCAGCCGTTGACCGTGACAGTCTGTCCCGCGTCGGACAAGCGCAGCTCGCCGCACATGGCGGTGCGTTTCATGCCTGCAATAGATGTGTTATTCATGTATATCAATCCTTACTTCGAGAGTTTTCTATTAAAGCCGCCGTGTGCACAGCGTTTTTCCCTTTGATAACGAGCAGCGCGCCGACAATCAGCAAAATCAGCCCGCACAGCAAACTGACGCCGCCGCTCCTTTCTATCATGATGACGCCCAAGGAGAACAAAAACAATGCAGCTGCCGCGCAAATCGTTCCGAAGACTACCAGTGTGCAGCCCCAGATCAGATCTTTCATTCTGCATCCTCCCTGTTCTGTTCATCCATGGCGCGCGCCTCGCGGACAAGTCCCGGCAGCTGCGCTGCGCCGACGCAGGCCAGCACCGCCAGTACGAACCACTGCCGTTCCACAGCCGAGAGCGCCGCGCCGGTGATACAGGCGATCAGCGCCGCGTAACGCTTCACGGCTCACACCTTGTCCACGATGACCGTGCCCGCGTGCTTCGCGGCCAGTCCCGCACGGATACGGGAAACCGCCTCGTCAAAGGAAGCCTTGACCTGCTCGCCCGTCGCCATATCCTTGACGGCGTACACGCCCTGTGCGATCTCATCCTCCCCAAGGAAGATGACATAGGGGACGCTGAGCTTGTCTGCGTAGCCGATCTTGTGCTTGAACTTCTTCTGCTCGCCGTAAAGCTGGGTGCGCAGGCCCGCGTCCCGCAGGCCGGTCGCCAGCTCGATGGCGGGCGCAAGGTCGTCGGTCATCGGCAGGATGAGCACGTCGGCAGGCGCGGTGTTCCTTTCACCGTTCAGGTAGCCCTGCTCGCCCAGCACGTAGAACAGGCGCGTCAGGCCGATCGAAATACCCACGCCGGGAAGCTGCTTATCGGTGTAATACTCGGCCAGATTGTCATACCGGCCGCCCGAGCAGATCGAGCCGATCTCGGGATGGTCGAGCATGGCGGTCTCGTACACCGTGCCGGTGTAGTAGTCAAGGCCGCGCGCGATCGTCAGGTCGATCTCAAAATGGTCGTCCGGCACGCCGAAGGCCGCCATATAGCGCGCGACGGTTTTGAGCTCGTCCGCGCCCTGATCGAACACCTCGTTTTTCCCCTTATAACCCTCGAGCGCGGCGAGGATGCCCGCCGTTCCGCCGGGCGTTTGGATAAACGCGAGCAGCTCGTCCGCCGTTTCGCCCGGAACGGCAAAATCGTCCACCAAAACGGCCTTTACCTTGTCCGCGCCGATCTTTTCGAGCTTGTCGATCGTGCGCATCACATCGCCGCTCTTTTCGGTCAGACCCAAGATCGCGAAAAAGCCGTTCAAAACCTTGCGGTTGTTCAGGCGTATCTTGAAGCGCCGGAGCCCCAGAGAGGTGAAGGTCTTATAGATGATGCTCGGCACCTCGGCCTCGTTGATGATATCCAGCTTGCCGTCGCCGATCACGTCGATATCGGCCTGATAGAACTCGCGGAAGCGTCCGCGCTGCGCGCGCTCGCCGCGGTAGACCTTACCGATCTGGAACCGACGGAACGGGAACGTCAGCTCTCCATAGTGCTGCGCCACGTACCGCGCGAGCGGCACGGTCAGGTCGAAGCGGAGGGACAGGTCGCTGTCGCCCTTCTGGAAGCGGTAGATCTGTTTTTCCGTCTCGCCGCCGCCCTTGGCAAGCAGCACCTCGCTCGCTTCGATCAGCGGTGTGTCGAGCGGATAAAAGCCGTACAGCGCGTAGGTTTCGCGCAGCACCTGCATGACGCGCTCCATCTGCACCTGCTGCGCGGGCAGCAGCTCCATAAAGCCGGACAGGGTTCTAGGTTTTACTCTTTCCATAGCGAATCTCCTCATAACAGACGAGAAGCACCGAACGGCGGGAATGCCATCCGGTGCCGTCTTCTATTGTAAAATTACCGGGTGTTCTTCGGGTTGACGATATTGCGCCAATCAAGGTCGCCGCGGTCAAGTCCGAGAATGAGCATTTCGGCGGTAGCCGAATTGGTTGCAATCGGGATATTATGCATATCGCAAAGACGCGCAATCGCGTGCACGTCGGGTTCGTACTGTGAATTGGACATCGGATCGCGGAAAAACAGCACAAGGTCGATTTCGTTGTACGCTACCCGGGCGGAAATCTGCTCCTCGCCGCCCTGCATACCCGCGAGGCACTTGTCAATCTTCAGGCCCGTGGCCTCCTCGACAAACTTGCCCGTCGTGCCGGTCGCCGTGATGTCATGCTTAGCCAAAATACCGCAGTAAGCCATACAAAACTGTACCATCAGCTCTTTTTTGCGGTCATGTGCGATGAGCGCTATGTTCATTTCCGGAACATCCCCTTCCCAATACCTCGCCGCTTCTACCTCTAAACTACACTTTGCTTTGCTGCTAGATCCGCATGAGCGGCACCCGTTCTCCATCCAACCGGCGCGCGATATTCTGAAACGCGCGCGACGCGCCCGCGCGCTTTGCCGCAAGAATGCTTTTCCCGCTGTTGCCGCATGCGATCAAATCCTCATCCTCGGGAACAATGCCGAGCAGCGGCAGCCCCGCCTCGTCCATCGCGTCGTCAATATTTCCGGACTGCCCGTGAGAAATAAGCTGTGGCCGGACGCGGTTGAGCACCATGCGGATGCGCGCGATGCAGTATTCCTCTTCCAGCTTGCGGGCGCAGCGCTCCGCGCCGCGCACACAGGCGCGGTCGGTCGCCGTGACGACGACAGCCTGCGTTGCAATATGCGCTAAAAAAGACAATTCAGCCGGCAAGCCTGCCGGTCCGTCGATCAGCAGATAATCAAATCCGGCTTCCTCCGCCTGCACGGCCAGCTGCTCCATGCCGCGGTCGCTCAGCGGCGGCAGGGCAACCGGCGCGGTCAGCAGGTACAGCGTCTCATACGCCGGATGCCGCGCTATCGCGTCCCCAAGCGGCACGGCGCCGCCGGCGACGTCGGCAAAGGAATAGACCACACGGTCCGACATGCCGAGCACGATATCGAGGTTGCGAAGGCCGCAGTCACCGTCGATTAGGAGCACGCGGTGGCCGTTTTGCGACAACGCCGCGCCCACGCCCGCCGTAAAGGAAGTTTTCCCTGTGCCGCCCTTACCGGACGCAACCAGAATAACCTTCAACATACCGCCTCCGAAATCCAAAAACTCTACGTGTAAATTATAAACTATAAGCTGGAAATTTACAAGCGTCTATGCAAATTTTTTAACAAATTGCACAATTTTCAGGGGACCATCGTATTCTCCGGCGGAACGGCTTCGACCGTGTCCGGCTCGTCCGTCTCAAAATACGTATCGAAAATATCGCGCACGACCGGCGCGACGGACGAACCGTGCTCCGCGCCCTCGCCGACGACGCAGACCACAACCTGCGGGTTGTCGAAGGGCGCGAAGGCGACGAACAGGCCGTTATCGTAGGTATACGTCACATTGTCTTTTGTCTCGAACATTTCGGCCGTACCGGTCTTGCCGCCGACCTTGATCGGATAGTCGCCGAACACGCTTGCCGCGGTGCCGCCCTCCTCGGTAACCTCGCTCATACCGGTCATGACCAGCTCCTGAGTTCTGGAAGACATGTCGATCGTGCCGATCGTCTCTGGCTGCTTATCAACCGCGACGTCCGAATAGTCATAGGTCTTGATGCTTTTGACCAGCGTCGGCTTATACAGCGTGCCGCCGTTGACGACCGCCGCGATATAGTTGGCGAGCTGCAGCGGGGTAAAGCCGTTGTCCGACTGGCCGATGGCCGCGTTAACGTCGTCGCCGCCCAGCCACGCGTGCAGCGTGGGATCGGCCTCGATCTGCTTTTCGCGGTAGGTCGGGCCGGCCGCGTGGCCGGAGGATTCGCCGATCTCGATGCCGGTCACGTTGCCAAGCCCAAAACGGTCGCACCATTTCTCCAAACGCGCGCCGGTCAGCTCCTTGCCGACATTGTAAAAGAACACGTTGCACGAATATTTGATCGCCTGCGTTACGTCGAGCGTCATGGGCTGCTGGTGGTTGTTGCAGCGGAACGTCACGCCGCCGTATTCGAACTTGCCGTCGCAGGTGAACGTGGTGTTCGCGTCGATCACGCCTTCCTCGAGCGCCGCGATCGCGGTCAGCACCTTGAAGGTGGAGCCCGGCGGGTAAACGCCGCTTGTCGCGCGGTTGACCAGCGGTCTGCGCTCGTCGGCCAGCAGCTCGTTATAATTCTTGTTGTAGGTTGCCAGATCGTACGCCGGATAGGACGCCATGGCGAGCACTTCGCCCGAATTGACGTCCAGCGCGACCGCCGCGCCGCCGCGCCCGTACTGCGCCACATTTTCCGCCAGCGACTTTTCAGCCGTCTCCTGCAAATCAAGGTCGATGGTCGTGATGACATTATCGCCCGGCTGGGGCGCGGAGGAGGTCAGCTCGCTCGTCATCGCGTCTCCGCCCAGCCCGATATCGACCGTCCGCGAGCCGACGGTGCCGTGCAGATAGGGCTCGAGCGCCGCCTCCAGACCGGTCATGCCGATGATATCGTTAATGGAATAGCCCGGCTTTTCCTTGTACGGGCCTCCGTTTTTGGTGGAGGTCCACTGCTCCGCCTGCATCACGCCCACCGTGCCGAGCAGCTGGGAGCCATAGGTGGTGTCGTACTGGCGGACGGCCTCGGTCTCGACGTCGATGCCCTTATAGTCTTGATGGTGCTCCTTGAGATAGGAGATCAGGTCGATCGAAATGCCGGTCGCCATTGTAAAGTTGGTGCGCGTGCCGAAGTCCGACTGCCGCATGCTGTAATACAGGCCGACCAGCGTGCGCACATCCGCGTCGGACAAACCGGAGGGCATGCCCCTTTTCTCCTCCAGATAAGCGCGCATCGCCTCTAGGAACGCGTCGGGGGCTACCAGCTTTGTCGCGTCGAGCGCCTTGACCTCGTCGATCGTGTTTCCGTCCTCGTCCTGCCGCGGGCTTTGCTCCTGCTTGGCCTGCGCGGCGGACACGGCCTCCTCCACCGCGGTCAGCCCAAGCGTCGTGCGGCTGTCCTTGATATAGGTGGAAAGCTTCGCCAGACTGTTCGCACCCTCGGCCGCCTCATACGAATAGGGCGCGGCGGCGCTGATCGGCAGCATATCGTTCAGCTCGCCGCCGTCCGCCTTGACGCGAGCAGCCAAATCAAGCAGGCGCTCAAACTGCCCTTCGCTTTCCCACGCCGAGCCGACCAGCGTCAGGACAAACTCCGTCTTATTGGTCACCAGCGGCCGGCCGTAGCGGTCGAGCAGCTCGCCGCGCGCGGCGGACACGGTCGAGGTCGTCGTCAAATACGTGGCCGCGCGGCGGGTGTAGTCCTCGCCGTTGACCAGCTGAAGCTGCACCAGCTGCCCGCTCGCAAGGCCCGCGCAGAGCAGCAGCAGACAGCCCATCACCAGCAGGCGGCGCAGCAGTTGATTTTTGTTTACCATGGGATACCTCTCTTCCGGAGACGGGGTCAGCGCGTGTCAAAGCTGCGGCTGATTTTGCGCATCGGCAGATAGACGGCAAAGCAGAACACGCTGGCGAGCAGCACGCCGCCGACGATCTGCTGGAGCACAAGGACGAACGAAGCGCCCTTTTGCGGCAGCAAATACGCAAAGTAACGCAAAAGGCCCAGCACCGTCATTTCAAACGCATTGAGCAGCAGCATGGAAACATAATTGCGGCTGAGCGCCAGCCGGCTCATCGCGCCGGCGATCAGGCCGAACAGCAGGAAGAAAATTGGATAGAGGCCGTCGACGCCGATGAAGCCGAGATCATAAAACAGGCCGACCACGATGCCGACGACCGCGCCCTCCATCGGACCGTCGAGCAGGGCCGCGGCCGCGACGATGGCGGGCAGCAGGTCGAGATGGTAGCCGCGGATCGACCAAGTGCCGAACAGGCTGCTCTGCAATACGTAGGCCAGCAGCGCGAAAAGCACATACAGCAGTATTTTCGGGATGGATATTTGTTCTCTTTGCATCGGCTCACTCCGTAGAATCCGTAAAGGCGGTAACGATGGACACGCTCGACACGGTCTCCACATCGACGAACGGCTTAATTACGGCATAGTAGGAAATGCCGTTTTCCTCGGGCAGCACATTTTCAACCGTGCCGATCATAATATCCTTGGGAAACATGCCGCCCTTGCCCGAGGTTTCAACCGTGTCGCCGATGACGACGTCCGCGTTTTCCGTTAAGTAGGACAGGCGAAGGCCGCCCTCGGCCATCAGGTCGTAATTTCCTTCGGCGATGGCGCTCTCGCGCGTGCGGGTGACCAGCGCGCCGCACTGCATTTCAATGTCGATCACGGTGGTAATCTCGCAGTAATTGGGGGCGACATAGCTGACATAGCCGACCACGCCGTCCTCCGTAATGACCAGATTGTTTTCAGAAACGCCGTTTGACGAGCCCTTGTCAAGCGTCAGCGTGGTCGCCCAATCGCCCGGATTGCGGGCGATGACCTCGGCGTTCAGCGTGGTCAGGTCACGCGTGCGCTCGGGCTGGCCCGCCTGCGCGCGCAGACGGTCGTTTTCCTCCAGCGCGAGCTTTGCGTCGCGCACATCCTGCTCCATATCGCGGATCTGCTTCTTGAGCTGCTCGTTTTCCGCCTTGAGGTCATCAAAATCCGTAAAATAGGAAAGCCCCCGGCCGAAAAACCCGCCCACGCCGTTTGCGACGCGCTGGATGGGCGAAGTCACCATGCCGACCAGCTTGGTCACGGGCGACGGGTTGCCGGTGACGCCGCTGTACAGCGCAGACAGCACGCAAAGCGCGATCACCACCACGATGCCCACAATAAAGCGCGAGCCAAGATTGTTTCTTCTTCGCAAAGACAGTTTCTCCTCTCTATCTATCGGAAACAGCGCGTCAGACCGCGCCGAGTTCTCTCAAAAGCGCATAAAGGCCGGCGACCGGCAGCCCCATCACACTGTAATAGTCGCCCTCAATGCCTTCCACCAGCAGCGCGCCGCGGCCCTGAATGCCGTAAGCGCCGGCTTTGTCGAGCGGCTCGCCGGTGGCGAGATAGGCGGCAAGCTCGTCCTCCCCGAAATCGCGGAAGGCGACGCGCGTGCGGGTGAGCAGCGTGCGCGCCTCCCCTGCCGGCGGCAGGACCGCAAGGCCGGTCAGCACCTCGTGTGTGCGGCCGCGCAGCCGCCGCAGCATGGCCGCCGCGTCCTTTTCATCGGCGGGCTTGCCCAGCGGCAGCCCGTCGATCGTGACCATGGTGTCCGAGCCGATGCAGACCGCGTCCGGGTAAGCGGCGCGCGCGGCCTCGGCCTTGAGGCGCGACAGGCGCACGACCTCGCGGTCGAGCGGCGCGCCGGGACGCAGCGTCTCGTCGGCGTCCGCCGGGCAGACGGAAAAGTTCTCGGTGATCAGCCCGAGCAGCTCGCGCCTGCGGGGCGAGGCCGACGCTAAAACAAGTTCCATTTGGGTTATTCGACTCCTCTTTTATACAAGCCTTTGGTAAATTCCCCATCCAGCGGCGCATCCGTCAGAAACGCCCGCGCGATGCGGGCGCATTCCTCCGGGCTTTCGACGGTGAACAGCAGCCGCGCCGCCGTCACGCCGAGGCGCGAATAATCCTCGCGCAGGCAGAGCGGGCGGCTGTTGAGCAGGGTGTTGCGGCACCCAAACTCGGGCAGCAGCGCGAAACGCTCGCGCTTGCGGTCGGTCAGGCAGGTCACGCCGTCCTTGCAGGCGCACTTGCCGCCGTGCCGGCGGCGGATGGCGCAGTTTTCAAAAATCATCAGCGGCAGATAGCCGTATACGATCAGCTCGGTCTCGACCGGGGCGGCCATATCCCGGATCTGCGGCAGGCGCGCCTCGAACGACAGCGTCTGCCGCAGAACGCCCTGCCCGGCCAGCGCGCACAGCGTTTCGCCGTTGAAGGCGTTCAGGCCGAAATCGCCGTGGACGGCCGCGCCCATGCGGCGCGCCAGCGCAAGCTGGCCCAGATTGCCGATCAGCACGGTGTCCGTGCCGCGGCTCATCGCATTGCCGAGCAGCATTTCGATCTCGGGCTGCTCCGCGTCGGAAAACACGCGCGGCAGCACGGCGGGCAGACCGGTTTCGGCCGCGACGGTAAGCGGCGCGTACACCGTTTCCAGCCCCAGCCCGGCCAGCGCGTCCGCCTGCGCCTTGGTGCGCACCGAGGCGGTGAACCCGCGGAATGCGCGCGACGCACACGGCGCGGCGGGCACGGCCGGCGGCGGTCCGCCCTCCAGCCAGTCACGCGACGGCGGCGCGCCGCGCTTGGCAAGCAGCAGGTCGAGCGCGTCCCGCCGCATGCCGTTCATCACAGACGCGGGAATCATCAGCCCGTCCTCCAGCTCGATGCGCAGCTCCCGCACGCAAAACGGCGTGCCGCCCGTTTTGCGGAGCGATTTCTCGACAAGCTCGGCCGTGGTCGGCCGGTTCTGCGCCCGCTCGACGGGCGCTGCGGCGGAAACGCCGTCCACGCTGAGCACCGCGCCGGTATCTGCCCGGGCGGTAAACTGCATGCTGACCGGCACGAGCGGCGCCTCGCGCCCCTCGTCAAACGCATGGGCGGCCTCGTCGTACAGCGCCTGCACCTCATGCAGCGGAATGTCGGTTTTCGTGCCGAACATGCCGTCGCCCTTTTTGCCGGTATAGTAGCCGTCGGTAAAGCCGTCGCGCGAAAAAACGCGCCGCAGCGTGTCGCGCTCCTCCGGCGTCGGCCCGCGGTGCTCGCGCAGCAGGGCGGCGTAAATTTTCGTGACGATGTACGTATATTCCGGACGCTTCATGCGCCCCTCGATCTTGAGGGAGGCAACGCCCAGCTCGCTCAGCTCGGCCACATGTCCGGCAAGCGCCAGATCCTTGAGCGACAGCGGATAGCCGCCGTCATACGGCAGGCGGCAGGGCTGCGCGCACAGGCCTCGGTTGCCCGACCGGCCCCCGATCACCGCGGACAGGTAGCACTGGCCGGAATAGCACATGCACAGCGCGCCGTGGACAAAAACCTCAGTCTCCACCCCGGCCCGCTCGGTGATCAGGCGGATCTCGTCCAGACTGCACTCGCGGCTGAGCACGACGCGCGAAAAGCCGAGCTCGCGCGCCTCGCGCGCGCCGTCGAGCGTGTGCACGGTCATCTGCGTGGAGGCGTGCAGCGCGAAATCGGGCGCGTGCCAATGCAGCAGCCGCGCCAGCCCCAGATCCTGCACAATCAGCGCGTCCGCGCCCGCCTCGTACAGGAATTTCGCGTCCCCGAGCGCGGCGTCCAGCTCGCGGTCGCCCGTCAGGATATTGAGCGTGATATTGGTTTTGACCCCGCGCGCGCGGCAGTAGGCGATCGCCTCTGCCATTTCCTCCCGCGAAAAGCCCTGCGCGTTGCGCCGGGCGTTAAAAGCGCCAAAGCCCATATAGACCGCGCCCGCGCCCGCCTGCACGGCGGCGCGCACCCCCTCCGGCGAGCCGGCGGGGGCGAGCAGCTCCGTATGACTCATCTGTGCCGCTGGTTGCCGGGATGGCTGCCGCGCTGCGCCTGACTGCGCAGCGCGGTATTCTCCGCCTCGAGCGCGCGGCACTTGGCCTCGGCGGCCTCGGCGGCGGTTTTGGCTTTGATATATTCGTCGGCCAGATTGACAGCGGCGAGCGCCAGCGCGCGCGTCGAGGCAAACGCCGCGGAACCGCCGCACTCGGCAATCGTCTGCTGCGCGAGCTCGGCCACCTCGTTCATATATTCTTCGGATTCATCGGCCAGCATGGTGTAATGCTGCCCTGCGATTTGGATGGTCACGCGGTTTGCCATAACAGATCCCTTCCTTTCGCAAAATCGGTCAAAAGGCATAATAGGCATATTTTAATAAAATATAGTATACCACAATATCCATTCTTTTGGAACAAAAAAATCCGCTCCGCGGCGCGCCGTATCGCGGCGAGTTGCACAAACCGCTCCGATGTGGTACACTACAAGACATAATACGATTAACCGAAAAAGGATCGAAGGATATGGAAATCAACGGACAGCAGGTCGAGCAGACCGTCAATTACGCCGCGCTCGGGCTCTCCCCCGAAATCATGCGCGCGCTGGATAAAAAAGGCTACGCCACCGCCACCCCGGTACAGGGCGGCGCGATCCCCTATTTCATGGACTGGCGGGACGTGATCGCCAAGGCCCCCACCGGCTCGGGCAAGACGTTCGCGTTCGGCATCCCGATGATCGAGCACGCCGACGCCGACGATCCGACCGTGCAGGCGCTTGTGCTCGCCCCCACGCGCGAGCTGGCGCTTCAGATCGAGGCCGAGCTGCGCGCGCTGTGCGAGTTTAAGCCCGGCGTGCGCGTGACCTGCCTGTACGGCGGCTCGTCGATGGACAAGCAGGTGAACGCGCTGAAGAAAAAGCCGCAGATCGTGGTGGCCACCCCGGGACGGCTGATGGATCACATGAAGCGCAAAAACCTGCGGCTGGACAAGGTGCAGACCGTCGTGCTGGACGAGGCCGACCGCATGCTCGACATGGGCTTTATTGAAGATGTGACCAAAATTCTGGACAAAATGCCCCACCGCCGCAATTTGGGCATGTTTTCCGCCACGCTCTCGGTGGAGGTGCTCGATATCTCGTGGGTGTACCAGCGCGATCCCGTCGAGATCACCGTGCAGGCGGTCGCGGAGGACAAGCCGGACATCCAGCAATACCGCGTCGAGCTGGACTGGCGCGACAAGACCGAGCTGACCGCCAAGCTGATCGAGGCGGGAAACTACGAGCGCGCCATCGCCTTCTGCAACACCAAGGCCATGACCGACCGGCTGGCCGGGCTGCTGCGGGCGCGCGGCCTCGACGCGGACTGCATCCACGGCGACGTGCGCCAGAGCATGCGCGAGGCGACGCTGAAAAAATTCCGGAACGGCAGGCTGCGCGTGCTGGTCGCCACCGACGTGGCGGCCCGCGGGCTGGATATCGACGACGTGGACGCCGTGTTCAACTATGACGTACCCGAGGAAAACGAATACTACATCCACCGCATCGGCCGGACGGGGCGGGCCAAGCGCCACGGCGTATCCTACACGCTTACCACCAGCATCGCCGAGCGCGTGCGCATGAATGAAATCGAACGCGCCACCCGCAACGAGGTGAGCCGGCTCAAATACGAAAACGGCGTGCTCTTAGAGCTTTGACGACAAAACCGGCTGTTTAGCGGCCGGTTTTTTGCTTGTCACCTCAAAAAGTCCCCGCGCCGCAGCGCGCATATAATAAAATGGCGGCAGCGCCGCCATTTTCATAAAAACCCGCGACATGCGCGTGGGTTTTTATCCAAACATAGAAGCGGGCCCCGCATAAAAAATACCTTGGCGCATGTAATGAAAAACAATT
>JAUNGZ010000014.1:17181-59088 GCA_030524205.1 Eubacteriales bacterium
AATCCGGGGGCCGCTTCTATGCAATAGCCTTTTCCGGCCTGCGGCCCGGAAAGGCGTCCCTCGATTGAAAGCGTGCTTTCAATCGATAGCTCTTGTATGCGGCGGCCGGCTGTGCTAAAATAAATCTGTATACGAACGTATAATATAAGGAGAATCCACCATGCTGAACATGAACGAGGTGCGCCGCATCGTCGTCAAGGTCGGCACCTCGACGCTGACCTATGAAAACGGCAAGCTCAATATCCGCCGGATCGAGCGGCTCGTGCGCACCATCAGCGACTTGCAGAACCAAGGGTTCGAGATGGTGCTCGTGTCCTCGGGCGCGGTGGGCGTGGGCGCAGCCAAGCTGGGGCTGGCCGAACGCCCGAAGGCGCTTGCGATGAAGCAGGCCGCCGCCGCCGTCGGCCAGTGCGAGCTGATGCATATTTACGACAAAATGTTCCTTGAATACGGCATCAATGTCGCGCAAATCCTGCTCACGCGCGAAAATATCGTCGACGACGAGCAGAAGGAGAACATCCACAACACCTTTACCGCGCTGCTGCAAACGGGCGTTGTGCCGATCGTCAACGAGAACGACACGGTCGCCACGGCCGAGCTCAAGTATATCGAGCATTTCGGCGACAACGACACGCTGTCCGCCGTTGTCGCGCGCATGTGCGAGGCCGACCTGCTCGTTATTTTTTCGGACATCGACGGCCTGTACGACTCCGACCCGCGCAAAAACCCGCAGGCGAAGCTGATCGGGCACGTCTCGAAGATCGACGCCAAAATCCGCCGCATGGCGGGGGGAGCCGGCTCCGCGCACGGCACGGGCGGCATGGCCACCAAGATCACCGCGGCCGAGCTGTGCATGGACGCGGGCATCCCGATGCTGGTGGCCAACGGCGATAAGCAGGGGATTTTATACGACATCGTCGACGGCAAGCCCGTCGGCACACTCTTCGCACGGGAGATGGATTGATATGACCAAGACCCGCAGGCACTACCTGATCGCCTCGCTCCTCGGCGCTGTCATCGGCGCATTTTTAGGGCTGCAGGCGTACTGGAACAACTGGCTGGGCTGACGGAAACGGAGGAGACCCGACATGAGAGACCTGATGCAGATCGCCGCGGACGCGAACAAAGCCAAGCGCACGGTCGCAAAGCTTGGTACGAACGACAAAAACCGCGGCCTTCTCGCCATCGCGGACGCGCTCGAGGCGCACGCGGACGAGATTATCGCCGCCAACCAAACCGACATCGAGGCCGGACGTGCAAGCGGCCTTTCCGAGGGCTTGATCGACCGGCTGATGCTGGACAAACCGCGCATCAAGGGCATCGCGGAGGGCTGCCGGCAGGTGGCCGCCCTGCCCGATCCCATCGGCGAAACGCTGTGGATGCGCCGGACGCCCTCCGGGCTGGAGATCGGCCAGAAGCGCGTGCCGATGGGCGTCATCGGCATTATTTACGAAGCGCGCCCGAACGTCACGGTCGACGCGGCCGCGCTGTGCTTCAAGGCCGGTTCGGCCTGCATCCTGCGCGGCGGCAAGGAGGCGTTCCACTCCTCCCTGTGCCTGACCGGCCTGATGCGCGCGGCGCTCGCCGCCGAGGGGCTGCCCGAAAACGCGATCAATCTGGTCGAGGACACGACCCGCGAAAGCGCCAACCGGATGATGCGGCTGAACGGTTCTCTCGACGTGCTCATCCCGCGCGGCGGCGCGGGGTTGATCCAGTCCGTGGTGCAGAACGCGACCGTGCCGGTCATCGAAACCGGCACCGGCAACTGCCACGTATACGTCGACGCAAGCGCCGACCTCGAAATGGCGAAAAGCATCCTCGTCAACGCCAAGTGCCAGCGCCCCTCCGTGTGCAACGCGGCCGAAAGCCTGCTGGTGCACCGGGACGTTGCCGAAGCCTTCCTGCCGATGGCGGCGGCCGGCCTCGCGCCGAGCGGCGTTAAAATCCACGGCTGTCCGCGCACGATGGAAATTCTGGGCGAGGCCGTCCTGCCCGCGACCGACGAGGACTACGGCCGCGAATACCTCGGTTTTGAAATTTCGTGCAAGGTCGTCGATTCTCTGGACGAAGCCATCGACCACATCAACCGTTTTAACACCGGCCACTCCGAGTGCATCGTCACGCGTGACTACGCCTCGTCCCAGCGCTTTCTGGACGAGGTCGACGCGGCCGCGGTCTACGCCAACGCCTCCACCCGCTTTACCGACGGGTTCGAGTTCGGCTTCGGCGCGGAGATCGGCATTTCCACCCAAAAGCTGCACGCGCGCGGCCCGATGGGACTGACCGCGCTGACCAGCACCAAATTTGTTGTTTATGGAAACGGACAGGTAAGATAAAATGGAAAAAGAGTACAAATGGCGTGCCGATCCGCTTCTGCTCGGACAGGCGCTTTTGTGGGCCTCCGCCCGCATCGGCAGCCAGAGCCGCACGATCCACATGCGCTCCCAGTACTTCGACACGGCGGACGGCCTGCTCCGCCGGCAGGAGGCCGCACTGCGGCTGCGCCGCGAAAACGAGCGCAGCGTCTGCTGCATGAAGCTGCGGAATGAAAATACGCCCGAGGGCATGCGCGCCCACGAGGAGTATGAGTGCGACGCGCAGAGCGTCGAGCAGGGTCTTGCCGCTCTGCCCGGAAAGGGCGCGCCGCGCGCGCTCTGCGAAGCGGCGAGCGCCGCGCCGCTCGAACTAATCTGCACCGTCGATTTTAGGCGCTGCGCCGTGCTGCTCCAGCAAAGCAACACCGTATGCGAGCTCGCGCTCGACGAGGGGACGCTGTGCCGCGAGGGCCGCACCGCGCCGCTGTGCGAAATCGAGCTCGAGCTGATCGCCGGTGACGAAGCCGTGTTCCATGAGCTTGCCGGCGAGCTTGCCGAGCATTTGTCGCTCGTCCCCGAGCCGGAAAGCAAGCTTGCCCGCGCGATGCGGGTATAAGGGGTACCCAGTACCCCTTATATACGAAAGGCGGTTCCCAAAGGGAACCGCCTTTCGATATCCCCGGACGGCGCCCAAGGCGCGCATACAATAGAAAATAGCGGTTTTGCCGCTATTTTCATCAAAAGTACGAGCTTGGCCCGTGCCTTTGATGCAAACAGAAGGACTCTCTGAAAATTGTGATTTTCAGAGAGCCCTTCTGCAATAGCCCTTTCCGGCGCAGCCGGAAGGACGTCCCTCGATTGCGAGCGTGGCCGCAATCGAAAACGCGCAGCGTTTTTATGCGTGCCTGATATCGGTATATTTGGAGATCTCGCGGCTGGTGGTGCACAGGTCGCGCACGGAAAGGCCGTGCACGTCGTCGTGTCCGGTGATGCGGGCAAAGGTTTTCAGCTCCTCGGTCGAGACGTTCAAGAAATTGGCCACGCGCTGCGCCGCCGCGTCCTCATGCAGGCGCTGCCGCAGCTCGGGATCCTGCGTGGCCACGCCGACCGGGCACTTGCCCGACCCGCAGATGCGGTACTGCATGCACGCCGCCGCGATCAAAGCCGCCGAGGCGATGGCGACCGCGTCCGCGCCCATCGCAAGCGCCTTGGCAAAATCCGAGGACACACGCAGGCCGCCCGTGATGACAAGGTCGATGTCCGCGCCGTGCTTGTCCAGATATTTCCGCGCGCGGTGCAGCGCGTAAACGGTGGGCACGCTGGTCGCGTCGCGCACCAGCTTGGGGCTTGCGCCCGTCGCGCCGCCGCGCCCGTCGAGCGTGACAAAATCCGGCGCGGCGTACACCACGTATTCCAAATCGTCCTCGATGCGTCCCGCCGCGATCTTTACGCCGATCGGCCGCCCGTCCGAGCGCCGCCGCAGCTCGTCCACCAGCGCCTTCAAATCCTCCTTGGTGTTCACCTCTGGGAATTTGGACGGGCTGATCACGTCCTGCCCCTCCGGCTTGCCGCGCACCGCCGCGATTTCCGCCGTCACCTTGTTGCCCGGCAGATGACCGCCCATGCCCGGCTTGGTGCCCTGCCCGATCTTGATTTCGATCGCGTCGGCGTTTTTTAAATTTTCCTCGGTCACGCTATACTTGTTGGGCACGTACTCGAATATGTATTTGTACGCGGCTTCCCGCTCGGACGGCAGAATGCCGCCCTCGCCCGAGCACATGGCGGTTTTCGCTATCGCGCTGCCGCGTGAAAGCGCGGTTTTGGTCTCGGCCGATAAGGCGCCGAACGACATATGCGAAATATAAACCGGGCTTTCCAGCACCATCGGCTTTTTCGCATGCTTACCGATTACGGTCTGCGCATTCACCTGCGCGTGCTCGTCGAGCGGCGGCGGGTTGAGCTGTGCGCCCAGCAGCAGGATGTCGTCCCAGCTTGGCATGGGCATCTGCGTGCCCATGGCCTCGATGATCGGCGCGCCCGACACCGCCATCTGGTGAATCGCGTCCATATAGCGCACGGAAGCGTCGGTGCGCGCATGCGCGTGCGGATATTCCAGCGTTTGCGGTTCGGCCGCCGGAACGGGCGCGGGCTGTGGCTCCCCCTCGACCAGTACAAAATTGGAAACCGGCTGTTCGCAGCGCGGGCACTCGCTCATCGCGGCGAGCGGCTTACCAGCCTTTTCCTCATCGTGGATATAGCCGCAAATCCTGCATCTATAAACTGCCATCCTTGCTCCTCCTTCTCAAATAAGATATAATACTAGTATATAATAATTTTCTTTTTTGTCAATTGAAATAATACCTCACAGGGAATCCCCTTCGAAATTGTGTGAATTGTACAATTTTACGCAGGAACGCAATAATCGCCCTGCGTTCTTGCAAAAAAACCTGATTCCATGTATAATAAACATGAATTTTGGGAGGGTAAAAACGCATGTATATCAGTGACAATCTTATCACCATCATTGCATTTGCAGCTTATTTAATTTTTATGATTTGCGTAGGCATGTTTTTCTACGGCAAGAACCGTACGACGACGGAGTATTTCCTCGGGGGAAGAAAGCTCGGCTCGTGGGTTGTTTCCATGTCGGCGCAGGCGAGCGACATGTCCGGCTGGCTGCTGATGGGCCTGCCGGGCGCGGCCTATCTATCCGGCATTTCCGCCGGCTGGATTGCCATTGGCCTTGCCATCGGCACCTATTTGAACTGGCTGCTGGTCGCAAAACCCTTGCGCCAGTACACCAAAGCCGCGGACGACGCGATCACGCTGCCGCAGTTTTTTAAAAACCGCTTTCGCGACCAAAGCGGCATGATCTCCGTGATCGCGGCTGTGTTTATTCTGGTGTTTTTCCTGTTCTACGTGGCGTCCGGCTTCGTTTCGTGCGCCAAGCTGTTCTCGTCCGTATTCGGCATCCCCTATCTGGTTTCGCTGGCCGTGGGCGCGGTCGTCGTGATCTCGTACACCTTTGCGGGCGGATTCTTTGCCGTGTGCTGGACCGACTTCTTTCAGGGCATGCTGATGTTCTTCTGCGTGCTCGCGGTGCCGACCCTCGTCATCGGCGAGCTAGGCGGTCCCGGCGCGTTCTTCTCACAGGTTGAGGCGTTTAACCCCAACTTCCTGAGCATGTTCGTCGACGGGGCGACAAACACGCCGCTGACCTTTATGGGCATTATATCGCTGGTTGCGTGGGGCCTCGGCTACTTTGGCCAGCCGCACATTCTGGTGCGCTTCATGGGCATTGAAAAGCCCTCGGCCATCAAAAAATCCCGCCGTATCGCCACCGTTTGGGTGCTGATCTCGCTGACGGCCGCCGTGCTGATCGGCGTTGCCGGCCGTATGTATCTGGGCGACAGCCTGCTGAACGTCAGCGGTCTGGAGGAAACCATCTATATCACTCTGGTCGGCCGCATTTTCCCTGTGTTCATCGGCGGCGTTTTCCTGTCGGCCATTCTCGCCGCCATCATGTCGACGGCGGACAGCCAGCTGCTCGTCACCGCCTCGGCGATCACCGAGGACCTTTATCACAATAAAATACGGCCCAAGGCGTCCGCGGGCGAGCTGATGTGGGTTTCCCGCATCTGCGTTATGGCGGTCGCCGTCATTGCCGCGCTGATCGCCACCGACCAAAACAGCACCGTGCTCGGGCTGGTCTCCTATGCCTGGGCGGGCTTTGGCTCGGCCTTCGGCCCGCTGGTGCTTTGCTCGCTGTTCTGGCGGCGCGCCAACAAATACGGCGCCTACGCGGGCATCCTCGTGGGCGGCGTGGTCGATCTGGTCTGGGCGCAGCTTTCGGGCGGCATCTTCGACCTGTATGAAATCGTGCCGGGCTTCGTCTTCGGCCTGATCGCCATTTTGGTCGTCAGCCTGCTGACGCCCGCGCCGAACGCCGAAATCACCGACACCTTCGACACCTACCGCACCTGCGAGGACTGATGAAAAAGACCCTGCGGCGCATTTTGTTCTGCTGCGCGGCCATTGTGCTCGCGCTGAACGGCATTTTGCATCTAACCGACACGCTGGCCGGCCGCCGCGCGCTGACGGAAGCGACCGCCGTACACTTTATCGACGTTGGCCAAGGCGACGCGGCCCTGCTGCTTTCGGGCGGGCAGGCCGTGCTGATCGACGCCGGCACAAAGGAAGGCGGCGCCGCCGTCGTCCGTTATTTGCAGGATTTGGGCGTGAAACGGCTGTTTGCCGCGGTCGCCACGCACCCGCACGCCGACCATATCGGCGGTATGGCGCAGGTGCTCGAAGCGTTTCCGGTTGACGCCTTTTACATGGGCACGGAAACCGCGAACACCGCCGCGTACAGCAAGATGCTCGACGCGCTGGAAGCGCGCGGCGTCCGCCCCAGCGTGCCGAAGGACGGCGACAAGCTCGAATTTTCCTCGGGCGCGTCGCTCACCTTCCTCGGGCCGGACGGCGATGTGCCCGCCTCAAACCTGAACGACCGCTCGCTGATCACTCTGTTTCGTGCGGGGGACCGCAGCGTACTGCTGATGGGCGACGCCGAAGCCGCCGCGGAGCAGTCGCTCCTCCGCCGTCATCCCGCTCTGCCGTGCGATATCCTCAAGGTCGGCCACCACGGCGGCGCGACTTCGACCTCACCGGCGCTGCTGGAGGCTGTAACCCCCTCCGCCGCAGTGATATCCTGCGGTTTGGACAATGATTACGGCCATCCCAGCGAGCAAGCTCTCGAAAATCTATCCCGTGCGGGCGTTGCAGACGTCCGCGTCACCGCGCAGGCGGGTACGGTTGTCATCCCACTCGACCCCACATCATCAAGCAAGGAGAATGCTGCATGAAACAGACCGGTATCGTCGACCGCTTTGAAGGCGATTTCGTCGTTGTCGAAATCGGTGAAGAAATGGTCAATTTCCCCCGCGCCGAAGCACCCGCCATGCTGGCGGAAGGCATGGTCGTCATCGTGCAGGACGGCCGTATTGCCGGCATCGACGAAATAGAGACCCAGCGCATGGAGGACGACATGCGCCGCCGTTTTGAGCGCATCCTCGGCAAGCAGACCGACGAATAGCCCGTCCCGCCCAGCGCTTCCCTCCCGTTTGAAACGGCAGTCTCAAGCGAAAACTTTCAGAAAGGCGAAAAGCAATGGAAAAGAAACCCTTTGTCACTCTGGAACAGGTACAGGAAATCGTTAAAACTTATCCTACGCCCTTCCATATTTACGATGAAAAAGCCATCCGCGAAAACGCGCGCAAAGTCAAGGCGGCGTTTGCATGGAACCCCGGCTTTAAAGAATACTTCGCCGTCAAGGCAACGCCCACGCCCCGGCTGCTGCAAATCCTCCACGAGGAGGGCTTCGGCTGCGACTGCTCGAGCTATACCGAGCTGCAAATGAGCCGCGCCTGCGGCGTCACCGGGCACGACATCATGTTCTCGTCCAACGTCACGCCGGACGAGGATTTCAAGCTCGCCAGCGATCTTGACGCGATCATCAACTTCGACGACATCACCCATCTGGACTATTACGACAAGGTTGGCCAGTGGAAGGAGACGATGTCCTGCCGGTTTAACCCGGGCGGCGATTTCGTTTTGGAAAACGAGATCATGGACACCCCGCAGGAAGCCAAGTACGGCATGACCCGTGAGCAGCTCATCGAAGCGTTCAAGATCATGAAAAGCAAGGGCGTTAAGCACTTCGGCATACACGCCTTCCTCGCGTCCAACACGGTTGCAAACGAATACTATCCGGCGCTCGCGCGCATCCTGTTCCAGCTTGCGGTCGAGGTGCAGAAGGAAACCGGCGTGCATATCGCGTTCATCAATCTGTCCGGCGGCGTGGGCATCCCCTACAAGCCTTGGCAGGAGCCGAACGATATCATGGCCATCGGCGACGGCGTGCGCCGCGCGTTCGAGGATGTGCTCGTTCCCGCGGGCATGGGCGACGTGTCCATCTACACCGAGATGGGCCGCTTCATTTTGGGGCCATACGGCGCGCTGGTCGCCAAGTGCATCCACCACAAGCACACCTACAAGGAGTACGCCGGCTTGGACGCGTGCGCGGCCAATCTGATGCGCCCGGCGATGTACGGCGCATACCATCACATCACCGTGCTCGGCAAGGAGAACGCGCTGCACGACCGCACCTACGACGTGACCGGCGGCCTGTGCGAAAACAACGATAAGTTTGCCATCGACCGCAACCTTCCCCGCATCGACATCGGCGATTATGTCTATCTTCACGACACGGGCGCGCATGGTTTTTCGATGGGCTATAACTACAACGGCAAGCTGCGCTCCGCCGAGCTGCTGCTGAAGGAGGACGGCACGGTAGAGCTGATCCGCCGCGCCGAAACCCCGCAGGACTATTTTGCCACCTTCGATTTTACCCATCTGTTCGACGATATCGAGTAAAAAGCAAAAGGAGTGCGTTAAAACGCACTCCTTTTTTATATGCCCATATTTTCCAGCAGCAGCGCCGCAAGCAGCGCCAAGACCACGACGGCCAGCGTGCGCACAATGCGCAGGATGCGTTCCCGCTTCGGGTCGTCGCGCAGCCATTTCTCCTCGGGCTGCTCGATTTCGGGAATCTGCTCCGTGCCGTCCGGCTCATGGTCGATCAGCGGGATATGGCAGGTATTGCAGGTGGTAAACCCTTCGCGGTATTCCGCGCGGCATTTGGGGCACCATGGCATAGCACAGTCCCTCCCCTACAGCCGCGTCGAAACAAAATACAGCAGAACGAGCGCAAGCGCGATCACCCCGGCCACAACCGGCAGCAGCTTGAACGAAGCGTTGTCCTCCGCCGGCCGCTCGGGCGTCTGCATCGCCTGCTCCTCCGACAGACGGGCCAGCTCGTCCTCGTCCATCGGCGCTTGCTCCAAATCGTTGTTCAGCTCGTCGATCAACTGACGGGCGCGGGCCGTCTGGCTCGCATCGACCAAAATTTCCACGCCGAAGCGCGCGTCCGCCCCGCTGTACGCCTGAATCTGCCGGAACGCCGCCGGGCGGTCCAGCGTGACGATATCGTGCTCCTGCAGCATATCGCAGAGCATCTCAGCCTCCAGCCGGTTTTTCGCCGTGTAAACCGCGATGGGCTTTTCCATACCGTCCGGCAGGACCAAGGCCGATCGCTCTTCGGGCGCGTCCTCGCCCAGCTCGTCCACCAACGGCACATGGCATTCGCTGCATTCGGCAAAGCCTTCTCTGTATTCCGCACGGCATTTGGGGCACCATGGCATATGCTTCACTCTCCCTTTTGTTCCATTGTACCACAGCCCCGCCGCTCTTTCCACAGAAATATCGGCAGAGGCGGATCATGCTTCCGGTTCAGCCAATCGCAGGCAAGAACAGTGAACAATCGGTCATTTATCGTTCGCAAGTGCTCTAAAATCGCATTTTTCTCCTCATATCCATTTTCTTTGCCATAATAAATCGCAAGCGCCATTATCCCGCCGGGCTTCAGCAGACGCAGTCCCGCGTCGATTGCAGCAAGCGAGGAGGCCGCGGTCGTAAATATATTGGGATCTCCGCCCGGCAGGCGGCCGAAGTTGAACACAATGCAGTCCACGCTTTCCTGCTCGGCGTACCGCTCCATATTCGCGTGGCTGTCCCGCACCACCTCGGCGGACAGTCCCTCCGCGCAAAGCAGCGCCCGCGTCTGTTCGACCGCGTCCTGCTGGACGTCAAACGCCAGCACGCGGCCGCTTTCCCCCGTCAGCCTGCACAGCAGCGCCGTGTCGCGCCCCTTGCCCGCCGTCGCGTCGATGCAGAACGCCCCCGGCTTTACCTGCTCCTCTAAAAACCGGTGCACCAAACCCAGCGTGTTTAACCCCATCGTCGTCTCCTCCCCTGTCAGAAACCAGAAAACCGCCGCTTTGCGGCGGTTTTCGAGGTTTCCGCGCCTCGTTCCGCCCGCAGGCGCAATTTCATAGAAAGCGGCCGTGCCGCTTTCCTCAAAAGCGGAAGGCCGTCGGAATCAAAATTCCGGCGGCCTTCCGGCGCAATAGCTGTTTCAGGCTGCGCCTGAAACAGCGTTCCTTGATTGAAAGCGTGCTTTCAATCGACTACGCAAAAAATTTCATAATATTCGCCACAATAATGCCGCCCCAGGTGCCGATAATATAGCCCAGCAATGCCATCAGCACGCCGACGGACACCAGTGCGGGCGAGTAGGACGCGGCCAAAATCGGCGCGGAGGCCGTGCCGCCGATATTGGCGAGCGAGGCCACGCCGCAGGTGAACATATCCAATTTGAATATTTTAGCCAGCACGACCAGAATAATGCCGTGAATCGCCAGAATCATGAAGCCGGAGATGATCCAGACCGGCGCGTTGGTCATTTCGAGCAGGCTCGCGCGGGAAGCGAGCAGCGCGATAACGATGTACAGGAACACATTGGACAGCTCCGCCGAACCCGCGATCTTGCCGATCGGCGTAACCGCCCCGATCAGCGCCACCACCGTGACGAGCAGCACCGTCCATGTCGCCTTATCCAGCCACGGCGCAACGCCGTAGATGGCCGTGCCGATGTTCTGCGCGACCGCGGACACCAGCAGCGCGCCGCCGACCAGAAACAGCAGGCCGGCAAAAGTAATATGGTTTTCATTCGACAGCTGCTCATTCTCTAACCGCGCGCAGACCTCGTCGAGCGTGTCGGTGGATGCCTTGGTCCATTTGTTGAACTGCGGCGCAAACGAGATCGCCCACAGCAGGAACATGACCCAGACCGAATAGTCGATCGAGTCGATGACAAGGGCGTAGCCCATGTCTCCCGCCCCGATATCCAGCGCCTGCTGTACCGCGACCATATTGCCCGAGCCGCCCATCCAGCTGCCGCACAGCGCGCCGAGCGCCTTCCAAGCGTCCGCGCCGAGCTGCGAGTGCATGATCGCGTAAGTGGCGATAAAGCCAATGGCGATCGAAACGCTTGCCGCGAAGAAGCCGCCCAGCATGCGCGGGCCGAGCTTCAGCACCTTGCGGATATCGCAGCGCAGCAGCATCAGGCACAGCATCGCATACAGAATGTTGTTTTTCATTACGCTGTACGCGGGCGCGGTGGCCTCCATATCCCACGCGCCGACGGTGCACAGCACCATCGTCAGCAGATACAGCAGCACGACCGGCGGAACGTACTTGAAAAACTTCCATTTGGTCAGCTTTTCCGCGCCGACCAGCACAGCGGCCAAAAATACCAATACCGCAACGTAAGTAAAGCCGTTTGTGATCATAAGTTTTCATCCCTCACTTTTTATATACTCTTTTCCCAACCGCCGCGCGGCTTCCCGCGGCCCCCGGCGGAGGCTGTGTATATTATACAGGATATCGCGCATTTTGG
This sequence comes from Eubacteriales bacterium, assembly GCA_030524205.1. Taxonomy (GTDB): domain Bacteria; phylum Bacillota; class Clostridia; order Oscillospirales; family Butyricicoccaceae; genus Agathobaculum. The sequence goes on from JAUNGZ010000014.1 coordinate 28,855, forward strand.
CAAGGCATGCGCGAGCAAATTGCACAGATGGATTTGCAAAACGAAGGATTATCCTGTACAATGATGATAATGGATTGACACCGCTCAAAGGAGGATTATATGAATTTTAAACCGTATATCCGCGCGCACGCGGAAGAATTGCTCGACAGCCTCGGCTCTCTGATCCGCATCCCAAGCGTGGAAGGCGTTCCCGAGGAAGGCGCGCCGTTCGGCAGAGAGGTCGCGCGCTGCCTGCGCGAAACGCTCGTGCTTTGCGAAAGGCTGGGCTTTCGCACGGTCAATATGGACGACCGCGTCGGCTGGTGCGAATATGGTGAGGGCGCGGAGATGATCGCCGTTTTAGGCCATCTGGACGTCGTTCCCGCGGGCGACGGCTGGACCGCCGCCGCGCCGTTTTCGGGCGAAGTAAAGGACGGACGCATCTACGGCCGCGGCACAATGGACGACAAGGGGCCGACCGTCGCGGCGCTGTACGCGCTGGCGGCTTTGAAGGACGCGGGCTTCGTCCCCTCCCGCCGCATCCGCATCCTGTTCGGTACGAACGAGGAGACCGGCTGCGAGGATATGAAATACTACCTCGCGCACGGCGGCGAAACGCCGCTGATGGGCTTTACACCCGACGGCGAGTACCCGATCATCAACGGCGAAAAGGGCATTATGAACTGCGTGTACGCCAAAAAGCTGCATCAAACCGGCGCGTACCGTCTGACGAAATTCGAGGGCGGCACCGCGTCCAACGTCTCCCCCGCCTACGCCGCGGCGGAGCTGGCCTGCCCGCCTGACGCTGTGAGCAAGATTGCCGCTGACAAGGTGACGGTCACGCCGGTCGAGGGCGGTATCCGGGTCGAGGCGCAGGGCGTGTCCGCCCACGGCTCAACGCCCGAGCAGGGCGAAAACGCCGTCGGCCGGCTGGCGCAGGCGCTGGCGCAGCTCCCGCTCGAGGGTGAGACCGCCGACTGCATCACCTTTATTGCCGAGCGCATCGGCATGGAGACGCGCGGTGAATCGCTCGGCCTTGCGATGCGGGACGATCTGTCGGGCGACCTGACCGTCAATTTAGGCGTGGCCGCTTTCGCGGACGAAACGCTGTCGCTTACGTTATCCGTGCGCTATCCGGTCACCAAAACCTACGACGAAGCGCACCCCAAGCTCACCAAGGCCTTCGCGCTCGCAGGCTTTACGGAAACGTCGATGCACCACAAGGCGGCCATCTATATGCCGCCAGACTGCGAGCTGATCGAAAAGCTGTCTAAGGTGTACGAGGAGCAGACGGGCGACAAGGCAGTGCTCAAATCCATCGGCGGCGGCACATATGCCAAGGCCATCCCCAATCTGGTGGCCTTCGGACCGATTTTCCCGGGCGACGAGGTGCGCGAGCACAAGCCAGACGAATATATGGAGGTCGAGCGCCTGCTGCAAAACGCCGAGATTCTGGCGGCGGCGATGTACGCGCTTGCGCGGTGATAGGGGGTATCCAATACCCCCTATCTACGGGAAGAGGTTCCCAAGGAAACCTCCTCCCGATACCCCCGGACGCGGCCCAAGGCCGCTGGGGTCGGGGTATTAAAAGTGCGGGCGGAGCTCGCACTTTTGATGGAAAATGCAGCGGGCTGCATTTTCCTATTCTATGCGCGCTGCGGCGCGGGGGAAAAGGCTCGCCGCCCGAGAGGCGGCTGCCTTGGGGATGGGCTTTGCAAGCAAAGCCTGTTTCCGGAAGCCGCGCACGGACGTGCGCGGGGCGCTGCGGCGCGGGGAAAAAGGCCCGCCGTCTGAGGGGCGGCTGCCTTGGGGATGGGCTTTGCGAGCAAAGCCTTATCCGAATACAACATACAAGGAGCGTGACAGCATGAAAATCACAAAGATAAGGCTTGGCAGGATTTCGGTGCCGCTGCGCGTGCCGTTTAAAACGGCCGTGCGCTCGGTTTCGTCCGTCGAGGACGTGATCGTCGAGATCCACACCGACACGGGCGCGGTCGGCTACGGCGAAGCGCCCCCGACCGGCGCGGTCACGGGCGATACGGCGGGCGCGATCATCGGCGCGGTGCAGGATCACATCGCCCCGACCATCCTCGGCCGCGAGGTGGACGATTTTGAAAACCTGATGCTGGCCGTGCAGGGCTGCATCCTGAAAAACACCAGCGCCAAGGCCGCGGTCGATATGGCGCTGTGGGATCTCTACGGCCAGCTTTACGGCATCCCCGTCTACAAGCTGCTGGGCGGCAGCCGGAACAAGATCGTCACCGATATCACCATCAGCGTGAACGACCCTGAGGAGATGGCGCGCGACGCGCGCAACGCGATCGACCGCGGCTACAACTGCCTGAAATGCAAGGTCGGCAAGGACGCGCCGCTCGACCTTTTGCGGCTTGAAGCCATCCGCAAGGAGGTCGGGCCGGACGTTCGCATCCGCATCGACGCTAATCAGGGTTGGAAGCCGAAAGAAGCCGTGCGCATCCTCGACAAAATGGCCGAGCGCGGGCTGGATATCGAATTTGTCGAACAGCCCGTGCACCAGCACGACCTCATTGGCCTGAAATACGTGACTGACAACGTCTCCATCCCCGTTTTGGCGGACGAGAGCGTGCAGGGCCCGTCGGACGCGCTGACCATCATGCAGATGCGCGCGGCCGATCTGGTCAACATCAAGCTGATGAAGTGCGGCGGCCTGTACAACGCGCTCAAGATCGCGTCCGCCGCCGAGGTATACGGCGTCGAATGCATGATCGGCTGTATGCTGGAGGCCAAGATCTCGGTCAACGCGGCCATCCATCTGGCCTGCGCCAAGCAGATCATCACCAAAGTGGACCTCGACGGCCCGGTGCTCTGTCTCGAGGACCCGATCCGCGGCGGCGCGGTATTCGACGAGAAAAACATTACCGTGTCGGACGAGCCGGGCCTCGGCGTCAAGGGCATCGAAAAAATTACCTATCTGGACTGAGTTTCGATCGCGACCACGCTCGCGATCGAGGGACGGCGTTCCGGCTTTTGGCCGGAAACGCCTATTGCAGAAGAGCCCGCTGAAAATTCTGATTTTCAGCGGGCTCTTCTGTTTGTATCAAAAGACCGGGCAAAGCTCGGCCTTTTGATGAAAAAGGCGGCGTTGTCGCCATTTTCTATTTTATTCGCGCTGCGGCGCGGGGCTTTTTCGACAGGCTGACGCCTCCGCTTTTTTATGCCTTATACAGCCCCGCCCGGTCGTTGATAACCAGCGTGCGCAGCAGGTCGTCGGACAGGTTGAGCGCGCCGTCCTCGCCCTTGAGCCAACCCTTCTCCACCAGCTTATCGACCGTCGCGCGCCCCCAAGCCGGAACGTCATCCGCGGTCTTGTACACGGTTCTGCTCTGTGCAATGATCTGCTTTACCTCGTCTGCCGTCATATCGTCGTCCTCCTTTGTCAGTGCCGCTTTGAACGCGTTCCACGCAGCCGCGCTCTCGACATACGGCGCGGGACAGGTTTTGTGCGTCACGTCGTAATGCCGTACCACGCAGTCGGGCGCAATGCCGTATTTGCCCATCAGGGTGCGGGCCAGCGCCTCCGCGTTGCGGATCGTCTGCTCCTTAAAATAATACTTGCCGTTTTCCAGCCGGCTGCACATTTCGATGCCGATGCTGTTCGCGTTCCGGCAGTACGGATGGTAATACGTTCCTTTTGTGCCGCAGTGCCATGCAATGTCGTGATCGGCCACGCTCTGCCAAACCTCATTCTCGTCGACGAAATAATGCGCCGAGGTCGAAATATCCGCGTCGGCGAAGTAATCGGCGTTGTTTTTGGCCGTGTCGCCGTTATTCGCCGTGAAATGGATCACCAGATAGCGGATCTCGCCTTTGCCGCGCGCCGCCGCTAAGTAATTGCCGCTGTTTGCCTGTTTGAAATGGATTTCCATGCTATTTCACCTCCCTCCCGCATATAATCCGGCAACACCGGTATGGATTGACACAATTTGGTCAATCTGTTCCTATCCTTATGCGGAAAGTTGTGCTATAATGTGGATTAGACACGTTTGAGAGGAAGATTTTTCAATGGTTTACAGCAACATTCTGGAGGCGGTCGGCCACACCCCCATGGTGCGCCTGAACCGCATGGTTCCGGAAAACTGCGCCGAGGTGCTTGTCAAGTTTGAAGGGCTCAACGTTGGGGGCTCGATCAAAACGCGCACCGCGCTCAATATGGTGGAGGACGCCGAGCGCCGCGGGCTGATCGGCCCGGATACGGTTATTGTCGAGCCGACGAGCGGCAATCAGGGCATCGGCCTTGCGCTGTGCGGCGCGGTCAAGGGATACACGGTTAAAATCATCATGCCGGACTCGGTTTCCGAGGAGCGCCGCAAGCTCGTGCAGCACTATGGAGCCGAAGTGATCTTGGTACACGACGCGGGCAATATCGGCGACTGCATTGAGGAATGCCAGCGAATTGCGGACGAAATGGCAAAAAACGACCCATCGGTCTTTGTTCCGGGCCAATTCGACAACCCCGCGAATCCGGCGGTGCACCGTCACCACACCGCGACCGAAATTCTCGAGCAGGTCGGCGGGCCGATCGACGGATTCTGCTCGGGCTTCGGTACGGGCGGCACGATCAGCGGCATCGGCGAGGTGCTCAAGGCCCAAAATCCCCAGCTTGAGATTTGGGCGGTCGAGCCTGAGCACGCCGCGATCCTGTCGGGCGGCTCGATCGGCACGCACCTGCAAATGGGTATCGGCGACGGGCTGATCCCGCAGAACCTGAACACAAAGATTTACGACGAGCTGTACATCGTCACCGACGACGAGGCGATCCAAACCGCCAAGGACCTCGCGCGGCTCGAGGGGCTGATGTGCGGTATTTCCAGCGGCACAAACGTCGCGGCGGCCATCCAGCTTGCGAAAAAGCTGGGACCGGGCAAAACGGTCGTCACCGTACTGCCCGATACCGCCGAGCGTTACTTCTCCACCCCGCTCTTCGAGGCCTGACAAAAAAAGCCCGCGTGCTGCCGCACGCGGGCTTTTCCTCCGCGCCGCCGCGCGCATATAAAAAGAAACCGGACGGCTGTGCCGTCCGGTTTCATGAAAAAGCCGAGCTTTGCCCGGTTTTTTCATACAAAGTCAAAAAGGCGCCCGAATCAAAATTCGGGCGCCTTTTTGACGCAATAGGTGGTTCAGACGCAGTCTGAACTGCCGTCCCTCGATTGGAACTGTACGTTCCAATCGAAACTCAGTAATTTTCCGCCTTCACCTGAAAATACGCCTGCGGATGCGCGCAAACCGGGCAAACGTCCGGCGCCTGCTTGCCAACGACAATGTGGCCGCAGTTCGAGCACTGCCAAACCGCGTCGCCGTCCTTGGAGAACACCAGCTTATTCTCCACATTGGAGAGCAGCTTCAGGTAACGCGCCTCATGCTCCTTCTCGATCTCGGCAACCTTCTCGAACAGGAACGCGATATCCTCAAAGCCTTCCTCATGCGCTTCCTTCGCGAAGGTGGCGTACATGTCGGTCCACTCGTAGTTCTCGCCCTCGGCCGCGGCCTTCAGGTTGGTCGCGGTGTCGTCGATTCCGCCGTTGAGCAGTTTGAACCAAATCTTCGCATGCTCCTTCTCATTGTTGGCGGTTTCCTCAAAAATGCTGGCGATCTGGACGTAACCATCCTTCTTCGCCTTCGATGCAAAATACGTGTACTTGTTGCGCGCCATTGATTCGCCCGCGAACGCGGTCTGGAGGTTGGCTTCCGTCTTGCTGCCCTTTAAATTTGCCATAATAACATTCTCCTCACATTTCACAATATTTTTAAGGCGGCGCGTCTGCCGCCGGGGGTACAGTTTAGCTGCCGCCGCACGAAGGGCAAACGCCCTCAAACAGGATATCGTACCGCTGCACCGCAACGCCAGAGGCGTCCTCGATCTGCTCAACAAGATTATCAATATGCGGCATATGCACATCAAACACCGCGCCGCAGCCGGTACAGCGGACATGATAATGCTCTTCTGTATTAAAATCGAAGCGATCCGCGCCGTTGGGAACGGGCACGCGGCGGATTTCCCCCTGCGTAGCCAACTGGTTGAGGTTGCGGTAAACCGTCGCCTTGCTGATGGAAGGATGCTCCGCCGCAACCGCCGCGTATACGGTATCGGCCGTCGGATGGTCGTGCATGCGCAATACCGCCTGCAAAACAATCTGGCGCTGAACCGTGTTTCTGGTCTGCATAATGTCACCTGCTTTCTAATTAGTATTTTGTTTTAATTAAGAGTATACACTCGTTTTCCACCCGTGTCAAGTATTCCCGTAAAAAAATAAAAAAAACCGTCTCTATCCCCCCTCTCAGGGCAGAAACGGTTTTCCTTTTTATGCCGCAATCGCTTCCGTCCAGCAAGCCCGCAGACGCGACCAGATCTCCCGGTCCTCCATGCAGCCGCCGAACAGGCGCAGGCGCAGCATCGGCTGATCCGCGTTCGAGTATGTCAGCTCCACATCGGCGCCGCCGTTGAACAGGCCCGCAAAGCGAACCTCGGGCAGACGCGGCTCCAAATAACCGACAAACCGGATACAAGCCTGTTCCTGATCCCGCGCCAGTTCCAGCAGATTCTTGATTGCCGGGTAGTGGTTCTCACGGTCAGCAATCGCAACAAACGCCGTACCCGCCGCCCGTGCTATCAGACGGCAGTCCGGCCAGATATCCGCCATATGCCTTATGACCGTGCGCGCAAAGCGCCCCTGCCCCTCGCCGTCGCTGGCCATCACAGCCGCCGACATGCCTTCCAGCATCGAATCCAGCGCGCGGATCATCACCGAGCAGGCCTGCTCGCTGTTTTCCCGCGCTGCCAGCACATATTCGGTTTCCTGCCGGTCACTTACCGTACGCCACAGGCTCCAGCCCTCCCGCGTATCGGTATGGATTTCAGAACATATATTCATTTTCTGTGTCTGATTCATGCCGTACACATCCTTCACTCACGCACAATTGCATTTTTGTTTCGCAGTTCTTGTCAAGTATTGTAACATGCGCAGTGAAGCCGCCGCAATGCCGTTTCTTTATTTTTGTTATGTTTGCTCGCCTTATTTTACTTACACACCCATATTATGCCTTTAATTGTGTGCATTTCTTATAATATCCCATTCCGATTCCGTTGTTTTGTGTGCACAATTATCTATTCTCTCCTGCATTTTTGGCTATTTTGCTTTTATGAAATCGTTCTCATCTTTCCTTTTTAGACGCAAAAAAGCAGGGCTGCTCTCGCAGCCCTGCCGGCGGTTCCATTTCCTTACAAAACGTATAAGAACACCATCAAATAATGACAGACGCTGCCCACGATAACGAACAGGTGGAACAGCTCATGAAAGCCTACGGTTGGGCCAAGGTTGGGCCTTTTCGCGATATACACGATTCCCCCGACCGTATAGGACAAGCCGCCGGCCGCCAGCAGCGCCATCGCGGGCGCGGGCATGGACAGAATGACCTGAAAATCAAATGCGATCGCCCAGCCGAGCACCAGATACAGAACCGTGCCCAAAAAACGGGGCGCGTCGATCCACAGCAGCTTAATCGCAATGCCGGCCAGCGCGATCAGCCAGATGACGCCGAGGAACACATAGCTGCGCGGCGCCGCCATAAACCGAAGGATAATCGGCGTGTAGCTGCCTGCAATGAGCACATAGATCATGCTGTGATCCAGCTTTTTCAGGCGGCGCAGCACCATACCGCCCTTGCCGGAAAAATGGTACACGCTGCTTGCGGAATACAGCGCGATCAGCGACAGACAGAACACGACCGCGGCAGCCGCCATCTGGCCGGAGACCGAACCGTCGAACAGCAGGCGGGTAAGCATGACAAACAGGCCGAAACCGCTGAGCACCGCGCCTACAAAATGCGAATAACTGGAAAAGGGTTCTCTTGCTTTCAAAAATGCGCGGGGCATAGTAAATTCCTCCTTGGTCGAAAATAGTTTTTAAAACCACTTCTTACTTTCTATGATACTATATTTTGCAAAAAAAGCAAGGGCTGTTTGTAAATTTATTGTAACCACAAACAAAAAAAATACACCCGCCCCTGCAGGACGGATGCATTTTCCCTTTAAGCATTTACGGTAATCATCTGTGATACGCTGTCCCAATCTACCAAAAATCCGCACAAATCGCCCAAGCTGCGCAGCTTATAATAGGTTGAACCGTCGATATTATACGCCGCAACCATGTTGGTCACGCCGTCCGCAACCGTCGGCTCGGTGATCGACCGGACATTCCTGCTGCCCGCGGGCAGCGGCTTGTTTTCCGTGCCGAGCGGCGTATACGCGGAGAAAGAAGCCAATTCGACGCGTCCCTGCGCGCTGTTCCACCGCACGTCGAAATGGCTGGCGGTATTCTGCAGCAGCACGGCCACATCGCGCACACGCACATAGTTATTGCCGCCGATGTTATATGCCGGCAATTTGCTCACCTGACCGTTGACCGACACGGCGGCCATCGCGGGCGCCGCGCTGGCCGATTGACGCAGCAGCTCGGAAACCGGCTTATTCATCGTAATGCGGTAGCGCGGCAGGCCGTACAGACTGCCCGCCAGATCGGCCTGCCCCGAATTGGTCAGCGTGCTGACCCCGATCCCGGCGTCCTGTAAAAGCTGCTGCATCCAGCTGTCGCCCGCCCCGAACGGATAGGAGAAATAGTTGACGTTTTTGCCCGTGTACTGGCGGATCAGCTCCAGACTGGTCGTCAAATCGCTTCCCACGCGCGCGTTGTACGCGCTCTGCGATTCGCCCGCCCGGCGCATCACGCCGTTGACCCCATCCGGTGCGCTCATGCCGTTATACTGGGGATTGTGGAGATTATAGGTGTGCGAACCGATTTCAAAAACGCCGCTGTCCGACATCTCCCGGATTTCCCCCCAGGTCAGCGAATGACGGGTCTCGTCCGTATCGTTTTCCGGCCGCATATTAAACGCGACCACGGCCAGAGTGGCTTTCATGCCGGTATTCTGTAAAATCGGATACGCATAATCGTAATTGGAACGGTAGCCGTCGTCAAAGGTGACCATGACCGGCTTTTCCGGTATTTCCATAACGCCGCTCCGGATCGCCAGCAAGTCGGCCGGCTGAAGCGGCGTGTAGCCGAATTGCTGTAAGTATTCCATGTCCAGCCGGAACCGCTCGTCGGTCACCGTCATGCTGTTGGTTTTCGCCGGATCGGCCGTCAGATCATGATACATCAGGATCGGTATTTTAGTATTAGCGGCGCCGCAGGTTGCAAACGATCCCAGCACGAACACCAGCATCGCCGCTAAAACGAGTTTGCGGAAAATTCCCTTCATATTCGTTTTGTCCCCTCTTTTATTGTGATAAAAGTATACCACACACGATCCGGTTTGTCCACCCGGCGCACCCTTGCGCGGCGGGATGCAAAGCGGTATAATAGGTAGGAAACGAGGTGAACGGCATGCCCCAGCTCGACGAGCAAATCGGCGCGGTTTTTGCCGACCGCGATATTTTACCCGGCGACGTCCCCCAGCTCGACCTTTATATGGATCAGGTGCTGTCGCTGTTCGACCGGTACTTATCCGCGGAAAAGCGCGACCCGTCGGACAAGCTGCTGACCAAAACGATGGTGCATAACTATGTCAAGGAAGGGCTGATGACGCCCGTCCGCGGCAAAAAATACACCCGGCAGCAGATCATGCAGCTGCTTTGCGTGTATCACTTGAAGCAGACGCTCAAGCTGAGCGACGTCAAAGCGCTGACCGGACGGGACGACGTGGATTTTGAAGCCTGCTATTCCAAGCTGCTGGCCGACAAGGAGCGCATCCGGGCGGTCGTTCCGCCCCTTGTGCGCGAGCATCTGCCCGCCGACCCAAGCGATCCCAACGAACGGCTTGCGCTCTGCCTCGCGCTGAGCGCGGTCGCGGAATATCTGCGTCGGCTGTGCGAAAGCCTGATCGACGCCATCCCTGAACAGACCGGAGGAGCAAAATAATGTCTATTGAAAAAGCAAAAGCGCATCTCGCGGCATTCGGCGCGGCCGAGCGGGTGCTGGAATTTGAAACCTCGTCCGCAACCGTCGAGCTGGCCGCACAGGCCGCTGGCTGCGAACCCGCGCGCATCGCGAAAACGCTGTCCTTCCGTGTGGGCGGCGGGGTAATTCTGGTCGTCGCCGCAGGCGACGCCAAGGTTGACAACGCCAAGTACAAGGCGCGGTTCGGCTGCAAAGCAAAAATGCTCGCCTTCGAGGAGGTCGAGCCGGAAATCGGCCACGCGGTCGGCGGCGTCTGCCCCTTTGGTGTGAACGAGGGCGTGGCCGTTTATCTGGACGAATCGCTCCGCCGCTTTGAAACGGTATTCCCCGCCGCCGGCTCGGCCAACTCGGCCATTGAGCTGACCATCCCGGAGCTGGAACGCTTTTCCGGCTGCGCCGCATGGGTGGACGTGTGCAAGGGCTGGCAGGCATGACCGGCGCGCTGGCACAGTTCGGCGCCGCGGCGGACAAGTCCGCCAATCTTCGCAGGATCGAGGCCTTTGCACAGCAAGCGTCGAAATCCGGCGCATCCATGCTGTTTCTGCCGGAATACAGCATGTTTTATGCAAAAGAGAACCGCCGGTCTCTGATGCGGCAGGCCGCCGAGCCGCTGGACGGACCGTTTGCCGCCGCGCTGGGCGCGGTCGCGAGGCGACACGGGCTCTGGCTCGCTACGGGACTATATGAAGCCGCGGACGGCCTGCCGTACAACACGGTCGCCGTTTTCGACGACGCGGGCGCCCTGCGCGGTTCTTACCGCAAGCAGCGTCTGTACGACGCCTTCGGCTGCCGCGAATCGGACGAATGCCGCGCGGGCGGCCGGCCGTTCACGCCCATACCTACGCCCGTCGGCACGCTCGGGATCATCACCTGCTTCGAACTGCGGTTTCCCGCCCTTGCCGCCGCACAGCGGGCCGCGGGCGCGGACGTGCTTTTCGTCCCCGCCGGGTGGGTGCAGGGAAAAAACAAGCTGCTGCACTGGGACACGCTGCTGCGCGCCCGGGCAATCGAAAACGGCATGGCCGTTATCGGCGCGGACCAGTTTGCCGACGGGCTGTTCATCGGCCACAGCGCCGCCTATGCGCCCGACGGCACGGCGCTCGGCGCGCTGCAAGCCGGCGAAGGCCTGCTCACCATTACATTATAAGAGGAGTCCATTATGCAACTCGATCTCACCCTTTATGTCGTCACCGACAGCACCTATCATACCCCGGAAAGCCTGCTGCACACGGTCGAACAGGCCTGCGCGGGCGGCGCAACGCTCGTTCAGCTCCGCGAAAAAGAGCGCGGCGGCCGGGATTATCTGGAACTCGCGCAGCGGGTCAAAGCGGTCACCGACCGCTTCGGCGTGCCGCTCATCATCGACGACCGCGTCGACGTCGCCATCGCCTGCGGCGCGGCGGGCGTGCACGTCGGCGCGTCCGACCTGCCGGTCGCCGTCTGCCGCCGTCTGCTCGGACCGGACAAAATCGTCGGCGCGACCGCCAAAACGGTCGAAGCCGCCAAGGCCGCCTATGCCGACGGCGCGGACTACCTCGGCACCGGCGCGATTTACCCGACCACCACACATGTGACCACAAAAATCACGCCGGTCGAAACGCTCGACGAAATCTGCCGCGCCGTTCCCATTCCGGTCGCCGCGATCGGCGGGCTGAACGCGGACAACATGGGCGTTCTGCAAAACAGCCCGATCGCTGGCGTGGCCGTCGTCTCCGCCGTGATGAAGGCGGACGATCCCCGCGCCGCCGCCGCGCTGCTCAAGGCGCGCGTGCTTGCCATGCGGGAAAAACGCGCAAAATAAATAAAGGGGCCGGCTGAAAACTGGCCCCTTTATTTGTTTAGTTCCCACTCATCTCGAGCGGATAGTCGTAAATCTCATGCCCGCTTTCCAGCGGCGCACCGTCCACCGTGATCAGTATTTTGTCCACGCCGCGCGCTTGAATAAAGGTGTTGACGAGCGAATAAATCAGCATATTTTCTCCCGTCGAGCCGGACGAACGCACCGCGTCGCCATACGCCGCGTTCATATCGAGCGTCAGCACGCCGTTCTCGGTTTTAGACGACTGCACTTCGACGCCGTCGGGCAGCGAATTAGACGCGATCAGTGCGTCGACCAGCGCCTGATCGGAATCGTCCTCCGCGGAGGCGCCGACCGGCGTGAGCGTTTCCCCCTGTTCGTCCGGCACATACACGACCACCGGCTCGCCGCCCGATGGATTGGGATTTTCCGGCTGCACGGGGTTTTCCGGCTTGGACGGCGGCTGCTCTACGGGCTTGTTGGGAGCGACCGGCTCGGTGACCGGCGGCTTTGGCTCCTCCTCCGGCTTCCGCCCGGACAGATAACCATAAATACACGCGGCCGCGATCAAGGCGACGACCGCCGCGACAACTGCAATTATCAAAACGCGTTTCTTTTTCATCTTGAAAACGCCTCCTCTCCTGATGTTATTCTACCATATCGGACGTATCCGATACAAGCCCTGTTCCCTTTCGCTTGACAACCGGCGCTGTTTCGGGTTACGATGGAAACGGAAGCTCCACGTTTATCCAACCGAGGCAATAAGGAGGCAGAATATGAATTACGATATTAAGGGCGGCGTGTTCCCCGTCGTCGTATGCCAGCTGGCTGACGGCGAGCAGATGATAACCGAAAAAGGCTCGATGGTCTGGATGAGCCCCAACATGGAAATGGACACCCGCGGCGGCGGGCTGGGCAAAATGTTTTCCAAGGCGTTTTCCGGCGAAAGCATGTTCCAAAACATTTATACCGCGCGCGGCGCGGGCATGATCGCTTTCGGCTCAAGCTTTCCCGGCAAAATCCTGCCGCTTACCATTGCGCCGGGGCGGGAAATGATCCTGCAAAAAAGCGCGTTTCTCGCCTCCGAAACGGGCGTTGCGCTGTCTATTCATTTCAACAAAAAGCTGGGCGCCGGCTTTTTCGGCGGCGAAGGGTTTATTATGCAGCGGCTGTCCGGCAGCGGCACGGCCTTTTGCGAGATCGACGGCGAGCTGGTCGAATACGAGCTTGCCGCGGGACAGCAAATGGTCGTCGATACCGGCAATGTAGCCGGCTTTGAACCAACTGTATCCATCGACATCCAGCAGGTGCCCGGCCTAAAGAACAAACTGCTCGGCGGGGAAGGCCTGTTCAACACCACGCTGACCGGTCCGGGCAAAATCTGGCTGCAAACCATGCCGATCTCTAGCGTCGCGGCCTCCATCCGGCCGTTCATCCCGACGGGCAACGGATGATAAAAATAGAAAGCCCCCGCTTTCCGCGTCAAACGGAAAGCGGGGGCTTTCTTATCCGCCAAGCGTCAGGCCGAGCACCTCAGCGGCGCAGTCCCCGGGGTTGTCGGTCGTGTGCGGCAGAGCGCCGGGCACGCGGCAGTATTCGCCCGCGCGTACAAGCGTCGTCTCGTCCCCGCTCTGGATGCGCATTTCCCCTGAAATCACGTAAAACAGATGGTCGCGCTGCGGATGGGTGTGCGCCGGACGCGGGCCGCCCCCGCCCGGCTCGATGACGGCGAGCGAGCCGTCCAGCAATTCGCCCTGCGCTCCGAACAGCTTCGCCGCGCGAAAGCCGAAGTGGTCGGGCGGCGTGATGAATTCGCGTTCCATGTCAATCCGCCTCCCGCACGGCTTGCGCCATCGCGCGCACGTAATCGGCCACGTGCGGCACGCAGTCCGCGCCGTACTCGGCGCACAGCCGGACGATGGCCGAGCCGACGATTGCGCCGTCCGACCGGGCGGCCATTTCCTTTGCCTGCGCGGGCGTTGAAATGCCGAAGCCGACCGCGCACGGGATGCCCTTCTCAGCCTTGACCAGCTCTACCATCGCGCCGATATCGGTCGTGATATCCGAGCGCACGCCGGTCACGCCGAGCGAGGACACGCAGTAAACAAAGCCCTCGGCCTCCCGCGCGATCATACGCGCACGCTCGTGCGAGGTCGGCGCGATCAGCGAGATCAGGTCGAGACCGTACCGCTTGCACAGCGGATCGAACTCGCCCTTCTCCTCAAACGGCAGGTCGGGCAGGATCAGGCCGTCCATGCCGATTTCCGCGGCGGTTCGGATGAATTCTTCCGCGCCATAAGAGAACACGACGTTCGCGTAGGTCATGAACACCATCGGCACGCCGGTCTTCTGCCGGACGCGGCGCACCATGCCGAAAATCTTGTCGGTCGTCACGCCGCCCGCCAGCGCGCGCACGTTTGCCGCTTGGATAACGGGTCCTTCGGCCGTCGGGTCGGAAAACGGGACGCCCAGCTCGATCAAATCCGCCCCCGCCTCCGCCATCGCGCAGACGAGCTTTTCGGTCACCTCCAGCGACGGGTCGCCGCAGGTCACAAACGGGATAAACGCCTTGCCGTTTACAAAGGCTTTTGCAATTTTACTCATGCAGATCCTCCCCGCGATACCGCGCGATGGCCGCGCAGTCCTTGTCGCCGCGCCCCGAAAGGTTGACGACGATGATTTGGTCCTTCCCCATCCGCGGCGCGAGCTCCATCGCGTGCGCGACGGCGTGCGCCGACTCGATCGCCGGGATAACACCCTCGGTGCGGCTGAGATACTCAAAGGCGTTTACCGCCTCGTCGTCGGTCACGGGCACGTACTCGGCGCGGCCGGTGTCGTACAGGTGCGCATGCTCGGGGCCGATGCCCGGGTAGTCCAGCCCCGCCGAAATGGAGTAGACGGGCGCGATCTGGCCGTACTCGTCCTGACAGAAATAGCTTTTCATGCCGTGGAAAATGCCCGGCCGCCCGGTCGCGATGGTCGCAGCGGTCTCGGCGGTGTCCACGCCGCGCCCGGCGGCCTCGCAGCCGATCAGGCGGACGCTTTTGTCCCCGATGAAGTGGTAAAACGCGCCGATGGCGTTCGAGCCGCCGCCTACGCACGCCAGCACCGCGTCGGGCAGTCGGCCCTCCTTTTCGAGCAGCTGCTCCTTGATCTCTTTGGAGATCACCGCCTGAAAATCGCGCACGATGGTCGGGAACGGGTGCGGCCCCATGCACGAGCCGAGCACGTAATGCGTGTCCGCAATGCGGTTCGTCCATTCGCGCATGGTCTCGGAAACCGCGTCCTTCAGGGTGCCCGTGCCGCTGTCGACCGGATGCACGGCCGCGCCCAGCAGGCGCATGCGGTACACGTTCAGCGCCTGCCGTTCGGTGTCCTCGCGTCCCATGAACACCTCGCACTCCAGCCCCATCAGCGCGGCCGCCGTCGCGGTGGCAACGCCGTGCTGCCCCGCGCCGGTCTCCGCGATGACGCGGGTCTTGCCCATGCGTTTTGCAAGCAGCACCTGCCCGAGCACGTTGTTGATCTTGTGCGCGCCCGTGTGGTTCAAATCCTCGCGCTTCAAATAGATTTTCGCGCCGCCGAGGTCCTTCGTCATGTGCGCGGCATAGTACAGCCGCGAGGGACGGCCCGCATAGTCGTTCAGCAGGTCCGTCAGCTCGGCCTGAAAGTCCGGGTCGTCCTTGTACCGGTGATAGGCCTCTTCCAGCTCGATCACCGCGTTCATCAGCGTTTCCGGCATATACTGCCCTCCGTGCGCGCCAAAGCGTCCTTTACTCATTGCTCTTACTCCTTACCGTGGCGGCAATCGAGCGCATTTTAGCCGCGTCCTTGACGCCGTCCGTCTCGATACCGCTTGAAATATCCAGCGCGTAAGCGCTCGTTTCGAGCGCCCGCGCAAGGTTGTCCTGACAAATCCCTCCCGCGAGGAAATAGGGCTTGGAAGGCCGCCCGATCAGCGACCAGTCGAACGGCTTGCCGCTGCCGCCATAGGCATGCTGCACATAGGTGTCCAGCAGCAGGAAATCGACCGGCAGTGCCGCCGCCCGCTCGATATCGGCGCGCGTTCGGGCGCGCACGGCCTTGATGAGCGGCGCATCGGTCAGCCCGCGCAGGCGCGCAATGTACCGCGCGTCCTCGTCCCCGTGCAGCTGCACAAGGTCGATCACGCCGTCCCGAACGAGCGCGGCGATGTGCGCCGGTTCGTCGTTGACGAACACGCCGACCGACCGGATCGACGGGTCGAGCCGCGCCCTCAGCCGCGCCGCGTCCAGATCGGACACGCGGCGGCGGCTCTCCGCGAACACAAAGCCCGCGTAATCCGGTCTTGCCTCGTTCGCGGCGGCGATATCGGCCATGCGGGTCAGTCCGCAGAATTTCAGCTTCACTGCGCGGCCTCCCGCAGCCCGCGCAGCGCGGCGGGCTTATCGAGCGAGCGCATCAGATATTCGCCGACGAGCACCGCGTCCGCGCCCGCCCGCCGGAGCGCCTTTACGTCCCCGGGGGACGAAACGCCGCTCTCCGCGACGAACACCGTGCCCGCCGGGGCCTTTTCCCGCAGACGGGCGGCGTTTTGCAGATCGACCGAAAAGTCCTTAAGGTTGCGGTTGTTGACCCCGATCACCCGCGCGCCCGCCCGCGCCGCCGAAACGATTTCGGCCTCGTCATGTGCCTCGACCAGCGCGGACAAGCCGAGCGCGTCGCAGACCGCGAGGTAGGTTTTCAGCGTTTCCGTATCCAGCAGCGCGCAGATCAGCAGCACCGCGTCCGCGCCCATCGCCTTGGACTCGTAAAGCTGGTATTCGTCCACGGTGAAGTCCTTGCGCAGCAGGGGTACGTCCACCATCAGGCGGATGGCGCGGAATATCTCGTCCGACCCCAGAAACCACTTGGGCTCGGTCAGCACGGAAACGCAGTCCGCGCCCGCCTCCTCGTACTGCATGGCGGCGGCGAGGTAGTCGAACTGCTCGTCGATCACACCCTTGGAGGGCGAGGCCTTTTTGACCTCGCAGATAAACGCCAAGTCTTTGCCGGCAAGCGCCTTCTCAAAGCGAAAATCACCGCGCGGCAGAGCTTCGGCCTTGGCCTTGACCTCGTCAAGAGGAAGCTTTACCTTTGCCGCCGCGACGCGCTCGCGCGCGTGGTTCGCCAGCTCGTCTAAGATCATGCGGACACCTCCCTTGTCGCCCGGATAAACCGCGTCAGCTTGTCATACGCCGCGCCGCTGTCGATCAGCTCTGCCGCGCGGCGGACGCCGTCCGCCAGCTCGTAGCCGTCAATGCCAAGATAGAGCGCGATACCCGCGTTAAGCAGGATTTCCTCCCGCTTCGGTCCCCGCTCTTTCCCTGAGAGCACGTTTTTCGTGATCTCCGCGTTCTCCGCCGGCGTTCCGCCGCGCAGATCGGCCACCGTGCAGGGGGTAAGCCCCAGACCGTCCGCGGTGAATGCGTAAGGCGTCAGCTTGCCGAAGCGGATCTCGCACACCTTGTTCTCGCCGGTCAGGCTCGCCTCGTCCATGCCGCCGCCGCAGACGACCATGCCGCGCGTCACCCCGAGGTTCGAGAGCACCTGCGCCATCGGCAGGACCAGCTTTTCGTCGTATACGCCTAAAAGCTGCATGGTCGCGCGCGCCGGATTGGACAGCGGCCCGAGCACATTGAACAGTGTGCGCTCGCGCATGCCGCGGCGCACGGGCGCGACGTTCTTCATCGACTTGTGATAGCCCTGCGCGAACAGAAAGCAGACGCCCGTCTCGGCCAGCACCTTTTCGTTCTGCGTAGGGCTCAGGTCGATCTCCGCGCCGAGCTGCTCCAAAACGTCAGCCGCGCCCGACTTGGACGACACCGAGCGGTTGCCGTGCTTGGCGATCGGCACGCCGCCCGCCGCCGCCACAAAGGCCGCCGTGGTCGAGATGTTGAACGAGCCGACCTCGTCCCCGCCCGTGCCGACAATGTCCATCACCGCGCCCTTGGGCTCGATGTGCGCGCCCTTTTCGCGCATGACCTCGGCGCAGGCCGTGATCTCGGTGATCGTCTCGCCCTTCATGCGCAGGGCGGTCAAAAGCGTCGCCATTTCAATTTCGGTCGCCGTGCCGTCCATCATTTGCTCCATCGCCGCGCGGGCGGTATCATAATTTAGGTCGCGGCCGTTGATCGCCGCGTGAATTGCTTGCTGCATCATATTGTTTTCCTCCTCAAAGGCTTAAAAAGTTTTGTAGGATGACGCCGCCCACCGGCGTCAAAATGGACTCGGGATGGAACTGCACGCCGTAAACCGGCTTTTCCTTGTGCCGCACGGCCATGATCTCGCCGATCTCGTCGCGGGCGATGACCGCGATGCAGTCGGGCAGGGTTTCGGGCGCGGCCACCAAAGAGTGGTAGCGCGCCGCGCTGATCTTGTGCGGCAGGCCGCGGAACAGCGGGTCGGTTTCGTCCACTTCGACCATGCTCTGCTTGCCGTGCATCAGGCGCTTTGCGTGCTCAATTCTCGCACCGAACGCCTCGCAGACCGCCTGATGGCCGAGGCACACGCCCAGAATGGGGATAACGCCGCCGAGCGCTTTCACCGCCTGCTCGCACACGCCCGCGTCCCTCGGGTAACCCGGCCCAGGCGAAAGCAGGAGGTGCGACGGGTTCAGCCCCTGTATTTCACCGACCGTGACCGCGTCGTTGCGCACGACCCGGATGTCCGGCTCGATCGCCGCCGCCTGCTGGTACAGGTTGTAGGAAAAGGAATCGTAATTGTCGATTAACAGTACCATCAGCCATCCACCTCCGAAGCGCGTTCGATCGCCGCAATGACCGCGCGCGCCTTGTTCGCGCTTTCCATATATTCGTTATGCGGGACGGAATCGGCCACGATGCCGCCGCCCGCCTGCACGGTGACCGTGCCGCCCTTCTTCGCCGCCATGCGGATGGCGATGCAGGTATCCATATTGCCCGCGAGGTCCAGATAGCCCAGCGCGCCGCCGTACACGCCGCGCGGCGCGGGCTCCAGCTCCTCGATGATTTCGCACGCGCGGATTTTGGGCGCGCCCGACAGCGTGCCCGCGGGCAGCACCGCCTCGATGGCCGAGAGGGCGTCGCGGCCGTCCGCGAGCTCGCCCTCGACCTGCGAGCAGATGTGCATGATCTTGGAGTAGCGGTGGATCATCAGGTACTCGGTCACGTCGACCGAGCCGATCTTGGACACGCGCCCCAGATCGTTCCGCCCCAGATCGACCAGCATGTTGTGCTCGGACAGCTCCTTTTCGTCGCGCAGCAGCTCCTCCTCGAGCGCCTTGTCCTCGGCCGGCGTCGCGCCGCGCGGACGCGAGCCCGCGACCGGAAAGGTCGTCAGCCGCCCGTTTTGCAGACGCACCAGCGTTTCGGGCGAGGAGCACATGATCTCGTCCCCGTCGATCGACAGGAACACCATGTAGGGCGAGGGGTTGGTCGTGCGCAGCACGCGGTAGGCGGAAATGAGGCTGTCCCCGTAAGGCGAGGTGAACTGCCGCGACTGCACAGCCTGAAAGATATCGCCGTCGAAGATATGCTTCCGTGTTTTCTCGACGATGCCGGCGTACTCCTGCTCGCTCACGCTGCAGGTGAACCGCGGCGCGGCGGGACGGCCGAGCGGCGGCAGCGGGCTTTGGTCGGCCGCAAGCGCGGCCATCGCCTCCAGCTCTGCGCAGGCCTTGCCGTAATTCTCCATCACGCGGTCGGTTGCGATGTTGACGATCAGCACGAGCTTCTGCCGCAGGTGGTCAAAGGCGATCACCTTGTCGAACAGCAGCAGGTCGAAATCGTCCCAGCCGTCGCGCCCGATGCGCAGCGTCGGCTCGGCGTAGCCGAGCATCGCGTAAGCGAAGTAGCCGACGAAGCCGCCGGTAAACGGCGGCAGCCCCTCGATGCGCGGCGCGCGGCGCGCATCGAGCAGCCCGCGCAAAACGTCCAGCGGCTTCTCCGTCTTTACCGTGCGGTTTTCCGCGCCGGTCAGCGTCACCACGCCGCTTTTGCAGCGGGCGCGCAGGATGGGATCAAAGCCCAAGAACGAATAGCGCGCCCACTTCTCGCCGCCCTCGACGCTCTCAAGCAGGAAAAAACGCTTTGCTTTGGCTTGCAGCCGCCGCAGCAGCAGAATGGGGGTGGTCACGTCCGCGTATACCTCGCGGCAGACCGGAATGGTCGAATACTCGCCCGCGAGCTTTAAAATTTCGTCACAGCTTGGTGTAATCATATGTAAACCCTCCGTTTTGGCAATAAAAAAAGCCTTCGTCCTCACGATGCACATGCATCATGGGACAAAAGCCGAAACTTCTGCGGTACCACCCAAATTGGCGCGTAAAAACGCCCGCTCGATAGACGCGCCAACACGCGCCCTCCCTTGGTAACGGCGGGAATCCCGTCAGCGTCTACTTGCCGGAAAGCCGGCTTTGGAGGCTGCCCTCACGAGTCCATTCGGATACGTCCTTCGCTGCCGCCCTCGCACCAATGGGCGGCTCTCTGCAAACGCGGTGTCGTTCTTACTTACCCTCGCTCTGCGGTTTTGCTTTGTTCTGTTTCACAGTATATGCCGCGGCTGCGAATTTGTCAAGCGGAAATTTCGCAGAATTTCTCAGCATGATAACCCATGTTATTTGCGGTAGGGCGCAAAAGCCTTTTCCGCGTCCCAGCGCACCGTGCGCCCCAGCCAAGTCAGCCAAACGACGACCGCCGCGACCGCCGCCCCTTCATGCACCCAGACGCTTGCGAGCGCGCCGGCTGCGAACAGCGCCGTCCAGCACAAAAACAGATTGCGGTAAGCGCGGCTCAACTTCGCGGTGTCGTACTGCGCGCGTTTGGACGGCGGCAGCGTGTTGAACCCGCTGACCAGCATAGCCGCGCGGCCGCGCAGCGCGGCAAACAGCGCGCCGATCAGCGCAAACACCGCGGCAAACGCCAAGCAGCAGACCGTACCCCAGTTCATCGCGCGCCCCTTTCACACGTCCTTTTCCTTGGCCCTTTTGCGGCGACGCACCGCCTCGGTCAGCAGAAACTCGATTTGCCCGTTGACCGAGCGGAAGTCGTCCTCCGCCCAGCGGGCGATCTCCTCGTACAGCGAGGCGGAAAGCCGCAGCGGCACCTGTTTCTTCGCTTTTTCCTTGTCCGCCACGGCGTTTCACCTCCTCGATTTCGGTTCGACTTTAGAGATAGCGGCCGACCCGCTCCATGTACGCGCGGTACGCCTGCCCGAACTGCCGCGCGCACCACCGCTCCTCCGCTAAAATGATCCCGTGCGCCGAAAGCTGGAACACAAGCGTAAAGACGAGCAGCACCGGCGAGCGCGTCAGCAGCGCGCACCCGATGAAATAGACGAAATACGCCACATACATCGGGTTGCGACTAAACCGATAAAGCCCGCGCTCGCAGAATCCGTCCTTATCCGCCGCCGCGAAATTCACCACCGACGCGGCCAACAGCAGCAGTCCCGCCAAATAGACGGCCAGCCCCGCGCCGAACAGCCCGCGCGGCGCGGTACGCACGCGCAGGAAAAACAGCGACACGAAAATCGCCGCGTTGGAGATCTGGTACACCCAATAGGCCGCCCGCTCCCCGCCCCGCACCGGCGCGAAATGCGCCGCGCGCCGCACCGCTGTCCGGTCCAGCCGGTACAGCAGCCCAAAGCGGAGGAGGAAAAAGGGCAGCAGCAGCCAAGCGCCCATCAAACCGTCCCCTCTCCGCACGGCCGCCGCCCGCGCTCTGTTATGTCTCTATTTTAATAGATGCTGCCAGAATTGACAATAGGCTGGGCTTCCTTGTTGCCGCACAGCACGACCATCAGGTTGGATACCATCTGCGCGCGGCGTTCGTCGTCCAGCTCGCAGACCTGATTCTCGGAAAGCTGCGCGAGCGCCATTTCGACCATGCCGACCGCTCCCTCGACGATCATCTTGCGCGCGTCGATCACGGCGCTCGCCTGTTGGCGCTGGAGCATGGCCGCCGCGATTTCGGGCGCGTACGCCAAGGTTGTGATGCGCGCCTCCTCGATCTTCAGCCCCGCGCAGTCGACGCGCTGCTGGATCTCCTCGGCCAGCACGCCCGCGATCTCCTGCGCCGAGCCGCGCAGGCTCTTTTCATCGCCCGACTCGGACACGTCGTAGGGGTACAGGCGCACGGTGTTGCGCAGCGCCGCGTCGCACTGGATGGACAGGAACTCGCGGTAGTTATCGACCGCGAAAACAGCCTTGGCCGTGTCCTCGATATGCCAGATAACCGCGATGCCGATGATGATGGGGTTGCCGAGCAGGTCGTTGATCTTCTGCTTATCGTTGTTGAGCGTCATGGTCTTGAGCGACAGGCGCTTGCCGCGCGCATAGGCCGCCCCCGCGCTCGCCGGCGCTTTGCCGGTACGCGCGACCGCGTTGGCCGCTTCCTCGGCCGCGTCGGCCTTGGCCGCCTCGGCCGCGGGATTGACCGCCGAGCAGAAGGGGTTGACAAAGAAAATGCCCGCGCCCTTGAGCGTGCCGACGTACTTGCCGAACAGCGTCAGCACGAGCGCCTCGTTGGGCTTCAGCACCTTGATGCCCGCAAACAGCAGCCAGCACGGCAGGCACCAGTAAAAAATGCACACCGCCAAAAGCGCCGCGCCAAGGCCGGCCGCCTCGCCGCCGTCGATCAGGGAAGCGCCCCAGACAATGCCCCCGACCGCCGCGATCATCAACAGGATATTGAGCGTCAAAATGGCAAGCCCGTTCGGTGCGCGAAGGAGCTTCTCCTCGTAAATCATTTCATCCTTGTTCATATTTATCCCTCACATTCATATCAATTTGATATCACCATAATACACCCGCCCCTGCTGTCTGTCAACCGGTTTTTTCATAAAATTTCCGCAAAAAGAAAAGCGCCCCGCACAAGGGGGCGCTTTTACCGAAAGATATCCGGCAGGAACAGGTCTGTTTTGGGGATTTTGTCCCACGAAAAGCCCGCGATCAGCTCTTTCGCGGCGGCGGGCGCGGGCGTTTCCGTCAGCCCGGCGGCGCACGCCAGCGCGCCGATCACCTGCTCGGCTGTGAATTTTTCGCGCAGCAGGCCGAGATCGAGGTCGTCGTCCCGCTTGGAGAGCCGCCGTCCGTCGTGGTCGCACAGCAGCGGGATATGGATAAAGCGCGGCGGCTCGAATCCGAACAGCCGGTGCAGCCAAATCTGGCGCGGCGTGGACGAGATCAGATCCGCCCCGCGCACGACCTCGGTCACGCCCGAAAGCGCGTCGTCCGCCACGACGGCGAGCTGGTAGGCGAACACCCCGTCCGACCGGCGGATGATGAAATCGCCGCACTCGCGCGCCAAATTCTCAGCATACGCGCCGAACACGCCGTCCACAAAGGAAACGTCCTCGTCCGGCACGCGCACGCGGGTCGCGGGCGCGCGCGTTTTCCGCTTTTCCGCGATTTCGGCGGCGGATAAATCGCGGCAGATGCCCGCATAGACCACGCGGCCGTCCGACAGATGGGGCGCCGACGCCGCGTGCAGCGCCGCGCGCGAGCAAAAGCAGGGGTAAAGCAGGCCTTTTCGCCGCAGAATCCCCTCATATTCCTCATAAAGCGCCGTGCGCTCGGACTGGTAAGGCACTTCGCCGTCCCAGTCGAGGCCGAGCCAGCGCAGGTCGTCCAAAATCAGGTCGGCAAAAGCGCGCGGACAGCGCATTTCGTCCAAATCCTCGATTCGCAGCAGATAGCGCCCGCCCTGCGCCCGCGCGGACAGCCACGCGAGCAGCGCGCACAGCACGTTGCCCAGATGCATCCGCCCGCTTGGGCTGGGCGCGAAACGGCCGACGGTTTCCATCGCTCCTCCCCCTTTCCGCTCCCTATCTTACCATATTTGTGACAGGCTTTGCAATGGCGCGGCGCGGCGTGTATAATAAAGTCAACCGCCATAGGAGGAGAAAAGATGAAAAAGAGACTGCTTTGCCTGCTGCTGGCCCTGCTGTGCCTTGGCGCCTGCGGCAAACCCGACGCAACTATCGAGCCAGAACCCGACGCGCGGCAGCCGGCCGAGGTCACGCCGCCGCCAGCGCCCGAGCCGGAAACCGACCCGGCCGAAGAATACGCCGCCGGCCTGTCGGTCGAAGAGCAAATCGCGCAGATGTTTTTTGCGCGCTGCCCGGAGGCCGGGGCCGCCGCGCTTGCCGGAGAATATAATATCGGCGGCTACATCCTGTTCGGCCGCGACTTCGAGGGGCAGACGCGCGATTCGGTGCGCGAAACTGTCCAATCCTATCAGAACGCGGCCGGAACGCCCATGCTGATCGGCGTGGACGAGGAGGGCGGCACGGTCGTGCGCATCAGCTCCAACCCGAATTTCCGCGCGGTCAAATTTCATTCGCCGCAAAGCCTGTACAACGAGGGCGGCTTCGAACTGGTGACAAGCGACACCAAGGAAAAGGACGAGCTGCTCGCCTCCATCGGCATAAACGTCAACCTCGCGCCGGTGTGCGACGTGTCGACCGATCCCGCCGATTTCATCAACGCCCGCGCGTTCGGGCAGGACGCGGCGGCGACAAGCGAGTACGTCAAAACCGTCGTCTCGCAGATGGTCGCGGACGGCACGGGTATGGTGCTCAAGCACTTCCCCGGCTACGGCAGCAATGTGGACACGCACACCGGCATCGCCATCGACGAGCGCCCGCTGGATTCCTTCCGCGAAAGCGATTTCCTGCCCTTCAAGGCGGGCATGGCCGCCGGGGCGCAGGCGGTGCTCGTCTGCCACAACGTCGTCACCGACATGGACGCCGAGCTGCCTGCGTCGCTCTCCCCCGCCGTGCACAAGCTTCTGCGGGACGAGCTGGGCTTTGACGGCGTCATCATGACCGACGACCTCATCATGGACGCGATCACCGAATACACCGACGGCGAGAACGCCGCCGTGCGCGCCGTGCAGGCGGGCAACGATATGCTGATCTCATCGGACTTTGTCACGCAGTACAACGCGGTGCTCACCGCGGTGAACGCGGGCACGATCGACAAAGCGCAGGTGCGGCAGGCCGCGACCCGCGTCATCCGCTGGAAGATGCAGCTCGGCTTGATCGACGCATAACAAAAATCTCCCTGCGGGGAGATTTTTTTATGAAACGCGCAACCGACCGCGCCCGCGCTCCGTATCTATTGTTGTACGGGGCAGCGCGCGCGCCGTGCAGGATAGAGAAAAAACGAAAGGGGGATGGACGCGGCATGAACGACGCAAAGCTGATCGGCTCGCTCAAGCGCCGCCAGCGCGGCGCGCTCGACCGGGCGATCGACCGGTACGGCGGCTATGCCGCGTCCGTCGCCCGCACGGTATTGGGGCCGCGCGTCACGCGCGAGGATCTGGAGGAGATCGTCTCGGATGTGTTTCTTGCGCTTTGGCGCACCGCCGA
Organism: Eubacteriales bacterium; assembly: GCA_030524205.1. Lineage (GTDB taxonomy): Bacteria > Bacillota > Clostridia > Oscillospirales > Butyricicoccaceae > Agathobaculum. Next base: position 53,995 of record JAUNGZ010000014.1, read on the forward strand.
CCGGCTGGACGAGGAGCGCGGCACGCTGAAAAGCTATCTGGCGGCCGTCGCGCGCAACGCGGCGGTCGACCGGCTGCGACGGCAGAGGCCGGAAGCGCCGCTGCCCGAGGACGACATCCTCACCGCCGATGAGGACGAAGGGCCGGAGGCCTCCGCCCTGCGCCGCGAAACCGCGGAAACGCTGCGCCGCCTGCTGCTCGACATGGCGGCGGACGACCGCGCCATCTTCGTGCGCTTTTATTACTACCGCCAAACGGTGCGCGAAATCGCGGAAGCCATCGGCATGAACGAGTCAACGGTCAAGGCGCGCCTGTCCCGCGGACGAAAACGGCTGCGCGAACGGCTGAAGGAGGTGGACGTTGATGCGGATTTCTGAATTGTTGGAGGAGCTGGATGCAGAGGAGCTGAACGCGCTGCTCGGCCTGCCCGAATCCGAAGCGCCCGCCGTGTCCGCCCGCGCCGTGCGCCGCCGTGTCAGCCAAACGCTCGACGAGGACCCCATCGAAAGGAGACGGCATATGAAACAGCTATTGAAAAAAGGCGTATGCGCGGCGCTGATTGCCGCCAGCCTGATCACCGCCTCGGTCGCGGCGTATCAGACAGATTTTTGGAAATCTTGGTTCCCGGACGGCACGGGCGATCTTGCGGTCAACACGGAAAAGCAGTCGATCGACAACGGCGACATCCGGCTGACCCTCGAGCAGTCGCTCGCGGACGACAATATGACTTTTGTCGTCTATTCGCTGACCGCGCTGACCGGGCAGGGCAAAAAGCTGCTGTACGATGAAAACTATGTCGGCGGAATCGACTGCGCCGTATCCGCGAGCTATGCATCGCCGGACGGCGTCGTCGGGTACTCGATGGGCAGTTATCCGGAGCAGGACACGCCCGAGCAGCGCTTTTTCTCGCTCGGCACCTCGGATTATTCCGGACCGGTCACACTGCATCTGCGCGGCAGCAGGCAGACGATCACCGTGCCGCGCACCCAAAATATGCCGACGGTCACAATCAATCTGCAAAACGCGGAAATCCAGACGCCCGACGGTTCGCGCTGCCGGCTGCAATCGCTTGACCTGACCGGCATGACATACCGCCTGCGCTACGACCGCACCTATGAACCGGCGACCGGCAGCTGGTATGATCCGGAAGCCAGCCTGTGCTTTGTACTGCTGGACGGCACGCTGCAAACAGCGGGGCAAGCCGGTCTGGAGCAGGCAAGCAGCAATGCCGCAAGCAGCACCGGCCGTCTGAGCAGGCTCTTTGCTCCGGACCAGCTCGAGGGCGTTGTGGTAAACGGCACGGAATATTTCGCCGACGGACGCGCGCCCGCCGCCTACTCGCTGCCCTATGATATGAGTCCGGTCGAAGCGCCCACCCTCCGCACCGACCTCAACGGCAGGGAATTCCTCGGCACGCCGCTCCGTGCCCTCCTTGAACAGTTCGGCGGCACGGTTTCGTGGGATTCTCAGACACAGAGCGCGTCCGTTAGCTACCGCGGCGTGACCTGCGTGCTGACCGACGGCGGCGCTTTCCTGCTGCGGGACGGAAAGCAGATCGAAACCCTTACGCCCGCGGCAAAGATCTTTGACGGCGTCATGTATATTGACAGCGCCGCCCTGCGGACCGGCCTTGATGTTTCCGTCGTCGGCTACCGCCTGCGCGACGCGGGCTTTGACTATTCCCGCCAAACCGAAGACGATTCCGTCATTTGGCTGATCCAGCCGTAACGCGAAGGAGCCGCGCTGATGCGCGGCTCCTCTTTTTTCAAAATTCCCTCTTGACAAATTCATTTTTCCGCTGTATGCTTAATCCATATTAAACACATATGAATTCAGTGAATTCAAGAAAGGCGGTCATTTCCATGTCCGATATCAAAAGAAGCTTCGCCGAGCTGATCGGCAACACCCCTTTGTACGCAGCGGATAAAATGGCGCACAAGCTCGGCGCAAAGGCCGAAATCCTCGCCAAGCTCGAATATTTCAACCCGGCGGGCTCGGTCAAGGACCGCGTTGCGAACGCGATGATCGACGACGCGGAGAAAAGCGGCGCGCTGAAGCCCGGCGCAACGATCATCGAGCCGACCAGCGGCAACACCGGCATCGGCCTTGCAGCGGTCGCGGCCGCGCGCGGGTACCGGATCATTCTGACCATGCCCGAAACCATGAGCGTCGAGCGCCGCAACATGCTCAAGGCCTACGGCGCGGAGCTGGTGCTGACCGAAGGCTCCAAGGGCATGACCGGCGCGATCGCCAAGGCGGACGAGCTGGCCAAGGAGACCCCGAACAGCTTTATCCCCGGCCAGTTTGTCAACCCGGCCAACCCGGCGGCACACCGCGCGTCCACCGGCCCCGAGATCTGGACGCAGTCGGGCGGCAAGGTCGATATCTTCGTCGCGGGCGTGGGCACCGGCGGCACGGTGACCGGCGTCGGCTCTTACCTGAAGGAGCAAAATCCGGATGTCCGGATCGTCGCGGTCGAGCCGGACGAATCCCCCGTGCTGACCGAGGGCCGCGGCGGCCCGCACAAGATTCAGGGCATCGGCGCGGGCTTTGTGCCCGAGGTGCTCGACACTAAGATTTACGACGAGGTGATCCGCGTCAAGGGCGAGGACGCGTTTGCGGCCGCGCGCGCCTTTACGCACAGCGAAGGCCTGTTCGTCGGCATTTCGTCCGGCGCGGCGCTGCACGCGGCGGTCGAGCTTTCCAAGCGGCCGGAGAACGCGGGCAAGACCATCGTCGCCCTGCTGCCCGACACCGGCGACCGCTATCTGTCCACGCCGCTGGTTTCCGAATAACGGAGCCTGCATCAACAGAAAAAGATCCCTCGACGGAGGGATCTTTTTTGTGTTATGCTGAACCAAAGCCCTCCCTTCCCCATCTAATCCATGAAAGCAGTTTTCCGGCGGCCGCCAGACGCTTTCGGAAAGGACAACCCGCCTATGATGGACAAAACCGCATTCACCGCGGCGGTGCTTGACGCCGAGCCAACGCTTTACCGCGTGGCAAAAACCATGCTGCAGCGCGACGCCGACTGCGCCGACGCGGCCCAGCAGGCCATCCTGCGCGCTTGGGAGCAGCTCGGCACGCTGCGCCAGCCCCGGTATTTTAAAACATGGCTGACGCGCATCCTGATCAACGAGTGCGCGGCCATCCTGCGCCGCCGCCAGCGCCTCGCGCCCTACGAACCCGAGCTGGCCGAGGCCGTGCCCGCGCCCGTCCCGGCCGACCACAGCGATTTGTACGAAGCGCTCCGGTCGCTCGACGAGAAATACCGTCTGCCCGTGACGCTTTATTATTTGGAGGGCTTCAAGACGCGCGAAGTCGCCTCACTGCTCGGCATCCCCGAGGGGACGGTCAAATCGAGGCTGAAAACCGCGCGCGGAATGCTCCGCGAAACCTTGGAAGGAGCGTGCTTTGCATGATGAACCATAAGAATTTTCCCGAAATGCCCGCGTCGTTCGACCGCCGCGTGCGGAATACCCTCGAGGCCCTGCCCGATCAGCCGCAGCGCGCAAGGCGCTTTCCGTTCCGGCGCGTGGCCTGCATCGGCCTTGCCGCGGCGCTCTGCGTCGGCGGAACGGCGTTTGCCGCCAGCGATCTGCCGCAGCAGATCGGACGGCATTTCCAGCTGCTGCTGCACGGGTCGGACGAGGCGCTTTTAAGCGACTACACCATCACCCCCGCGCCGGGCGCGCTGTCGGACGAAAACGACGATTACCGCGTGACGGTTGAATCCGTTTTGTTCGACGAAAGCGCGGGCGCGGGCGTGGTCAGCCTGCATATAGAGGATAAAAAGAAAACCGGCGTCAGGCCGTTCGGCATTTCGGAAACCCTAGAGCAGTACAAGGGCGACAACATCGTTTGGAGCAATCTTGCGGAATGCATGGGCAACGAGGACGGCCAGCTTGTATTTGACATATGGTATGGCGACAAGCTGGATTGGTGCGCCGGACGCTTCTATTTGGATACGGCGCGCTCCACCGAAAACGATTACTATGTGGAAGGCGCCTTCATTCCGGTGGGCGACTATACGGCGGCGGACGGCCCGCTCCGTCTGGAGGTCGGCGAGCAGGGCGCGTACTTGGAGGAAGGCGGCTTAACGCGGCTGAAGCCGGTTCTGTCCGTCCCCCTGCCGGAGCCCCGGCAGATGCCTTATTACCGCACGTCCGACGGCCGCGTCACACTGTCGCAGATCGGCCTGCGGGTAAACGGCCCGGACATGGGCTGTGTGGTAGACGATCTGGACTATATTGCCGTCAAAATGAAAGACGGCAGCGTGCTTGAGATCGTGGATGAAGAAAACAAAATCGAGCGCACCCTGTACGCGCTCGGGCAGGAAAGCGGCGTGTCCGGCGAGGGCTATGACGTCGGCACCTACGTGCTGGCGAAAACCTTCGACCTGCAAAACGTCCGATCGGTCATCCTAAACGGCGACGAATACCCGCTCTCCGAATGAGCGCAAAAAACGGGACTGCAAACGCAGTCCCGTTTCAGATTGCCGAAAAAGTCCTCGCGCCGCAGCGCGCATATCATAGAAAATGGCGGCCACGCCGCTATTTTCATAAAAAGCGCCGGAGAATTGTGCCCATAGGGCGCGATTCATAGGCGGAACTTCGATCGCGAGCGTGGTCGCGATCGAAATCAGTTAGTAAACATCTGCGTCCAGTACGGCGTGCCGTTAATGACAGTGTACCCCACGCCGATGGTCGTAAAGTCCGCCTTCAGGATGTTCGCGCGGTGACCCGCGGAGTTCATCCAGGCCGTCATGACCGCCTGCGGGGTCGACTGGCCGTAGGCGATGTTCTCGCCCGCGCCCCGGTAGGAAACGCCCGCTTCCGTCAGCGCGGTGAAGCACGACGCGCCGTTCGGCCGGGTGTGCGAGAAGGACTGCGCCTGTTCCTTTGCCCGCACCTGCGCCGCCTGCTGCACCTTGCTGTCCACCTTCAGGGCGGACAGACCGGCCTTCGCGCGCTCCGCGTTGACAAGCTGCACCACCTGCGCCGCAAAATTGCCCTGCGCTGCGCCGCCGTTGTTATCCGGGGTTTCCTCCGGCTTGGTCTCCGGCTTAAACTCGGGCTTAACCACCGGGCAGCCG
>JAUNGZ010000015.1:0-32926 GCA_030524205.1 Eubacteriales bacterium
ATACCCAAACGCCAGAAAAATCGGCGAGATTGGTGTTGTTAAATTCAGCCATTGTCGTTTCTCCTTTCGATTAGATAATATGCTTCTTCAGAAGCTCAGCCGCGAGGGCTTCGGCAGTCGCCTTGTCAGCGCCCTCGAGCATCTTGCCCTTGCCCTTCTGCGGGGGGGTGAAGGACTTGAAGATATTGGTGGGAGAACCCTTCAGGCCGATGGTGTCCAGCTCGATCAGCGGGTCGTCCTTCAGCGTGTTGAAATCATAAACCGAAACCGGCTTCTGGTAGCAGTCCATGATGCCGCCGAGCGACATGTAGCGGGGCGCGTTAAGCTCCTTGATGCAGGTCAGCAGGCAGGGGGTCTGCGCCTCGATGGTCATGTAGCCGTCCTCGAGCATACGCTTAACGGTAACGGTAGAGCCGTTCTTTTTCACGTCCGCCGCGTAGGAAATCTGCGGGATATGCAGCTTTTCAGCGATCTGCGAACCGACCTGAGCGGTATCGCCGTCGATCGCCTGACGGCCGCAGAATACGACGTCGTCGTCCTCAAGGCCGATCTTGTTGATCGCGGCCGCGAGGATCTGGGAGGTGGCGAAGGTATCCGAGCCGCCGAACTCGCGGGCGGAAACCAGCACGCCTTCGTCGGCGCCCATCGCGATCAGCTCGCGGAGCATGCCTTCCGCCGGCGGGGGACCCATGGTCACGACGACGACCTTGCAGCCGGTCGCGTCCTTGAGCTGGAGAGCGGCCTCAACGGCGTTCAAATCGTCCGGATTGATGATCGTTGCCATAGAGGCACGGTTCAGGGTGCCGTCCGGGTTGACCGCGACCTTACCGGAGGTATCCGGAACCTGCTTTACACAAACAATTGCTTTCATAGTTCAGTTCTCCTCCTTTTCTTATCGCAGTACCTGACCGGCGATGACCATTCTCTGAACCTGAGAAGTGCCTTCGTAGATCTCGGTGATCTTAGCGTCGCGCATCATGCGCTCCATCGGGTACTCGCGGATGTAGCCGTAGCCGCCGTAAATCTGCACGCACTTGGTGGTAACGTCCATTGCGACCTCGGAAGCGTACAGCTTAGCCATCGCGGCTTCCTTGGTGAACGGCAGGCCGACGTCGTGGTTGAACGCCGCGCGGCGAACCAGCAGGCGAGCCGCGTCGATCTGGGTGTGCATATCGGCTACCATCCACTGCAGGCCCTGGAACTTGTCGAGGGTCTTGCCGAACTGAACGCGCTCCTTCATGTACTGAACAGCCTTGTCCAGCGCGCCCTGCGCGATGCCGAGCGCCTGAGAGGCGATGCCGATACGGCCGCCGTCGAGCGTCATCATCGCGATCTTGAAGCCGCCGTTTTCCTTGCCCAGCAGGCGGTCCGCGGGAAGCTTAACGTCCTCAAAAATCAGCTCCGAGGTCTGGGAACCGCGGATGCCCATCTTGTGCTCGATCTTGCCGATCGAGAAGCCCGGGTCGTCCTTATCTACGATAAAGGCGGAAATGCCCTTGTTGCCCTTGGACTTATCCGTCATGGCGAAAACAACGTATGTATCCGCGCGGCCGCCGCCGGTGATGAACACCTTGGTGCCGTTGAGGATATAGGAACCGTCGGCCTGCTTCTCCGCAACAGTCTGCTGCGCGGCGGAATCGGTGCCGGCGTTAGGCTCCGTCAGGCCGAACGCGCCGACCTTTGCGCCTTCCTTAGGCTCGATCAGCGGGCGAAGCCACTTTTCCTTCTGCTCGGGGGTGCCGAAATGATAGATCGGCCAAGCGCCCAGCGTGCCATGCGCGGACATGATGCCGCCCGTGGTGCCGCACACCTTGCTCATTTCTTCGATCGCGATCGAGTAGCAAACGTAGTTGCCGCCGGAACCGCCGACCTCCTTGGGGAACTGAATGCCCATCAGGCCGTACTTCATCAGCTTCTGAACGGTCTCTTCCGGATAGCGCTCCTGCTCGTCGATCTCAGCGGCGATCGGCTCTACTTCGTTGAGCGCGAACTCGCGGCACATCTTCTGGAACAGTGCTTCTTCTTTTGTAAGCCTAAAATCCATGCCATATACCTCCCAAAAAATTTTCGCGGGTGAACAGAAAAACACAGCGCAGGGACGCCTTAAGGCGCCGAGCGCCGCCCTTTACCGACACCCAACTTTGGAGCATGTCTATTTCTATTATATCGTCTGCCGGGGATATGTCAAGGATTTAACAGACTTTTGCCCGAGAAATTCCGAAGGGTTTTTTGTGCAGGATTGAAAATTTTTACATGATGTGAATTTCCCCTCAAACTCTCCGTTTTGTAATCATTTCGGTGCGGCGCAGGGCGCATATCCGCCTTGTCCCGGACATACAAAGGATGGAAGGCCAAAGTATAAAGGAGGAAAAAGCCTATGTGTGGAATCGGCGGCTTTGTCGATTATGAACGCGACGCGCGGCAGTATGGGCCGGTCGCGCAGCGCATGAAACGCACGCTCACGCCGCGCGGCCCGGACGCCGAAGGCGAATTCTGTGATCTCGACGCGATGCTCGTCCACCGCCGCCTGATCGTCATCGACCCGGACGGCGGCAAGCAGCCCATGTATTCGCCTGATGGTAATACAGTTCTTATTTATAATGGAGAGTTGTATAACACCGAGGATATTCGGAGCGACCTGCTCGCGCGCGGGCATCATTTTGAAGGACATTCGGACACCGAGGTGCTGCTGCACGCCTTTCTGGAATGGGGAACGGACGCGTTCCCCCGGCTCAACGGTATTTTCGCGTTTGCCATTTGGCAGAAGGCCGAGCGGCGGCTCATCCTGTGCCGCGACCGGCTGGGCGTAAAGCCGCTGTTCGTCTCGCAGACGGGCGGCGGACTGGTGTTCGGTTCGACCATCGGCACAGTGCTGTGCCATCCGGACGTCGAACCGGTCGTCGACGCGGACGGTCTGCGTTCGCTGCTGCTGCTGGGGCCGGCGCGTCCGCCCGCGTCGGGCGTGTTCAAGCGGATCGACGCGCTGCTGCCCGGCCATTACGCCATCCTCACCCCCGACCGCTATATAGACCGCACCTATTGGAAGCTCGAAGCGCACGAACACGGGGACGATCTCCAAGCGACCATTGCGCGCACGCACGAGCTGATCTGCGACGCGGCGCGGCGGCAGCTGGTTTCCGACGTGCCGCTTTCGTGCTTCCTGTCCGGCGGTCTGGATTCGTCCATCCTGTCCATGCTCGCGGCAAAGGACTACGCCGCGCGCGGCGAAACGCTGCACACCTGGTCGGTCGACTACCGCGACAACGACAAATATTTTACTAAAAGTAATTTCCAGCCAAATAGCGACAATGAGTATATTAAAATGATGTCCGATGCGCTGGGCACCGCGCACCACAACGTGCTGATTGAGCCGGAGGCGCTGTGCGCGGCCCTGCTGCCCGCGACCGACGCGCGCAACCTGCCCGGCATGGCCGACGTCGACTCCTCGCTGCTGCTGTTCTGCGCCGAGGTCAAAAAGGGCGCGACCGTCTGCCTGTCGGGCGAGTGCGCGGACGAGATCTTCGGCGGCTATCCATGGTACCACCGCGAGGAGATCCTGTTCGAGGACACCTTCCCCTGGTCGCGGTCGGTCGATCTGCGGCTCGGGCTTTTAGCCCCCGGCGTGGTGGAAAACGGCGCGGAATTTGTGCGCGAGCACTATCTCGCCACCTGCCGCCGCGCGGAAAAGCTGCCCTCGGACAGCAAAAAGGACGCGCGGATGCGCGAAATGTTCGTGCTCAACCTCGACTGGTTTATGGCGACGCTTCTCGAACGAAGGGCCGCAAAAGCATATGGAGAAAGGAGATCGGCATGCGCGCAGACGAACAGCCGCTGACCGTCCTTGTGCGGTACGTCGCGGACGGCTCGCCCGCGCAGGTCAAGGCCGATATCCTCGCGGCCTGTCCGCCAAATACGCGGGAACAGCCCTGAGCCGTTGAAAGGAGGCGCTTGCCGTGACCGCGATTTACGCGCGGCAGTCGGTCGACCGGCCGGACAGCATTTCCATCGAAACGCAGCTCGAGCGCTGCCGCGAGAGCCTGACCGCCAAGGAGCTTGCGGACTGCCGCGCCTACATCGACCGCGGCTTTTCGGGCAAAAACACCGACCGGCCCGCCTTCCAGCGCCTGCTGGCCGACCTGCGCGCGGGCGGGATCGACCGGATCGCGGTCTACAAGCTCGACCGCGTCAGCCGCAGCGTGCACGATTTCGCCGGGCTGTGCGATCTGCTGCGCGAGCGGCGCGTCGCCTTCCGCTCGTGCGAGGACGGGCTGACGCTCGACGACACCCCGGCCGGCACGGCGATGGCGCAGATCATGATGGTGTTCGCCCAGTTCGAGCGCGAAACCATCCAGCGCCGCGTGACCGACAACTACTATGAGCGCGCCAAGACGGGCATGTATCTGGGCGGGCGGCCGCCCTTCGGCTTTTCCAAGGGACAGACGCTGGTCGGCGGGCGCAAAACCGCGTGCTACGTGCCCGACGAAGCGCAGGCCGCCGTCGTCCGCGCGCTGTACGACCGCTATCTGGAAGCGGACGTCTCGCTCGGCACGCTGATGCGCTGGCTCAACGATGAAATGCGCCTGCCGACCGGCCGCGGCGGCACATGGAGCACCGTGCAGCTCGGGCGGCTGCTGCACAGCCCCGCCTATGTGCGCGCGGACGCGGCGGTTTACCGCTATCTGCGCGGCAAGGGCGCGATACCGACCGACCCCGCCGAGGCCTACGCCGGCACGCACGGCTGCTACCTCTACGCCGGCCGCGCCGGACGCACGCGGAGCAAGTTCGCCGCGCCGGCGGGCGCGTTCCTGTCCCTCGCCCCGCACGAGGGGCTGGTCGGGGCTGAAATTTGGCTGCGCGCCCAGCACAAGCTGGACGCGGGCAAGGCGCTCAAAAACAGCGGGCGCGGCTCGCACAGCTGGCTGTCCGGGCTGATGAAGTGCGCCCACTGCGGCTACGCGGTCACGGTCGTCGCCGCGCCGGGGGGCGCGGGGCATTACATCAACTGCGGCGGCCGCAAAAAGGGGCGGGCGATCTGCCCCGGCCGCACGCGCGTGACCACGCTTGAAGAGATCGAGGCCGCCGCCGCGCCCGCCCTGCTCGCGTACCTCGAAGGGCTGTCCGGCGTGGCGCTTCCCGCGCCCGCGCGCGACCGCGCCGCGCACAACCGGCTCGAAGCGCAAATCGCCGCCGCCGAGCAGGAGCTGGACCGGCTGACCCGCAACCTGTCGCTCGTCGAGCAGGCGGACGTGGTGCGCCTGCTCGCGGAGAAAGCGCACGAAACGCAGGCCGCGCTGGATCGTCTGCGGGACGAACAGCGCGCGCTGGATGCGGCGGCTGCGGCCAAGGCCGCGCCGCCGCTCGACGATGTGGCGCGGCGCTGGCCGCGTTTTTCCCTTGAGGAGAAAAAGCATATCGCCCGCGCCGCGCTCAGCCGCGTCGTCGTCGGGGACGGCACGGTCGAGCTGGTATTCCGCGCGCCGCCCGGCGGGCAATGAAAAAAGACGGCTGAAAAGCCGTCTTTTTTCATCGTTCCATGTCCTCGGGCGCGTCCACGTCGTCCAGCTCTCTCGCGCTCGTCGCGGGCACCGCCAGCGGGCGGTGCCGCGCGGCGACCTCCCGGCCGCCGTGGTCGCTCTCCAGCGCCCGCAGCTCGGGCGCGAGCGCCGCCGCGAACGCCATCGGATTGCCGGCGCGCTCGCCGAACACCGCGCACGCCGCCGGCACGCCGGGCCGCGCCGCGTCCAGCAGGCGGGAGACGGTCGCCGCCGTCAGCCACGGCTGATCTGCCACGACGAAAACAAGGAAATCGCCTTCCTCCAGCGCTCCCGCCGCGTCCATACCGGCGCGGATGGTGTAGGACAGGCCCTTTTCGCTCTCCGGGCTGTCCGCCGCCCGCGCGCCCAAGGCGCGCGCCGCCTCCAAAACCGCCGGATAGCGCGAAACGACGGTCAAATCGCAGTCGTCCCGCGCTTTTACGAGCGCGGCAAGCATGTCCAGCCCGTGCCGGTACAGCGGCTTGCCGTCCAGCGCGAAGAACAGCTTATTCTCCCCGAAGCGGCGGCTGCTGCCCGCCGCGAGATAAATGATGCGCTTCATGTTCATGCTCCCCAAAGAGGATTTTTTCCGGTGTGATCGGCAGCGTCCGGTGCCACACGCCGGTCGCGTTGTAAATCGCGTGCGCGATGGCGGGCGCGGGCGTGTTGATCACGATTTCCCCGATGCTTTTCGCGCCGAACGGCCCGGTCGGCTCGTAGCTTGATTCGAACGCGACGCGCAGGCATCCCACGTCCAGCCGCGTCGGGATCTTATATTCCATCAGCGAGCTTTCCGCGATGCGGCCGTTTTGGTCGTAGGTGACGTCCTCGTACAGCGCCATGCCGATGCCCTGCGCCAGCCCGCCCTCGATCTGCACGCGGGCAAGGCCCGGGTTGACCGGCGTGCCGCAGTCGACCACGGCGACGTAGTCGAGCAGCTCGACCGAGCCGGTCTCCTTGTCCACCTCCAGCTCGCACATGCCGACCATAAACGGCGGCGGCGAAATGGGCGAGGTGTGGGACGCGGTCGTCTGCGCCGCGACCTGATTGCCGCACATCGACTTGGCCGCCAGCTCCATGCGCGTGACCGCCGCGCTGCCGTCGAGCCTGCGCACGCCCGCGCCCGTGTACTCCACCTCGTCCGCGCCGCAGCCGAGCAGGCCCGCGCCGATCTCGCACAGCTTGTCCCGCAGCTCTCCGCAGGCTTTTTCGACCGCCTTGCCGGTCACATAGGTCGTCGAGGAGGCGTAGGAGCCGGAATCGTAGGGCGACGCGTCCGAATCCGCGCCGAACACCGCGATTTCGTCCACCGAACAGTCGAGGCATTCGGCGGCCATCTGCGCCAGGATCGTGTCGCAGCCCGTGCCCATGTCGGCCGCGCCGATCGTAAGATTAAAGAAGCCCTCGTCGCTCAGCTTGATCGTGGCCGAGCCAACGTCGACCCCGGAGATGCCCGAGCCCTGCATGGCCATCGCCACGCCGACCGCGCGCACCCTGCCGCCCCCCATATCGCGGCAGGGGTATTTTTCGTCCCAGCCGATCATCTCCTTGGCGCGCGCCATGCAGCGGTCGAGCGCGCAGGCGTTTGCCGGCTCGTTATAGTAGGCGGGCATGGTCTGCCCCTCGCGCACCATGTTCTTTTCGCGCACGGCCACCGGGTCGAGCCCCAGACGCGCCGCCAGCTCGTTCACCGCGGACTCGACCGCGAAGATGCCCTGCGTCGCGCCGTAGCCGCGGTACGCGCCCGCCGCCTGCAGGTTCGTGTACACCACGTCGTAGGAAAAGCGGAACGCCTCGAGATTAGTATTATACAAGGGGATGGATTTATGCCCCGACAGGCCGACGGTCGTCGGCCCGTGCTCGCCGAACGCACCCGTGTTCGACAGCGTGTACACGTCGATCGCGCGGATCGTGCCGTCCTTCATCGCGCCCAGCCGGACGGACACCTTCATTTCGTGCCGCGGCGAGCCGGCGGTCTGGCATTCCTCCCGCGAATAGACCATTTTGGCGGGTTTTCCCGTTTTCCACGTGACGAGCGCCGGGTACACCTCGGCCACGACCGTCTGCTTGGCGCCGAAGCCGCCGCCAATGCGCGGCTTTTCCACGTGGATCTTCGACTTCGGGATATCGAGCGCGTTGGCCAGAATGCGCCGCACATGGAACACGATCTGGGTGGAGGAAACCACGTGCAGGCGGCCGTACGCGTCGATCTCGGTGTAGGTGCGGAAGGTCTCCATCATGGCCTGCTGGCAGGCCTTGGTGTGGTAGGTGTGCGCGACCACCTCGTCGCACGAGGCGAGCACCGCGTCCACGTCGCCGTCCGCGCAGGCATCCGACGCGCACAGGTTGCGCTTATTGTCCGCGCCGACCGGGCAGAGCGCGCGCCAGTCGTCCTCCGGATGCACGAGCACCGGATTGTCCTTGGCCGTGTCCATGTCGAGCACGGGCGCGAGCACCCGGTACCGCACCTTGATAAGCTTCATCGCCCGGTCGACCGCCTGTTCGGTTTCGCCCGCGACGACGGCGACCGCGTCGCCCACAAAGCGCACGCGCCGATCCAAAATCAGCCGGTCGTAGGGCGAGGGCTCGGGAAAGGTCTGCCCGGCCATGGTGAAGCGCTTTTGCGGCACGTCCGCATAGGTGTACACGCATTCGATGCCGGGCACTTTTTTTGCGGTTTCGGTTTGGATGTCCTCAATCAGCGCATGCGCATGCGGCGAGCGCAGCACCTTGACGACGAGCGCGTCCCTCGGCGTTACGTCGTCCGTATAGGCGGGCTTGCCGAGCAGAAGCTGCATCGCGTCCTTCTTGCGCACGGGCTTGCCGACCGTTTTAAAATTCCGTTCCATGCCGTCAGCCCTCCTTTTTGCGGTCCAGATAGGCGCGGATGCCGCGAAGCTGTCCCTCGTAGCCCGAGCAGCGGCACAGATTGCCCGCGAGATAGGCGCGGATCTCGTCGTCCGTCGGGTCGGGGTTCTCGCGCAGCAGCGCGATGGTGTTCATCACAAAGCCGGGATTGCAGAAGCCGCACTGCTCCGCGCCCTGATCGGCGATAAAGCCGACAAAATCCGCGGCCTCGTCCTGTAACCCCTCGAGCGTCTGCACCGCACGCCCGTCCGCCCGCGCGGCGAGCACCGAGCAGGACAGCACGGGCGTGCCGTCGAGCAGCACGGTACACAGGCCGCAGTTTGCGGTCTCGCACCCGCGCTTGACCGAGCGGCAGCCGTGCTCGCGCACAAAATCGAGCAGCAGCGTGTCCGCACGGACGGACGCGGCAAGCGGCTTTCCGTTGAGCGTCAGCTTGATTTCCATATTCAGCCCTCCTCCAGCGCGAGCGCCGCGCGGCGCACCAATACCTTGCAAATTTCGCGGCGGTAGTCCGCCCCCGCGCGGCGGTTGCCGCCGAACGCGCAGCGGGACGCGATATCGTCCGCGAACGCGCGGGCGCTCTCCTCGGTAATCCCGTTTGCCAGCAGACCCTTTTCATCCCCGAACGCCGCGGCCGGCATCGGCCGCGCGCCGACCGCGCAGGTGTAAGCGCCCTCCCGCGCGCACAGCGCGCAGGTCAGCACGGGAAAATCGGTCGAAGCGTTGCGCTGCGACAGGTAAACGGCCTTGACCGGCGCTTTCGGCACAGTCACCCGCACCAGAATGTCGCGCGTCGTGCGCGGCAGCGCGAGAAAGTCCGCAAGCGCCAGCTCGCCCGCGCGGTGCAGCTCGACCGTCGCGCCGAGGGCGAGGAACAGCGTCAGCACGTCGGAAAAGCCGAAGCGCCCGTACAGGCTGCCGCCGACGGTGGCGCAGTTGCGAAACTGCACGCCGACGATATGGCGGACGCTGTCCGCCGCCGCGCCCCGCGTCAGCGCGTTCAGCCCCTCGTGCGTTTCCAGCGCGCGCAGCGGGACCATCGCGCCGATGCGGTACGCCGTTTCCGTCTCCTCGATGCGGTCCAGTCCCAAATCGCACAAATCCACCGCCGTGCCGACAGTTCTGCGCTGCATTTTCAGCCACAGCATGCCGCCCAGCACAGCGGTGCTTTTCTTTTGGCACAGTTCGTATGCCTCGTCCAGACTTTTCGCTCGGATATATTGATTGATCGAAAGCATTTTTGCCATCCTCCGGTCCGTTGATACTTAAAGTATATCATATCCGCCTATCTTTTGAAAACCGTGGTTTTTCGTTTGCGGCCGTCAAAATTTCTGCCAATTCCGCTTGACTTTAGTCCGAACCCGTACTATAATGCCCATTAGTCCGAAATCGTACCAAAGGAGGCGGTCCCATGGAGATCCGCGCGCAGATGGAGCTGTTCAACACCTGCTTCTGCAAGGTGAACGAATTATACCGCGAATGGGCCAAGCGCAACGGCATGAGCTACAACACGATGATGACGCTTTACGCGCTGGGCGAGTCGCGCGGCGCTACGCAGAAGCAGATTGCGGACGACTGGCTGATCCCCAAGCAGACGGTCAACACCGTGGTAAAGGATTTGGAAAAGCGCGGGCTGGTCCGGTTCGAGCCGTTACCCGGCGGCAGACAGAAGGCCGTGTGCCTTACCGAAGCGGGCCGGGCGTTTGCCGACGCCTGCCTGAAAACCCTGTATGAGAGCGAAGAGCGCGCCATGCGCTCGCTCGGCGGCGAGCTGTCCGAGGCGTTCCTGCGCGGCAACCTCGCCTATACCGAAGCCTTTGAAAAGGAGGTGCGAAGCCGTGGATAACGCACTGGGCAGACGGTTCACCGCCCGCTCGCTTTTGCTGTTCGCGCTGCCCAATATCATTATGATGGTCTTTCTGTCCATGTACACCATTGTGGACGGTATTTTTATTTCGCGCTTCGCGGGCACGCTGGCGCTGTCGGCGGTCAACATGTCCTATCCGCTCAACTGTCTGGAAATGGCGGTCGGCATCATGCTGGCCTCGGGCGGCAGCGCGGTCATCGCACGCAAGCTCGGCGAGGGCGACGCGGACGCGGCGCGGCGGGATTTCAGCTTTCTCGTGCTGGTTTCGCTTACGCTGGGCGTGCTGTTTATGGCGCTCGGCAACCTGTTCCTCGATCCTATCATCCGTCTGCTGGGCGCGAGCGAAGCGCAGTTCGAGCTGTGCAAAATATACACCCGCATCCTGCTTTTCTTCGCGCCCGCCTTCTTTTTGCAGACGGCGTTCCAAACGCTGTTCATCACCGCGGGCAAGCCCGGGCTGGGGCTGTTCGCCACGGTCTGCGGCGGCCTTGCCAACATGGTGCTGGACTATGTGTTCGTGGGCGTGTGCGGCTGGGGCATCGCGGGCGCGGCCGTCGCCACCGGGCTGGGCTATCTGGTGCCCGCGGCCGCGGGGCTTATCTACTTTGCCCGCAAGCGGGACAGCGCGCTCTACTTCGTGCGCGCGAAGCCCGACTGGCGCATGCTCGGGCAGGCCTGCTTCAACGGCTCGTCCGAAATGGTGACGAATATCGCCAACGCAATCACCACCTTTCTCTTCAACGCGCTCTTTCTGCGCTATTGGGGCGAGGACGGCGTGGCGGCGATCACCATTGTGCTGTATTTCCAATTTGTGTGCACCGCCGTGTTTTTCGGCTTTTCGATGGGCGTCGCGCCCGTCATCAGCTATAAATACGGCGCGCAGGACCACAAGCAGCTGAAGCACATTTTCAGAATCTGCATGGGCTTTGTTCTGCTGTGCTCGGTGGGCAGCTTTGTGCTTTCGCGCGTCGCCATCGGCCCGTGCCTGCGCGTGTTTACCGAGGCGGGCGGCAATGTGTTCCAAATCACCATGAACGGCTTCCCCATTTACGCGGTCTGCTTTTTGTTTATGGGGCTGTCCATTTTCGCCTCCGCCATGTTCACCGCGTTTTCGGACGGTAAGGTCTCCGCGATCATTTCGTTCGCGCGCACGCTGGTGTTTTTGGTCGGCATGCTGCTCCTGCTGCCCGCGCTGCTTGGCGAGACGGGCATCTGGCTGTCCGTCCCGGCGGCCGAGGGGCTGGGCGTGGTCGTGTCGGTGTGGTACCTGATCCGCAAGCGAAAAATATATCAATATTAAAGAAGAGGCGCTCCTTTTAGAGCGCCTCTTCTTTAATGTGATTATACAGCTTACGCCTGCTCTGTTTTCTCCTTGGGGAGAACCACGTTCAGGATGATCGCGACAAACGCCGCCGGAACGATGCCCGAGCCGCCGAAAATAAGCTGCACGGTCTGCGGCAGGCCCTGAAGCGCCGCGCCGTTCGCGCCGAGGCCGTAGCCCAGACCGAGCGCAACCGAAACGATCGAGATGCTGCGCATGGTCAGCGGCTCCTTGGTGATCAGCTGGATACCGCTCATCACGATGGAGGCGAACATGATGACCGCCGCGCCGCCCAAAACGCTCTGCGGCATGATCGAAATAACCGCCGCAAGCTTGGGGAACAGGCCGCACAGCACGAGGAAGACCGCGCCGCACGCGAGCGCGAAGCGGTTGACGATTTTGGTCATCGTGACCAGACCGACGTTCTGGCTGAACGAGGTGTTCGGCAGCACGCCGAACAGCGCCGCGAAGGACGAGCCGAGGCCGTCGCACATCACGCCGCCCGCAAGCTCCTTATCGGTCGCCTCGCGGCCCATGCCGCCCTCGGTCACGCCGGAGATATCGCCCACGGTCTCAACCGCGGTAACGACAAACATGATCAGCACCGGAATGATCGCCCGCAGGTCGAACACGGGCTTGACCGGCAGAAGCTGCGGGATGGAGAACCAGCTCGCCGCGCCGACCTTGTCCCAGTTGAGCACCCAAGCCTTGGTGTATTCCGTGCCGTCCGCCGCAATGCCGGTGGTGGACAGGAACAGCGGCAGGATCGCGCAGATGATGTAGCCGGCGATGATGCCGAGCAGAATGCAGGACGAGCTCGCCATGCCCTTCGTCCCGTGCTTGAGCGCCAAAATGACGATCATGACGGCCAGACCGACCAGCAGGTTTTCAACCGAGCCGTAATCCGGCGCCGCCGTGCCGCCGCCGAACGAGCCGACGCCGACCGAGATCAGCGAAAGGCCGATGGACAGCACGACCGTGCCCGTGACGACCGCCGGGAAAAACCGGCGCAGGGGTTTCAAAAACGCGCCCAAAACGGTTTCAAACAGACCGCCGATGATCGACGCGCCCATAATGGCCGCATAGGATAAAATGCCGCCGCCCATGACCTCCGCCACGCTTTTGAACACGCCGATGAAGCCCGAGCTGGTGCCCATGATGATCGGCACCTTGCCGCCGACCGGGCCGATGGCGAACAGCTGCACGAGCGTGACCAGACCGGCCACCAGCATCGCGTTTTGCAGAAGCGCGACCTGAATGGCCGCGAATTCCTCCGCGCCGCCCCCCGCGGCGCACACGCTGGTGATGATGAGGATGGGCGTCAGGTTGCCGACGAACATCGCCAGCACATGCTGCAAGCCGAGCGGGATCGCCTGTCCGAGCGGCAGCTTACCCGTAAAATTATACGGGCCGAAAAAGGATTTTTCGCTTTTTTCGTTTTTCTCGTTTTCCATTTTGTCCTCCCTGTTTTTATTTTGTGAAGTGAAGATAATTTATTATAGCAAAAAATTCTCTTTACTCCTACCGGATCGGACAAATTTCTGTCAAAAAAACGAATTTTCTACATTTGGTTCAAGGACGCAGTGAAAAACCCCAGTCTCCTTGTCCTGTTTGACGCAAATCTCCGGGTACAGCCGCCGCAGCGCGGCCTGCGCGTCCGCCGCGCACGCGCCGCGCGCGGCAAAGCAGCCGGCGGCGCGCCCGTCCTTCAGCAGCAGCAGCCGGTCGCACCAGCGCAGCGCGAGCGCGGGATCGTGCAGCACGACAGCCGCCGCCTTGCCCTGCCGCGCGAGCCATCCGCGCACCGTGCGGAACAGCAGGTGCGTGTTGTAAAAATCGAGCGCGGCGTCCGGTTCGTCGAGCAGCAGCACGGGCGCGTCCTGCACGGCGACCCGCGCGAGCTGCACAAGCTGCCGCTGTCCCTCGCTGAGCCGCGCACAGTCGGTATCCAGCCGGTCCGCGATGCCGAACCCCTCGGCCGCACGCCGCACCCGCGCGCGCCCCGCCTCGTCCGGCGCGCCGAACAGGCCGCCGCGCGCGTATAGCCCCATCTCGATCACCTCGCCCGCGCACAAGCCGGGCAGCACCTCGGTGCGCTGGGGCAGCAGCGCCAGCCGCTTCGCCCGCGTGCGCGGGCGAAGGGCAAGGCAGTCCTCCCCGTTTACGCGCACCGCGCCGCCGAACACGCGCGCGCCGCCCGTCATGCCGCGCAGAAGCGTGGTCTTGCCGCAGCCGTTGCGGCCCAGAATACCGACCAGCTCGCCCGCCTCGGCGGAAAAGGAAAGCTCCCGCACGACCGGCGCCGCGTAGCCCACGGTCAGGTTTTGGATTTCAAGCGTCGTCCCCATAGCGCCCTCCCTTCCCCCGGCACAGCAGCAGCGCCAGCACGGGCACGGCGAACAGGATGGTCAGGATACTGAGCGGCAGCTCAGCGCCCTTCGACAGGCTGCGCGCCAGCATGTCCGCCGCGAGCAGGATATCCGCGCCGACCAGCGCGCACAGCGCGAGATACGGCCCGCCGCGCCGCCGCGCCAGCAAAAACGCGATATGCGGGGCGATCAGCCCCGCGAACGCGATCACGCCGGTCACGGACACGACCGCCGCGACCATCAGCGTAGTCAGCACGAGCAGCAGCGTGCGCCAGAACGCGGGGTCGAGCCCCATGCCGCGCGCGGCCTCCTCGCCGAGCGACAGCATGGCGGTCTGCCGCCGGAACAGCAGCAGAAGAAGGAGCGGCGCGAGCACGCACAGCGCGGTCAGGCGCGCCTTGTCCGCTGTCACCGACGCGAGGCTGCCCATCGTCCAAAACTCGATGGCGGCCAGCTCGCGCTCGGGATCGGCCATGGTTTTCAGCACCATCAGCCCCGCCTCGGCCGCCGACGAGACGATGATACCCGCGAGGATGTACGTGCCCGTCCGCTCGATGCGCGCCGCGCGCACCAGCAGCAGCACAAGGGCGAGCGACAGCAGCCCCATCGCAAACGCGCCGCCCATGATCTGCGCCGCGCCGCCCGCGCCCAGCACAATGGCGCACGCCGCGCCGAACGACGCGCCCGCGGCCACGCCCGTCAAATCGGGTGAGGCGAGCGGATTGCGGAACACGGTCTGGTACACGCCGCCCGCAAGGCCGAGCGCCAAACCGGCGAGCAGGCCCATGCACACGCGCGGCACGCGCAGCGTCCAAAATACGCGCGCGTCCATCGTATCCCGCGCGCCGCCGGCGAGGATTTCCCCGATCCGGGCAAGCGAAAGGGGAAAGCTGCCGACGCACAGCGACACCGCCGCGAGCGCCGCCAGCAGGACGGCGGCCGCCGGAACGGCGGCGCGGGAACGGTTCGTCTGTCTCATCGGGCTTTCCCCCCTTCCGTTACTTTGTGATCAGCGCGCGGTCGATGTCAAAGCCGTAAAACGTCTGATAAAACGCTTGAGCGTCGGCTGTGAACTCGTCAAAGCTGTACTGCCCCGGGTGGAGCACGCTCGTCAGCCACATCACGCCCAAAACACCGGACGGGATGGGCGAATCCCATTCCTCGATGCCACGCGGCATCTCATAGATGTTTCCATGCACGACCGCGCCCACCCCGGCAAGCTGCGGGTCGTTGCGCACATCGTTTGCCGTATAGGAAGCACCGGGCGGCACGATGATATATTCCGGGTCCATCGCGAGGACGGATTCGTAGGACACCTCGGTCCAGTAATCGCCCTCGATCGCGTTTGCCGCGTTCTCGCCGCCTGCCAGCCCGATCAGCCCCGCCTGATACATGCCCGCGGGCGCGGTTTCCAAGTAGGACGAGTTGCCCGCCATATAAACGGCGGGCTTTTCCAGCCCCTCGGTCAGCTCCGCCATGCGGGCGAGCTGCGCGGCGTAATAGTCGGACAGCTCCCGCGCGCGCGGCTCCACGCCGCAGGCCTTGCCGATCAGCGCGAGCATCTGCTCCAGCCCCTGCTGCGTTTCCGGATCGACGACCAGCGCCTTGAGGCCGAGTCCGGTCAACGTGTCGGCATGCTCTGCGAGCTTTTTGGGCAGCAGCACCAAATCGGGCGCGAGCGCGGCCACGGCCTCGACGTTGAATTCCTTAAGCGTGCCGACCTGCTCCCGTTCGAGCAGGCCGGGCGCGGCCATTTGATAAATCGGGCGCGTTTCCGCCTTCTTTTCCAGCCCGATCACACGGTCGGCCACGCCGAGCGCGATCGCCGCGTAGGTGGTGATATAATAGCAGCTCACCAGCGTTTCAGCGGGCTTATCCAGCACGACCTCGCGCCCCGCCTGATCGGTCAGCGTGATTTCTTCGGCCTGCGCGGCCGTATTTTGGCCGTCCTCCGCCCCGTTCTCCCCGGCTTGGGGCTGCCCGCAGGCGCCCAGCCCCAGCGCCATCGACGCCGCCAGCAGCAGCGCGAGCAGACGTTTCACTCCGTTTTTTCTCATGTTGCTCCCTCTTTCCAGTTGCATTGGTAACCGGTCGATATTCTAGCATGAGAATATCGCTTTGTCAAAAAAATATTCCCGTTTTCACGGGAAATATTTGTGGAACGCCCCTTCCGCCGCCTGTTCGACCTCGGCCAGCAGGCTCTCGTACCGTTCGAGCAGAGCGAGGCCCTCCTCCGTCAGCGTCGAGCCGCCGCCCTTCGCCCCGCCGGGACGGCGCACGAGCAGTTGAAAGCCCCACGCCTGCTCCAAGCCGCGAATCAGCTTCCACGCCTTGGAATAGGCCATGCCCATGCTCCCGGCGGCTTTTTGCAGCGAGCCGGTCTCGCGCACGCCCTCGAGCAGGCGCATCGGCCCGGGGCCGAAGCATTTGTCCGCCGCAAGCAGCCGCAGCGTCAAATGATACCGCAGCCCGTCCATCAGTCTCGGAACGTGACGGTCTGCGTCTCCGCGTCCATCCCGTCCACGATGGCGAGCGATTCGACGCGCAGCCCCTTTTCGCGCAGCATTTTGCCGCCGCACTGGAAGCCCTTTTCGATCACGATGCCGATGCCTGCGACGGACGCGTGCGCGGCCTCGACAATCTGGCACAGTCCCATCGCCGCGCAGCCGTTGGCCATAAAATCGTCGATGATCAGCACGTTTTCGTCCGGCTGGACAAAGCGGCTGGCCACGATAACCTCGTACTTGCGCTTGTGCGTGAAGGATTCCACCGGCGCGGACAGCATCGTGCCGTCCAAATTGATCGACTGCGCCTTTTTGGCGAATACGACCGGCACGCCGAAATACTGCGCCGCGATGGCCGCGATGCCGATACCCGAAGCCTCGATGGTCAGGATTTTGTCTACCCGCACGTCGGCAAAGCGGCGCTTGAACTCCCTGCCGATTTCGTTGAACAGGGCGATGTCCATCTGGTGGTTGAGGAAATTGTCCACCTTCAGGACGTTGCCCTCCTTGATGACGCCGTCCTTGCGAATGCGTTCTTTAAGCAGTTCCATGATCCTTCTCTTCCTTGTCCCCATAATATCTTATTTAAAAGCATACCATTTTTCGGGCGCGGTGTACACCTTTTTTCGACGTTTTTTCACGTCCCGTCCAAGAATTCCCGCAATTTTTCGCGCGCGGCCGCACGCGGGATTTCGTCCAGATCGAGCAGCAGTCCGTCCCGTCGGGCGCGAAAGCGCGCGATGTGAGGCATTTCCTCCTTTTTGAGCACGGCGATCACGGTCTTTTCGCTGTCGAGCGCGGCCGTCACCGCCTCGAGAAACGCCGGGCTGCTTTGCTCGAAGCGGCCGATCTCGTCGAACAGCAGCACGGGCGCGTCCGACCCGAGCGCCGCGCGCACGCACGCCGCGCCGAAGCCGTCGAACGTCTCCGGAACGCCGCGTATGCCGCCGCCGGCAAGGCGGGAAATCGGCGCGCTCTCTCCGGTCAGCAGGTCGGTCATGCGGTAAAGGGGACCGGCGGGCGTTATTTCGTCCCGCACGGTGCGGTAACCCGCGCACGGCCGGCCGAGCCGGCCGATCAGCCAATCGGCAAGCGTCGATTTGCCCGCGCCCCGCGCGCCGGTGATCAAAATATTGCGCTTCATCCGTTCATTCCTCCCGCTCCTCCGCGTATGCTTAGTATACCATTCCATATGCCTCTTTGTATACCTGCACAAAATTGGGTATGTTATTTTCTAATATAGTTTTTCAATAAGGAATTGACTACCTTTTCCAGAAGTGTTATTGTGAAGAAAAGAGATTGATTCCGTATATTTTATATTCCCGCCCGGACAAAAGCGGGTTTCCTTCCGCTTCAAAAGTACACTTTATCAATCCAGTATCGGTCATACCGACAAGAAGGAGGCACACCGTATGTATTACCAAACCACCGACCAGCACGAAAAGCTGCGCGCCGACATCCGCGCCTTCGCGGAAGCCGAAGTAAAGCCGATCGCCTTCCTGCTGGACAAGGAAAACCGGTTCCCGCGCGAAATCGTGCAGAAAATGGCTGAAAACGGCTGGATGGGCCTGCCCTTCCCGACGGAATACGGCGGCGCGGGCGCGGATATCACCAGCTACGCGATCGCGGTCGAGGAGCTGTCCCGCGTCGACGGCGGCGTGGGCGTTATCCTGTCCGCGCACGTTTCGCTCGGCTCGTGGCCGATTTTCGCCTTCGGCAGCGAGGAGCAGAAGCAGAAATACCTGCCGTCGCTCGCCCGCGGCGAAAAGCTCGCGGCCTTCGGCCTGACCGAGCCGAACGCCGGCTCGGACGCGGGCGGCACCGAGACGACCGCCGAGGACAAGGGCGACTATTATCTGCTCAACGGCAATAAAATTTTCATCACCAACGGCGGCGAGGCCGACACCTACGTCGTGTTCGCAGTCACCACGCCCGGCGTCGGCACGCGCGGCATCTCGGCCTTTATCGTCGAAAAGGGCTGGGAGGGCTTCACCTTCGGCGACCATTACGACAAGCTGGGCATCCGCTCGTCGGCAACCGCCGAGCTGCTGTTCAACGACGTCAAGGTTCCCAAGGAAAACCTGCTCGGCAAGCTGGGCGAGGGCTTCAAGATCGCCATGGCCACGCTCGACGGCGGCCGTATCGGCATCGCCTCTCAGGCGCTCGGCATCGCGCAGGGCGCGTTTGAATCCGCGCTCGAATACGCCAAGGAGCGCGAGCAGTTCGGCAAGCCGATCGCGTTCCAGCAGGCGATCTCCTTTAAATTCGCCGATATGGCGACCAAGCTGCGCGCCTCGCGCCTGCTGATCTACTCGGCGGCCGAGCTCAAGGAGCACCACGGGCCCTACTCGATGGAGGCCGCGATGGCCAAGCAGTACGCTTCGGACTGCTGCCTCGAGATCGTAAACGACGCCTTGCAGATTTACGGCGGCAACGGCTACCTCAAGGGCATGGACGTCGAGCGCTTCTACCGCGACGCCAAGATCACCACGATCTACGAGGGCACGAACGAGATCCAGCGCGTCGTCATCGCCGCGCACATCATCGGCAAGCCGCCCCGCGAAAACGCCCCCGCGGCCAAGCGCGGCCCGATCACCGGCCACCGCAAAAAGCAGGTGCTGAAGGACGGCAGCGCGCAGGAGCGCGTCGCCGCGCTGGTCGAGGCGCTTAAGAACGACGGGTACGACTTCACTGTCGGCATCCCGCTCGACACGCCGATCACGCAGGCCGAGCGCGTTGTTTCCGCCGGCAAGGGCATCGGCGAAAAGGAAAACATGAAGCTGATCGAGGCCCTCGCCGTGCAGGCGGGCGCGGCTATCGGCTCGTCCCGCCCGGTGGCGGAAACCTTGCAGTACGTGCCGCTCAACCGCTATGTCGGCATGTCCGGCCAGAAGTTCTCGGGCAACCTGTACATCGCCTGCGGCATTTCGGGCGCGGGCCAGCACCTCAAGGGCATCCGCGAGGCCACGACCATCGTCGCCATCAACAACAACCCGAACGCCCCCATTTTCAAGAACTGCGACTACGGCATCGTCGGCGACCTGATGGAGATCCTGCCGCTGCTGACCGCCGCGCTCGACAACGGCGAGGCCAAGCTGCCCGCGCCGCCGATGAAGAAGATGCCGCGTCCCAAGCCGCAGAAGCCCCATTATCCGATCCATGTCTGCGGCGGCTGCGGTTACGAATACAACCCCGCCGTCGGCGACCCCGAGGGCGATATCGCGCCCGGCACCTCGTTCGACAAGCTGCCCGAGGAGTGGATCTGCCCCGAGTGCGGCGAGGGAAAAGACCAATTCATTCAGGCCTAAGATAAAGGAGGAACTACCATGTACTCTGTCCGCAAGGTGACGAAAGACCTGTACTGGGTCGGCGCGAACGACCGCAGGCTCACCCTTTTTGAAAATATCCATCCCATCCCGCGCGGCGTTTCCTACAACTCCTACCTGCTGACCGACGAAAAAACCGCGCTGTTCGACACGGTCGACTGGTCGGCCTGCCGCCAGTTTCTCGAAAACGTCGAGCATGTGCTGGACGGCCGCCCGCTCGATTACCTTGTCATCAACCACATGGAGCCCGACCACGGCGCATCCATCGAGGAGGTGCTGCTGCGCCACCCCGAAACCATGGTCATCTCGACCGAAAAGGCCTTCATGCTCATGCGCCAGTTCGGCTTCGACGTTTCCGGCCGCATGATCGAGGTTAAGGAGGGCGACACGTATTCCTTCGGCAAGCACGTGGTCACCTTCGTGGCCGCGCCCATGGTGCACTGGCCCGAGGCCATGGTCACGTTTGACACGACAAACGGCGTTTTGTTCTCGGCGGACGCTTTCGGCTCGTTCGGCGCGCTCGACGGCCAGCTTTTCGCGGACGAGGTCAACTTCGACCGCGACTGGCTGGACGACGCCCGCCGCTACCTGACCAACATCGTCGGCAAATACGGCCCGCACATCCAGCTTCTGCTGAAAAAGGCGGGCGGCATCCTCGACCAGATCAAGTTCATCTGCCCGCTGCACGGGCCGGTCTGGCGCAAGGATCTGATGTATTTCATCGACAAGTACGACAAGTGGAGCCGCTACGAGCCGGAGGAGCAGGGCGTGATGATCGTCTACGCCTCGATGTACGGCAACACCGAGGCCGCCGCGAACGCGCTCGCCGCGAGGCTGTGCGAAAAGGGCATGACCAACGTGCGCCTGTACGACGTTTCAAACACCCACGTGTCCTACCTGATCTCCGAAACCTTCCGGCTGAGCCATGTGGTGCTCGCCTCGGTCACCTATAACTTGGGCATTTACCCGGTGATGCACAATTACCTGATGGATATGAAGGCGCTCAATTTGCAGAAGCGCACCTTCGGCATCGTCGAGAATGGCTCGTGGGCGTGCAAATCGGGCACGCTGATGCGCGAGTTCCTTGAAAACGAGCTCAAGGACATGACCGTTCTGGACGCCCAGCTTTCGCTGCAAAGCGCGCTGCACAGCGACGCCGCGCCCGACCTCGACGCGATGGCCGACGCAATCCTCGCCTCCATGCACTGACCTCACACAGTGCACCGGACCGCCCCCGGAGCTTTGGCTCCGGGGGCTTTTTTCTTTTGCAACGCTGCGCGACCGCAAGGACCGTATGAGCATGTATTCCGGTCTTGAGGTGCGCGTGCCGTTCTGCGACCACCGCATCGTGGAATATGCCTACAATATGCCGTGGGCGTTCAAGGCGCTGGGCGGACGGGAAAAGGGCGTCGTGCGGGAGGCCTTTGCGCACGAGCTGCCCGAGGAGATCGTGCTGCGCAAGAAAAGCCCTTACCCCAAGACCTTCCACCCGGTTTACACCAAGCTGTGCGCGGATTATGTCCGCCGCATCTTTGCGGACAGCGAATCGGTCGCGGCCTCGCTGTTCGACCACGCGGCCGTCGAGGCGCTGATGGAAAAGCCGGAAAGCCTGCAGGAACCGTGGTACGGCCAGCTGATGCGCACCCCGCAGATTTTCGCCTATATCGTCCAGCTCGACCGCTGGTTCAAGCAGTACAAGGTGCGGTTGGAATAAAAAAAGCGCCCCCTCCGGAGAGGGGGCGGCAAAGCCGGCGTTTTACCGCGCCAGCCATTCGGCCAGGGTGTTGATCACAAGCTGGTGGTCGTCCATATGGTCGGGCCGTCCGGACACGCAGATTGAGCCGATCACGCCCGTGCCGCGCAGAATGACCGGGAAACCGCCGCCGCCCGCGGCGTACTCGTCCGCCGGGAGCTTACGGTCCGCCATGGTTTCGCCGTTTTCGGTCAGCCATGCGAGAAAGTGCAGCGAGGACATATGCATCAGTTCAACGGAATTGCGCTTGCGCTTGAGCCACTTTTCGCTGTCCGGCATCGCGCCGTCCGGGAAATAGCGGAACACCACAAGCCCGTTCACCGTGATTTCAATGGCGACCGGCGCGCCGCCGTCCTCCGATGCGTTTTTGTGCAGCAGCAAACCAAAGCCAAGCGCTTCCTCGCGCGAAAAATGGTCGAATTGAAACCGCTGTTCCTGCTCCTCGCACGCGGCGAGCAGCGTCCTGTTATCCTGCATTCATCGTCCCTCCCTTTGTTGCTGCCCCTATCATATCACATTCACCGCCCCGTCACAAGGAGGTTTTCCCATGCCCGATCCTTCCGGCTCGGCCCCGCTGCGCGTCGTAGTCACGACCGCGCTGGGCGCGCAGCCGCTCGAGGGCGCGTCCGTCAGCGTTTCGACCGCGCCCGATGAAACCGGCGCGCGCACGCTGCTGTACGCCGTCACCACCGATCAGGGCGGCATGACGCCGCCCATGGAGCTGTCCACCCCGCCGCGCGCGAATTCCTTGACGCCCGACGGCGGCACGCCCTATGCGCTTTACACCGTTGAAATCGAACGTCCGGGCTATACGCCGCTTGCCGCGCTGCATATCGCAATGTTCGACGGCGTGCCGTCGGTGCTGCCCGTGGCGCTGACGCCCCTGCCCGAAAACGCCCCGACGGACGAGGCCGACCTGACTGCCACCGGCAACCCGCAGGTGCTGTATCAGGCCGCGCCAATTGAAGAGGAGTGAGCAAGCTTGCCTGAACAATCCCCTGTCGTCATCCCCGAAACCATCACGGTGCATTTGGGCGCGCCGTCGGAAAACGCCCGGAACATCACAGTTCCGTTCGACGAGTACATCAAAAACGTGGCTTCGTCGGAAATTTACCCCACATGGCCGGAGGAGGCCATCCGCGCCAACATCTACGCGCAGGTGTCCTACGCGCTCAACCGCGTTTTCACCGAATGGTACCGCGCGCAGGGCTACGATTTCGACATCACCAACTCGACCCGCTACGACCAGTCCTTCGTGCCCGGCCGCGATATTTTTGAAAACATTTCGACGATCGTCGACGAGATGTTCAACAATTATTTGACGCGCGGCGACGCGATCGAACCGCTGTTTGCCCAATACTGCAACGGCACGACGGTCACCTGTCCGGGCGGCCTGTCCCAATGGGGCACGGTGCCGCTGGCCGAGCAGGGCCTGAGCGCGGAGGAGATCGTCCGCACCTTTTACGGCGACGATATCAACTTTATCCGCAACGCCCCGGTTTCGCCCAATTTGGGCGGCTCTTGGCCGGGCTTTACGCTGCGTCTTGGCGATACCAACGAGGAGGTGCGCACGATTCAGAACCGGCTCAACCGCATTTCCACCAATTATCCGAACATCCCCAAAATCTATCCGGTCGACGGTATTTTCGACGCCGACACCGAGCGCGCGGTGCGCGCCTTCCAGCGCCAATTCAATTTAACGGCGGACGGTCTGGTCGGCAAAGCGACCTGGTACCGCATCGCGTTTATTTACAACAATGTCAAGCGGCTGTCCGAGCTGAACAGCGAAGGGCTGCTGCTTAACGACGTATCGCGCCAATTCCCGGCCGACCTGCGGGAGGGCGCGACCGGCCCGGGCGTGCAGCTGCTCCAATATTTTCTCGCGGTCGTCGGCGAATATTACGACCAGCTCCCGCGCTGGCGGCCCGAGCAGGTCGACGGTGTGTTCGGTCCCCAGACCCGCGAAGCGGTCGCGGCCTATCAGCGCATGATGGGCCTGCCCGAAACCGGCGTGGTCGACCGGCCGACATGGAACGCGCTTCTTTCCACCTACCAATCCGTTCTGGCGGCGCAGCCGGTCGAGGAATGGCTGGATGAGATCGTCGGCTTCCCCAATATCTTTTTGGTAACGGGCATGAGCGGCGACGAAGTGCGTCTGGCGCAGGAATGGATCAACATTATCGCGCGCGCCTATCCCGAAGTGCCCGCGGTGACGGTCGACGGCGCGTTCGGCCCAGCCACGCGGGACTCGATTTCGGTCATCCAAATGCTGCTTGGGCTGCCCGCGTCCGGCGCGATCGGCCCGCTTACCTGGGAAGCCATGTCCCGGCTTGTGGGCGATGTCCTTGCGGGCAGCCAAACCGCCGAGGGGCAGTTTCCCGGTTACGCAGTCGGAGAGGAGGCGGGCGCCTGATGTACACCGAAGCCCAGCGCAGAGCGCATATCTATGATTTGCAGCGTTTCCTGCGCCGTATCCAGCGGGAGCACGACCATCCGCAGCCGCTTGTCCCGGACGGCATTTACGGCCCGGAAACCGCGGCCGCCGTGCGCGATTTTCAGCGCCACAACGGCCTGCCCGTCACCGGCACAGTGGATTTTGCGACTTGGACCCTGCTTTTCAAGGAGTACAGCGCGCTGACCCGCGGCGATACGCTGCCCAGCGCCGTCTCCTTTTTCCCCGCCGGCGCGCACGCCAAGCTGTCTCTTGGAGATAAAGGGCCGTCGGTATGCGCGCTTCAGCTCATGCTGAATACCGCCATACCGCACTTTTCCAACCTGTCTCCCCTATCGCTCACCGGCGAGTACGACCACGACACCGCCGAAGCCGTGCGCCGCGCGCAGCAGGCTTTCCAGCTTCCCACCACCGGCGAAGCCGACCGCGCGACATGGGACGCGCTCGCCCGTTTCCACAACCACTATTTCGACCACACGCCGCTCGCATGGCGGCTTGCAGAGGCCGAACAATAAAGCATGCCCGCCGCATGGATCATGCGGCGGGCATTTTCTGTCTTATCCGGCAAATTCAAAGCGGTCCCTGCCGTTCTTCTTGGCGCGGTACAGCGCCTCGTCCGCGGCGCGGAATACGTCGGCGTAAACGCCGCCCTTTTCCGCCCATGCCACGCCGATGCTGACGGTAAGCGGCGTGCCGTCCCTCATTTTTACCTGACGCGCCCCCGCGCACAGCGCGTTGCAGCGGTTCCGCACAACGGCCGGCGCATCCGCCCGCTTCATGTAGATCATAAATTCGTCGCCGCCCGGCCGGCCGACCAGATCCGCCTCACGGAAGCTGCGCCGGATCACCGCCGCGACCTCAATCAGCGCGCGGTCGCCCTCCATATGGCCGTAGGTGTCGTTTATCGTCTTGAAGCGGTCGATATCGAGCAGCAGCAGCGCGTCCCGGCGGCCCTCCGGTATGTCCGCCATGGCGCGCTGCGCGCTGCGGCGCACCGTTTCGGCATTGAGCACATGGGTCAGGCTGTCCAGCTCGGCGCGCCGGCGCAGCCGCTCCTTTTCCTGCCTCTGCTCGTCGATATTCGCAATCTTACCGACCGCGTAAACCGCCGCCCCCACGCTGTCGCACACAGTGTCAAACAGGACGCTTACCCAGTGCAGCGCGCGGTCATCCTCATGATAAATCTGTATCTCGTGCGGCGTGCGTCCGCCAGACTGGATCAGCGCAAGGAACTGCCGCCTCGCCTGCTCGATTTCCGGGTCCTCAACTCCCTCGAGCAGGTCGTACTCCAGCATGCCCTGCGCCTTCGTCTCCGAATCCGGAATCGAGAGCACCAGATGTCCGGAAGCAAAGTCGTATTCAAAAAAGTAATCCTGAAACAGCCGGTAAACGCGGCGGCGCTTTTCCAGCTCGCCCGCGATCTCGCGCGTGCGTCTGGCGCGCTGGCGCAGATTGAAGCCCAGCAGCAGAATAATGACGGTCAATACCGCGCCGACCACGCCGATGGCGTAAAACGGATACTCCCGCACCCAAGCGCTGAGCGTAAAATCCTGCTTATAAAACGTATTGCTATAAATAATGGCCTGCAGTTCCTCTGCCGGTATCGTCAAAACCGCCTTATTCAGAATGTTCAGCAGTTCAGGGGAAACCGGCTTAGGCATGGCAAAACATACCCGCCGCGGTTCGTAGGTCTGCGGGATGAGCTTTAAATTGCGGTACTCGGGACGGTTGGCGTAATACTGCGCGCTGTATCCGTCCATATACGTATAATCCGCCTCGCCTGTATGCACCGCGTCCACGCAGGCTTGCAGCGTGTCGTAATAGACCACCGTGCCAAGCGTTTCTCCTTCATACGTGCTTGTCGTCGTCATCGCAAGTTTTTTTCCGCTCAGGCTGTCCTCGCTCACGTCCTGATTCATCAGCAGGATGTACTGCGCCGAAACATACGGACGGCTCATCACCACGCTGTATTCGCGGGCAAGGGCGTAATCGTACGTCATGCCGGAAAGCAGGTCGATTTCTCCGTCTTCCGCCATCTGGAATTCCTGCTCGGGCGTTTCCGCAGCGACCAGTTCAAACTTCAGCCCTGTTTTTTCAGAGATATATTGCAGCAGGTCGGGCGCTATCCCGCGCTTTTCGCCGGTTTTTTCATCAATATACTGGAACGGCGGCCGGCCGGACAGCATGCCTACCCGCAGCGTGCCCGCGCGCGCGATATACGCAAGCTCCTCCCCGCTCAAGCGGAGCGCGTCATTGTCAAACGTAAAATACTTATCGTACAGCGAGCTGGAAAGCTGCGGGTCGGTCTGCTCAATGCTGCTGACCGCCGCGTTCAGCTCGGCCATCAGGGCCGCGTCGCCGTTTTTCTGCGTCACAAAATAAAAGGGCTTAGGGGAAAAGGCCGCAATCGTCCGAACCCCTTCGATCAGGTTCACGCTCGAATTGAGCAGCACCTCCGCGCGGCCGTCCCGCAGCGCCCGTAGCATCTCCTCCTCCGAATCGCATTCAACATAGAGGGGGGTGACGCGGTTTGCCCTGCAGTATTCCTCGAGCTCTTCCCGCAGGCGTTTGGACGATTTGTGCACCGCGACATGCAGCTCCTGTTCGACGCTCGCGTTGATTACGATATCCCGCGGCTCGTCATACAGGGCCTGCAATACGGTTTCCGCCGTGCCATAGCTGCGGCTGGCATAATCGTACCGCTCGCTCAGCTCGGCGCTGTACAGCATGCCGCCGATCAGGTCGATTTCACCTCTGCCCACCATTTCCAACAGCGTGCTGAGGCTTTGGTCGATATCGCCCGGCGCTTGTACAAATTCGTAATCCCAGCCGGTATACTGCGCGATTTCCTCCAGATATTCATAGGTATAGCCGCTGAATTCGCCGTATTCGTCCACCTCGGTCAAGCCTGCCTGAATCGGGTAGGCAACGCGCACCGTGCGATCCTGCACCCTATTTGCGGCGCCCGCCGTTCCCGGCATGAAAAGCGCCAGCGCGGCCAGCAGCAGCGCAGCCTGCCGCCGCAGCCGGTTCCGTATCCGCATGGCGTTTCCCCCCTTTATTCTGCGGCCGCTCCCATCCTGCTTCCATATGCCCGTATAATGATATCTATTATACAGAACCCCCCTCTGATTTACAAGCGCTGCGGCAAAACAAAGTAAAAAAAGGAGCGCCCCGCCGGGAGCGCTCCTTTTTGTTCCTGCGTGTCAGTCAGCGGCGTCCGCGTTTCCGTCCGCCGCGTCTCCCTGCCCGTCCGCAGCGTCGCTGTTCGGATTGGGCACGGATGCATAATCGTATACGTTCTTATAGGTAATCTCATCGAACACGTCGGTCGTCTGCACATCGGCGTTCGTAATCCACTCCGTCAGCAGATTATCCATGGTCTTGCCCATCTTATTGGCCAGATCAGCCTGATAATTGGTGAACTGCCCTTCATAGTCGAGCGGCTCGCGCTTGATGATATGATAGCCGAAATCGCTCTTGACCAGACCGGAAACCTTGCCGTCGTCCAGCGCCTTTGCGCCGTCGTAGAACGGGGCAACCATTTCGCCTTCCGTGAAGATGTAGCCGTCGGGGTTGCCCTCAAGGCCGCTGTCCTCGCTGTATTCCTGCATCAGCTTATCAAAGTCCTCGCCGTTGTTGATGCGGTCGAGGATCGACTGCGCCAGCGCCTTGGCCTCCTCGTCGGTGCGCTTCTGCTCGCCGGTCGCGGGGTCGGTCGTCATGATCAGGATATGCTTGGCGGACATGTAATTATCGCGGAAGTACTGCATCAGCTCTTCTTCGCTCGCCTTATTGACGCCGTTTTCACCGAAATAGTACTCGTTAAGCGCCGAATAGCACTGGCTGATATACATAAAGTTGGTATAGCTTTCGTCGGTAAAGCCGAACTGGGCGATCTTCTGCAGGTAATTGTCGTAGCTCTGCGCCTGATCAATCGTATCCTTGCGCAGCTTGCTGAGCTCCTTCTCCTGCTTGTAGGACAGCTTCAGGCCGGCTTCCTTCATCTTCTGGAGCACGACGCGCGAATAAACGGCCTGCTCTCTCGCCGCGCCGGGCATCTGCGCGCCCATCATCGCGGCGGCCTCTTCATCCTCCCACATGCCCATCACGCCGTACTGGGCGTACATGTTTTCGTAGTACTTCATGTTGTAGATCATATAGGTGGCGTATTCGTCCGCGCGGACCTCGTCTCCGTTAACGGTCAGTACGACGGGGGCGTCGCTCTGGGGCTGCTGATATGTGATGGTCGTGCTTGCCGTGCGCCACACCGTGAAGCCCAGCACGACGCCCAGCATCACAACGAGCGCGGCAACGCGCTTTACAATTTTGCTCATGTTTCCGACTCTCCTTGCATTTCAAAAAAACTCAACAGACTTTTGTTATTATAGCACCTTTGTCTTCAAAACACAAGCAAAGACACAGAATCGTCACAAACCGCCAGCCGTACTCCGCCTTTTTACTGTACCTCCATTTCTCTGTTCCTAAAATGCTCCGTTTCATAGTTTCGATAGAACTGCTGAAGCGTTTGATCGGTCCAGCCCTGCGTCAGCTCCGAAGGTGTGCGGTACGGCAGGGCAAACGGCGTGTTCCGGTGGCGGTAAACCATCACGGTTCCGCCCGCGCCGCGATCCGCCTCCAGCCCAAGCACATACAGCACGTAGCCCCGCGGCCGTTCCGCGCCAAACGGGTAGCTTGCTGTGCCCGCAATCCCTTGTATGGTGCGCTCTCCGAAAAACCAATCATCACTCGTAACGGCTTCGGCTTTTAATCGGGGAATAGCCGCCGCATAGGCCTGCCCGCCCTTTTCATACAGCAGCGCGCCGCCAACCAGCTCGCAGGGTTCATCTTCCCACGACAGGCGGAATGCATCCCCCCAATACGCGCTTCCGTTCAGCCACGCAAAGTAATTCAGCACCGCCATGCGGTATCCGGGCAGTTCAATATAGACGGAATTTACGCGCAGCGTGTGGCTGTCGGGATTTGTAAGAGCCGCTGTTTCTGTTGTATTTGAACCGGTAAACACCAACGTATCCGCTTCTGTTTCCACATGCTTCGCGCCCTCCAGCGCTTTCACGTCCTCGTCCGACAGGTCTTGCAGGATGTCCGCCGGGAAGCCGAGGTCCGCGAGCGTTTGCCGCTCGGCCGCCAGCCCGTTTTCCGCGCGGACCTCCGCGTCCAGCCGGGGGTGGTTCGCCGCCGCGCCGCACAAAAGCACCAGCGCAAGGCAGGCCAGCACATAGCCCCAGCCCAGCGCGCCGCCGCTCACCTTGACGGGCGCTGAGACAAAGCAGTAGCCCGCCCCGGCCAGCTCGTCGCCCACGCGGAACAGCGCGCGCACGATGACGACAAACGCGATCAGCACAATGATCATCGCGACCCAGCTCTGCGCCATCGGCGACAGCGCCAGCGCCACCACGATAAGCTGCCAGATCACCGCCGCCCGCAGCGGATCGCCCTCCGGCTCGAGCTCCGCCTTGCGGAACACATCCCGCAGGCCTCGGCGCAGCGCGAGCAGCAGAACGAGATGCGCCGCCGTTCCCGCAAGCGCGACGCCCGTGAGCAGCTCGCCGGACGGCGCAAACGGCGTTGCCTCGCTGACCAGCGCCGCGCCGTGCCAGATCAGCTCCGCCAGCGACAGCGCCCACGCCAGACGGAACGCGCCGCCGTTCCGCCGCAGCGAACGGAAGCCCAGATATTGCAGCACAATACCGACCGTCGGCAGCAGATACTGCAAATAGGCAAATTGCAGCGTGATGCTGGTCAGTATCATGCCCCAAACGATGTAATGGAGCGGGGTGTACCACGGATTGACCGATTCGACCATACCGTCCCCGGGCAGAGTTTCGCGCAGTTCTTCCTCCAGATATTGCTCCAGCTTCTCCTGCTCGTTCATGCCCCGTCACCTCCCATCAGCTTGCGCAGACGGCGGCGCAGTCGGTGCAGCCGTCCCTCGACCGCCCGTTCGGACAGGCTCAGCTCAGCGGCCATCTGCGCGGTGGACTGCAAATAATAATATTTGCGGTAAAACAGCTGCCGCTCGGCGCCGCTCAGCCGCTCGAGCGCGTCCCGAAGCTGCCGGGAGCGCTCGCGGCGCAGCACCTCGTCCTCAGGCGAGGGGGCGGAAACGGCGTTTTCGTCCCACTCCCCCGCGGGCGCGGCCGCGCGCCGCCGGTAATCGACCGCCGTGTTGCGCGCGACGGCGGTCAGCCATGCGGCCAAGCTGCCCCGCGCCGCGTCAAAGGTGGCAAACCGCTGCCAAACGCGCAGGTACACGTCGCTGACGCACTCCTCCGCGTCCTGCGCGTCGGGCAGGATGCCGCGCACGATGTAGCGCACCATGCCGCCGTACCGCTGCTGCAGCAGGGCAAGCCCTTCCTGCTTTTCCTCGGCCAGCAGCGCGATGATCCGCTCGTCCATCTCTCCGCCTCCTTTCATACCCTTTACTGATACATACGCGGTTTGGCGGCAAATCCCACGCCTTTGCCGCCAAATTGTAAACTTTCCCCGCGCGCGGCGGCTTGCGCCTGCCCGCGGGCAGCGGTTTCATAAAAATAAAAAGCACAGCTTGCGCTGTGCTTTTTATTTTCCCTTTATTCCAGCAGGCCGACGCAGTCGTAATACGGCTTGCTCTTAATCAACTCTTTGTTATCTTTAAACAAAGTATGGCCGAGCGTAATCACCAGGTAATCCGCCTTGGACAGGATTTCGTCGAAGGAGACATTGGGGATGCCCTGCACCTCGGCCGCATCCGCGAAGGGCTCGCAGGCAATCACGTTCACGCCCTTGCCCTGCAAAATGTGGCACAGCTCGATGGAGGGCGATTCGCGCATGTCGTCCACGTCCGGCTTGTAGGACAGGCCCAAAACGCCGACCGTGTCGGTCACCCTGCCCAGCTCGGACACGATCTTGCCCGCGACGAAGTGCGGCTTGTTCTCGTTGCGCTCGCGCGCGGCGAGGATGACCTTGGCCTCCGCCGGGAACTGCTCATAGATGAACCACGGGTCGACCGCGATGCAGTGGCCGCCCACGCCGACACCCGGCGTCAGGATGTTGACGCGCGGATGGCAGTTGGCGAGCTTGATCAGCTCGAACACGTCGATGCCCATTTTGTCGCAGATGACCGACAGCTCGTTGGCGTAGGCGATGTTGACGTCGCGGAAGGTGTTCTCGGTCAGCTTGCACATTTCGGCGGTCAAGTCGTCGGTCTTGTGGACCACGCCCTTTTCGAGCACCTTTTCATAAATGGCCGCGGCCATCTCCGCGGCCTCGGGCGTGCGCGCGCCGACGATGCGGTCGTTGTTCTTCAGCTCGTACATCATGTTGCCCGGAATGACGCGCTCGGGACAGTGAGCGACATGGATTTCGTCCATCGGAATGCCCGACTCCTCGGACAATACGCGGGCGAGCATCTCGGTCGTGTGCGGCGGCACGGTCGATTCCAAAATGACGAGGTTGGGCGCTTCGAGCACCTTGCCTGCCATGCGCCCGGCGGACTCGACGTACTTCAGATCGGCCTTGTGCGTGCCGGTCTCGTCCTGATAAAACGGCGTGGGCACGGCGATATAGAACACGTCCGACCGCGACAGCTCGCTCGAAAAGTGCAGGTGCCCGTGCGCGACGGCCTTCTCAAACGCCTGCTGCAAGCCCGGTTCGACGATATGGATATGGCCGCCCTGCAGCGTTTCGATCGTTTTCTCGTTCACGTCGAAGCCGCAGACCTCGTTTCCGGCCTCCGCGAGGGTGATCGCGGTCGGCAGACCGATATAGCCCAGCCCCATGACGGTAATTTTCATAATTTTCGTACCTCGTTCTACAAAATCTTTTTACATTATACCACTTTTTACGCAAAATTCAATGCAGGGTTTGAATTTTTCCGTGCGAACGTATATAATGTAGTACATGTTAAAAATCTATCAAGCAGATAGGACGCATGACTTATGATATTTAAGGGTTTGCTCGACGACGCGCGCTCGATCCGCGACCGCGATCCCGCCGCGCGCACCACGCTCGAGGTCTTTTTGCTCTATCAGGGCTTCCACGCCCTCATCTACCATCGGCAGGCGCATTGGCT
The DNA here is from genome assembly GCA_030524205.1 of Eubacteriales bacterium. Classification (GTDB taxonomy): domain Bacteria; phylum Bacillota; class Clostridia; order Oscillospirales; family Butyricicoccaceae; genus Agathobaculum. Next base: position 32,069 of record JAUNGZ010000015.1, read on the forward strand.
TTACAAGCACGGGCGCTTGTTCCTCGCCCGCGCGCTCTCGCAGTTTGCGCGGCACATGACCGGCATCGAGATCCACCCGGGCGCCAAGATCGGCCGCCGCCTGTTCATCGACCACGGCATGGGCATCGTCATCGGCGAGACCGCCGAAATCGGCGACGACTGCACCATCTACCACGGCGTGACGCTGGGCGGCACAGGGCATGACACCGGCAAGCGCCATCCGACCATCGGCAACAATGTGCTGATCGCAACGGGCGCCAAGGTGCTCGGCCCGTTCACCGTGGGCGACAACAGCCGCATCGGCGCGAATGCGGTCGTTTTGCAGGAGGTGCCGCCGGATTCGACGGTCGTCGGCGTCAAGGCGCGCGTGGTCAAGATTGCGGGACAGCGCGTCGGCTCGCCGTCGTACGATCTCGATCAGGTCAACCTGCCCGATCCCGTCGCGCAGGAGCTGTGCCGCCTGCAAAGCCGCGTATACGCGAACGAGCAGAAGCTGCGCCGCGAGGCCGAGAAGGAACACGAGGCGGACGAATAATTCGATTGCGGCCACGGCCGCAATCGAGGGACGCCTTTCCGGCTTTGCCGGAAAAGGCGATTGCGCCGAAGGAGCCGCGGAATTTCGATTCCGCGGCTCCTTCGCCTTTGTATAGCCCGTAGACCTCTACCATCATTCCGCCGCCGTGCGGCGACATAATGAGAGCAAAGCGCGGGCAAAGCTCGCACTTTTTATGAAAACGGCGGCTTTGCCGCCGTTTTCTATCGCATGGCGCGCCGAAGCGCGCAAGGACGGCGAGTGGAGCGAAAAGAAGGGGGGGCGGCGCGTAGCAGCGCCCCCGCCTGTGAATAATGAGTTGGGGA
>JAUNGZ010000015.1:32936-58482 GCA_030524205.1 Eubacteriales bacterium
GCCGCCGTTTTCAATCGCATGGCGCGCCGAGCCGCCCACGGCCGGGGAGGGGCGCAAAAATAAGGGCGCGCGCCAGCGCCGCGCGCCCTTCTTTTAAAATCCTTCGGCGATCACGCCGAACAGCTCGTTAACGCGGTCGTACCGTTGCTTGAGATACAGCCAACCGAACAGCGCTTCAAGCGCGGTCGCGTGCGCGTACTCGGCGACGGACGACGATTTGGGCACGGTCTTGGGCTTGGCGTTGCGGCCGTGCCGGTACACGTCCTGCTCCTCCTCGGAAAGCAGGGGCAGGATGCGCTCGGCCGCCCGCGCCTGCGCGGGGGCGCAGACCAGCTTGGTCGTGCGGCCGTGCAGGTTCTTGGCGGTCTGTGTGCCGCCGCAGGCCAAAAGCGCGCGCACCATGATCTCATACACCGCGTCGCCCACATGCGCGAGCGCAAGGCTCGACATCTGCCGCAGCGCGGCGTCGTCAATCGCGGGACGCAGATAATCCATTACTCGCCGTCGGCCGCCGCAGTCTTATCCTGCGCATCAGCCGCCGCGCCCTCGGCAGCCTTAGCCGCGTCGGCCTTGGCCTTGGCCGCGGCGGCGGCCTTCGCCTGCATTTCCTTGAACTTGGCCTTCTCCTCCTCGGTCGGGACCGGCTCGATGCAGCCCTTCGGGCAGGCCTTGGCGCACATCTTGCAGTTTTTGCACTTGTCGTAATCAATCTTGGCGACGCCGTCCACTACGTGGATCGCATCGAATTTGCAGGTCTTTTCGCACATTTTGCACGCGATGCAGCCGACCGAGCAAACCTTCATGACCTCCGGCCCCTTGTCACGGTTCATGCAGTTGACATGCACCTTCTTAGACTCGGGAACGAGGTTGATCAGCTTCTTCGGGCAGGCGGAAACACACTTGCCGCAGGCCACGCACTTTTCCGTGTCGACCTTGGCCACGCCGTCCACAATGTGGATCGCGTCGAACGCGCAGGCCTTGACGCACGAGCCGAGGCCCATGCAGCCGAACGCGCAGGCCTTCGGGCCGCCCGCGACGCGCATGGCGGCGGTGCAGTCCTGCAGGCCCTCGTACTTGGTTTTATCCACGGCGTTGCAGCCGCCGCCGCAGTAAACGTGCGCGACGCTGCGCTCGCCCGCGGCGGCTTCCACGCCCATGACCTCGGCCACCTTGGCCGCGCATGCGGCGCCGCCGACCGGGCAGCCGTTGACCGGCGCGGCGCCCGCGACGATGGCGGCGGCGAGGCCGTCACAGCCCGGATAACCGCAGCCGCCGCAGTTTGCGCCCGGCAGGCATTCGCGCACGAGCGGCACGCGTTCGTCCACCTCAACGGCGAACACCTTGGCGGCGACGCCCAAAAGGATCGCGAACACGATGCCCATGATAAACAGCACCGCGACCGCCGAAATTACATTGGTAATATCCATTTCTTATCGTTCCTCCTTGGTTACCAGATTTTCAGACCGGAGAAGCCCATGAAGGACATAGCGAGCAGCGCGGCGGAAACCAGCGCGATCGGGAAGCCCTCGAAGCACTTCGGGCATTTGCTCGTCGCGTCCAGACGCTCGCGGATGGACGCGAACAGCACGATCGCCAGCGTATAGCCGATACCGGCGCACACGCCGTATACCACCGAGCCGATAAACGAGTAGCCGTTATCAATATTGGAGATCGCGGCGCCCAGCACGGCGCAGTTGGTGGTGATCAGCGGCAGGAAGATACCGAGCGCCGAATACAGCGAGGGCATCGACTTCTTCATGAACATCTCAACGAACTGCACGAGCGTCGCGATAACGAGGATAAACGCGATGGTCTGCATGTAGCTGAGATTCAGCGGCTCCAGAATGAAATACTGCACCGCCCACGACACGGCGCTCGCCAGCGCCATGACGAAGATAACCGCCATGCCCATGCCGACGGCGGTGTCGGTCTTCTTCGATACGCCGAAGAACGAGCAGCAGCCGAGGAACTGGACGAGGATGTAGTTGTTGACCAGAATCGCCGCAATGGCGAGGGACAGAATGTCCGTAAAGCCCATGGAGGCAGGCAAACTAAACATTTACTTGTCCTCCTTTCCGCTCATGACCTTCTGGATCACGGCGAAGATGAAGCCCATCATCAGGAAGCCGCCCGCGGGCAGGATCATCATGACCATGGGATTGCTGTTGAAGAACGGCACCGCGATGCCCTTGACGCCGTTGACATAGCCGGCGAGGATGGTGCCCGCGCCCAGCAGCTCGCGGAAGAAGCCCATCAGCACCAGCGCGAACGTAAAGCCGAGGCCCATGACCACGCCGTCCAGCGCGGAGGGCAGCACCTTGTTCTTGGAAGCGAACGCCTCGGCACGGCCGAGGATGATGCAGTTAACAACGATCAGCGGCAGGAACAGGCCGAGAGACGCCGCCAGCGACGGGATGTACGCGTTGAGCAGCATCTGGATCAGCGTAACGAAGGTCGCGATGATCGTGATGAAGCACGCGATACGCACCTTCTCGGGGATGATCTTGCGCAGAATGGAAATAACAACATTGGAGCAGATCAGAACGACGGTCGCCGCGAGGCCCATGCCGATCGCGTTGTTCAGCGAGGTCGTGGTGGCCAGCGCGGGGCACAGGCCGATGGTCTGCATGAAAACCGGGTTGTCGAGGATGACGCCGGCCTTCAGTTGGTCCTTGAATTTCATAATGGCTTTCCTCCTTTAACCCAGAGTAGCGGCGTAGGCCGCCGCCGTGTTGACGCCGTCGGTCACCGCGCGGGAGGTGATCGTCGCGCCGGTGATGGCGTTGATCGTGCCGCCGTCCTTGGAGACCTGCAGCTGGCCGTTCGCCGGCTGGCCGGCGTACTGCGCGATCCATTCCTCGTCGGTCTGGCTCTTCGCGCCGAGGCCCGGGGTCTCCGCGTGGCCGGTGACCTTGACGCCCGCGACCGTACCGTCCGCGCCGACGCCGACGATCATGGTAAGCGTGCCGCCGAAGCCCTTGGGCTGCACTTCAAAGCAGTAGCCCGCATCTGCGCCGTCGACCGTCGCCTTGTACACGCCCGCGATCGCGGCCGCGGTGCGGCCCGCCGGCAGGGTGACGCCCGCCGCGGCTACTTCCTCCGCGGAAAGCGCGGTGCCCGTGTCTTCAAACGACGCGCCGGGGATGATCTCGGCCATCGCCGCGTTGCGGGTGTCAATCTTGTTCTGCTCGATCTTATCCGCGGTCACACCGTTGGCAACGCCGAGCAGCAGCGCACAAACCAGCGTGATGAGACCCAGTACGAGGATAAGCTGGAGAATGCCGCCTTCTTTTTTGCTGCTTTCCATATTACTGCGCCTCCTTTTTCTTTTCTAACGCATAGCCGAACTTGCGGGGATGGGTGGCCTTGTCGATCGCCCAAACCAGCGTGTTCATGATGAGGATCGAGTAGGAAACGCCCTCCGGCAGGCCGCCGAAGTAGCGGATGAACACGGTGAGCAGGCCGCAGCCCACGCCAAAGACAATCTGGCCCTTGGCCGTAACCGGGCTGGTGACGTAATCGGTCGCCATGAAGATGGCGCCCAGCATCAGGCCGCCGGACAGCACCTGCGACAGCATCCACATCAGGCGCGGCTGGCCGCCCATCGGGAAAATAAAGGTGATCACCGCGACGGTCAGAATGTAAGCCGCCGGGATGTTGATGGTGATGACCTTGCGGTACAGTAAGTACAGACCGCCCGCAATCAGAGCGAGCGCGGAGGTTTCGCCGATAACGCCGCCGGTCTGGCCGAGCAGCATGTCGAGCAGGCTGACGCCCTCGGGCAGCGTGCCGGCCTTTAAAGCGGCCAGCGGGGTCGCGCCCGAAATCGCGTCGGTCACGGTGACGTTGCCGAACAGCGGCAGGTTCTGCGCGTGCGGGATGAGCCACGTGGTCATCAGCGCCGGCCAGGACGCCATCATGAACGCGCGCGCGCCGAGCGCCGGGTTCATGAAGTTCTTGCCGATGCCGCCGAACAGCATTTTGACGACGATAATGCCGAACAGCGAGCCGAACACCGGCATCCACCACGGGGCGGCGACCGGAATATTGAACGCGATCAGCACGCCCGTGACGAAGCACGACAGGTCGCTGACCGTATTTGCCTGTCCGACAATTTTGTTATAGATCGTTTCGAACACCGCGCAGGCGACCATGGAAATCACGGTCAGCACGAGCGCGCGGGGCCCGAAGGTGAATACCGCGACGGCCAGCGCCGGAATCAGCGCGATCAGCACGTCGAGCATCAGGCTGCGCGTATCGTCCTCCGCCTTGATGTGGGGCGAGGAGGTTACGACGACTTTACTCAGATCATACATTTTCGTTTTCCCCTCCTTACTTCTTTTCCGCGTCGGCGGCGGCCTTTTCAGCCTCGGCCTTCGCTTTTTCAGCGTCGGCCTTGGCCTTGGCAGCCATGCGCTGCGCCTGAATCTTGCCCTTGGTCAGACGGAACTGCGCGACCAGCGGGATGCGGGCCGGACAGACATATGCGCACGAGCCGCACTCGATGCAGTCCATCATGCCGCACTCGGCCGCGTTGTCCAGATCGTCCTGCTTGCCGTACACGTTCATGTACATGGGCAGCAGATGCATCGGGCACGCGCCGATGCACTTGCCGCAGCGGATGCACTTGGGGTCCTCGACGCGCTTATCCTCTTCGCCGGCAAAGCACAGGAAGGCGTTGGTGCCCTTGAAGATCGGGATTTCGAGCGAGAACTGAGCCACGCCCATCATCGGACCGCCCATGAGCAGCTTATTGGGGGCTTCCTTAAAGCCGCCGCACGCGTCGATCAGCTTTTCGACCTGCGTGCCGATGCGCACCTCGAGGTTCTTGGGTTCCGCAACCGCCGAGCCGGACACCGTAACGATACGGCGGATGACCGGCATGCCGGTCGTGAAGCGGCGGTAAACCGCGCCCGCGGTGTCGACGTTGAACACGGCGCAGCCCGCGTCCGCCGGCAGCTTGCCCGAGGGGACCTCGCGGCCGGTGCAGGCGTTGATCAGCTGCTTTTCCGCGCCCTGCGGGTACTTGCACTTGAGGGGATACAGCTTCAGGCGCGGGTCGTCCGCGATCAGCTTTTCGATGCCGGGGAATACGTCGGCCTTGTTCTCCTCGATTGCGATGATGGCGTTGGGCACGCCCATGATGTCGGCCAGCATCTTCAGGCCGCCGATCACCTCTTCGGGGCGCTCGAGCAGCAAGCGGTGGTCGCTGGTTATGTACGGCTCGCATTCGGCCGCGTTGATGATGACCGTATCGCACTTGCCGATGCCCGACTGGATCTTGACATGGGTCGGGAACGTCGCGCCGCCGTGGCCGACGATGCCGGCCGAGCGGATACACTCGATACGCTCTTCATTGGACATGGACGCGAAATCGTACGGATGCACGCTTTCGTGCGGGCGGTCCTCCCCGTCGTTCTCGATCACGACGGACAGCACCTTGCTGCCGTTGGGATGCAGCATGGGGGCGACAGCCGTGACCTTGCCGGACACGGTTGCGTGGACAGGAGCGCTGACAAAGCCGCCGGCTTCCGCAACAGGCTGTCCCAGATCGACGGTATCGCCGACGGAAACGATCGGCTTCGCCGGGGCGCCGATGTGCATCGAAACAGGCAGGATGACCTTATCGGGCAGCGCCAGTTTCTCGATCGGCTTGGTGTTTGTCGCGGCCTTGTAGCCCGGATCTGCGTGGGTGCCGGGATGAATGCCGCCACGGAACGAATACACCATGTTTTTCACCTCTCTAGTTTTTTGCGCAAGAAGAACCGCGGCAAAAGCCCGGCTCCATCTTCTAATGAAATCGGAGGCCGTGCCTGCGCACAGCCTTACAAATTAGATTATACTGTTTGCAGCGCCCAATTAGCAACCCCAAAACACAAAAAATTTGACCAAATTCTAAAAAAAATTGTCTAGCTTGATGATTTGATGGTCACTTTATCAGTATACTTTGTGAACAAAAAATGACCGCCGCGCCTGCCGCGCCCAGAAATGTAAAAAAGCGGGCTGCTTATGCAGCCCGCTGACCGGCTCGGCCGGTCATTGCTCCGGTTTACAATATTTCTCCGTATATTCGGTCGCCGCGGGGTCTCCGCGCTGCGCCGTATTCTGCGGCCACGGCGGAATCGGCGCGACCGCGGCGGAGTCGATATCTGCCGCCTCGTCGTAACGCGGGAAGGCCTTGGGTTCTCTTTCCGGCTGCTTCTTCTGCTGCAAATCCGCCGCCCCCTTACATCGCCACGCGCTTGGCTAAAAACTGCGCGGCCGTCTGGCAGAGCTTCACTTCCACTTCGGCGGCCTTGGCGTTGTCATCCTCGCTGACAAACGCGACGCAGCCCGTCACATCGCCGTCGGTGATGATGGGCACGGCGACGACGACGTTATAAGCGTCGTGCTCGGACACCGCGATGTCCTGCGCATCTCCCATGCCGCGCTCGTAAGCGGCGCGCTGCTCCATGACCGACTCGAGGTCGGACGAAATGCTTTTTTCCAAAATATCCTTTTTGGCTCCGCCCGCAGCGGCAATGACCGCGTCGCGGTCACAGATGGCGCAGCTCAGTCCCGCCGTGCGCGCGAGCGCCTCGGCCAGCTCGGCCGCAACCGCCCCTAGCTCCCCCATCGGAGAATACTTTTTGAAAATAACCTCGCCGTCGCGGTCGGTGAAGATCTCCAGCGGGTCGCCCTCACGGATACGCAGGGTTCGGCGGATCTCCTTCGGAATCACGACGCGGCCGAGGTCGTCAATTCTTCTGACAATACCGGTTGCCTTCATTTTACGCGTTCCCTCCCATACGGAATTTCTGGTTGTGATGGTAGTATGACTGTCCGGCGGTTAAATATGTAGAGGAAACGGTGGGAATATTTTCAGCGGCGCAAAAACGGGCAGCCCCCGCAAAAGGACCGCCCGCTTTGTTCACCGCTTGTACACGCGCGCGCCGGCGACGGCGGCGCGGGGCGCGCCGGTCAGCCGCGCCCCGGTGTACGGCGTGTTATTTGCCTTCGATTGATACGTATGGTATATTTGCTCGCACTCCCAGTCGAGCAGGACAAGACGCGCGAAATTGCCCGCCGCGACCGCGCGGCCGGTCAGCCCATAGATTTCTGCGGGCATTTTGCTCATTTTTTCCACAAGCTGCATGGGCGTTAGGCGTCCGGTCCGCACCAGATACGTGTTGCACACGGAAAAAGCGGTTTCCAGCCCGGTGATGCCCGAGGGCGCTTTGGCAAATTCGCGCGCTTTTTCGGCCGCCGTGTGCGGCGCATGGTCGGTTGCGACCATGTCGATCGCGCCGTCCCGCAGGCCCTCGATCAGCGCCTGCCGGTCGGCCTCCTTGCGGAGCGGCGGATTCATACGGGCCAGCGTGCCGTGCGCCAGCACGTCGTCCTCGGTCAGGCTGAGATGGTGCGGGGTGACCTCGGCGTAGATTTTCGCGCCGAGCGCCTTGCCCGCGCGGATCAGCGCGACCGACTGCGCTGAGGAAACATGCTGGAACAGCACCCGCGCGCCCGTGTCGAGCGCGAGCGCGATATCCCGCGCGATCATCGCGCTTTCCGCGCAGGCCATCGCGCCGGGCACGCCGTATTTTCCGGCCGCTTCCGACCCGAAATTTACGCCCGGAGACGGCACGAGCGACGGCTCCTCCTCGTGAAAGGACAGCAGCAGGTCATGCTTTGCCGCCTCGCGCATCGCCTCGCGGCACAGGGCGGCGCTGGTCAGGTTGACGCCGTCGTCCGTCAGGCAGGGCGCGCCGGCCGCTCCCAGCGCGGCAAAATCGGTCAGCTCCCGGCCCGCGAGGCCCTTGGTCACCGCGCCGGCCTGCAGCACCTGAATGGGCGCTTCTTGGGCCTTTTTCGTCACATATGCAATGATTTCGGGCGTGTCGCAGGTCGGGATCGTGTTCGCCATGCAGATCACGGTCGCGTAGCCGCCCGCCGCCGCGGCCGCCGCGCCGGTGAGCACGTCCTCCTTCTCGGTCTGGCCCGGATCGCGGAAATGCACGTGCCCGTCGACAAAGCCGGGCGACACGGTCAGCCCCGCCGCGTCGCAGACCGCGCAGCCGTCCGGCGCGGCGATCCCCTCGGCCACGCGGACAATCACGCCGTCGTCCCCGATCAGCACGTCGCGCGGCGCGTCGACGCCGGTATACGGGTCAAGCACCCGTCCGTTTTGGATAAGCAGCATAAAAAACCTCCCGGTTCGATTGCAAACGGCGTTTGCAATCGAGATTTTGCCGACTTCTGCGCGCGCCTTTCAGGCACACTTGAAGTCGGTTTGTATAAAATCCGAGGCGCATGTCCTCGGATTTTATGAAAATCGAGACTGCGCTTCGCTCCGCTGTCGATTTTCTTTTAAAATGCGCGCGGCGGCGCGGGGATTTTTCGATACAAACCGAGAAAAAGGCCGCCCTTCTTTTGGCGGGCTTTTTGCTCGGAACCTCGATGGAAACCGTGGTTTCCATCGAACGCGAAGCGTTTACATTTTATGGTCGAACGTCACAACCGGATTATAGCGCACATCAATTTCCTTCAGTTTATCACGTATCGTCATCATCAATTCCCGTTTCGCGTTGTTGTCATAGGAAAAAGGCACCACAACGTCAAAAATCAGATTGATCTGCCGTTCCCCGTCGACCACGCGGAAATCGTGCATCGACAAATGCTCGTCAATCGCGCGCAGCGCGGCGTCCACCTGCTCGCGCAGCGCGGAAACATGCGCGTTATCCACGTCGATCGGATCCATATGAATGACCAAATACACGCCGGTCAGCTGCCAAACGCGCTTTTCGGCCTCGTCGATCACCTCATGCACGGCGACAAAATCAGAATTGCAGGGCACCTCGGCATGCAGCGAGGCGAGCGAGCGGCCCGCGCCATAATTATGCACGATCAAATCATGCACGCCTACGATGTAATCGGACTCCATAACGATCTGCTCAATGCTTTCCGCGATCTCCGGATCGGCGGCCTCGCCCAAAAGCGGGGCGACCGTGTCGCGCGCAATGCCGACGCCGGCCCACAGGATGAACAGCGCGACCAGCACGCCGATATACCCATCCACCGGCAGCGCGGTAAACCGGCCCGCCACCATGCCGAGCACGACCACGCCGGTGGTCACCACATCGTTGCGGCTGTCCTGACTGGCGGCCATCAGCACGGGCGAGTTGATGCGGCGGCCGATATTGACGTTGAAAGCGCCCATCCACAGCTTGACCAGCATGGACACCGCGAGGATCGCCAGCAGCACCCAGGAAAACGCCACGGCGGACGGGTGCAGGATGCGGTCGACCGAGGTTTTCAAAAATTCCACGCCGACAATTACGATGATAAACGATACGATGAGACCCGCGATGTACTCCGTTCGGCCATAGCCGAACGGATGCTTGGCGTCCGGTTCCTTGCCTGAAACCTTAAAGCCGACAATCGAAATCAGGCAGGACAAGCCGTCCGACAGATTGTTGAACGCGTCCGCCGCGATGGAAATCGACCCGGTCAGCAGGCCGATCGTCAGCTTGAGCAAAAACAGCAGCACGTTGCACGCAATACCAACCGCGCCCGACAGCACGCCGTACTGCTCGCGCACCTTCGCGCTGCGCGTATTTTCCGCATCCCGCACAAAAAGGCGGATCAATGCTTTGGTCATAGCAGCCCCCTAAAATACAATATGTTATATATTCCAATTAAAATTGCAATTTGTAATATCATGATCGCCGGAATTCCGAGCATAAAGCTGCGGTGCAGCGTTTTGTGGCGGATGGCCAGCATCGTCAGATACACGCCCGGCCCGCCGCCCACCAGCGCCCAGAAAAACAGCGTGCGCTCGGGCACGCGCCGCCAGATGCGCGGCGCGGCCAATTTATCATAGATGCACACGGCAGCGCCGATGACGCTGACCGCGATAAAATAGTACAAAACGCCTTGCAAACTCATGGCCTCCCCGGCAGGTTTTTCCTATATTATACCATAACGACTGCATAAACGCAGCCGGAGCATCGCGCTAACTGTCGTTATGGTATAATTTGTTTCAATAGTTTGTATAATAGCTGAATTTCGGCTATTATACCACAGCCTACCAGATGATGCAAAGCCGCTGGGCAAAAAATAGCCCGCGCTAACAAGAAAAGCCGCCCCGCCTGCCGGCGGGGCGACTGAGGGCGTCGAAAAGCGCGCGTCCGCGATCAAAACCGCGTCAGTCCCGCGGCATCACGAGCCGCTTGGGGCTGCCGTTGTCAAACGGCAGCTCAAAATGATATTTCAGCTGCCAGCCGGTTTCAAACTGGGCGGCATACTGCGCAGCCAGCGCGGCCACGCGGATGCGCGCCAAGCCGAACAGCTCGGGCACCGTGTCGGTGCGCGTTTCGCCCGGCGTCCACAGGTTGTTCCACGGATCGCGCTCCTCGTTGAGCGCGTCCCACTCCGGGCGCTCAACCTTCATGTGGCCGGTCAGCAGAGCGCCCCGCCCCGCAAGGCGCTCTGCCCGCCGCGCGCCGCGGTACACCAAGCGGCTGTCCGAATACAGGAAGGTCTGCCATGCGAGCATTTCATCGAACGCCCGCCGCAGGTCGCGCGTCGGCACGGCTTCGCCGTACACCGACCGCAGCACGGCGTGCAGCAGCACGGCGAGCACGGCCTTTTCCTCGTACAGCAGCGTATAGTCCTGCTCCGGCTCGAACGAGGTCACCGGCTCTTGATACAGGCGCTCGTAGACCAGATAGTCGATATCGCTCTCGATCTGGCAGTGCACCGCCGAAGCGGACAGCTTGGCGTCCGCCGAGCGGATCTGCTCCTGCCGGCAGTAAACGTAGGGATGGATTTCGCTGTCGAGCGCGTAATGGCACAAAAAGCCGTAAAAATACGCGGCGGCGATCTCATGATTGTCGCCGGTCAGGCAGTCCACCGCGCGGGCAAGCGCCGCGAACAGCTCGTCCGTGCGCTCCGAATGCATGCGGTTGCCCAGCCCGTGCAGCGGGCTGCCCAGCGCGATCCTGCGGTAAAACAGCGGATCCGGGCCTTGGCAGCCCCAGCAAAAGCAGGCCGGCCGTCTGGCTGCGATCTGCTGCACCGAAGCGGGAAATACTTCGAGCGCCTGCTCGCCGAACAGATGATGGGATACAAAATCAGCCATAACGAACCTTCCTTTCCAGATACGGGTTTTTCCCCATTATACACGTTTTTTCCGCAAAGGAAAAGCCCAATCCGCAAAAACGCCGCCGCATGGTCTGCTTTTGCCGCACCGCATCAAAAAACGAGCCCTTTTATATAGGCGGAATACCTATATAAAAGGGCTGTGTCCTGCAAAACGGTTTGCTTGCGGTTATTAAGAAGGCAGAGCCGGACGCCGGTCAGCCCTCGTAATCGTCCTCGTTCTCCCAGTTGTGCCAGACCGCCTGTACGTCGTCGTTATCCTCAAGGCCGTCAAGCATTTTGCGCATCTGCGCCATGTCCTCTTCCTTTTCAAGCGTGATATAGTTCTGCGGCACGCGCTCGACCTCGGCCTCGACAAACGAATAACCGAGCGTTTCCAGCGCCTCGCGCACGGCCGAAAAGCCCTCCGGCGCGGTGTAAATCTCGAACGTCTCCTCGTCGGCCTGAAAATCCTCCGCGCCGGCTTCGAGCGCCTGCATCATGACGGTGTCCTCATCCAGCTCGCCGCGCTCGATGATAATGACGCCCTTTTTGTCGAACTGCCACGACACGCAGCCGCTCGCGCCCAGACCCGCGCCGTATTTGTCGAACAGGTGGCGCACATCGGCGACGGTGCGGTTTTTGTTATCGGTCAGCGTCTCGACGACGACGGCCACGCCGCCCACGCCGTAGCCCTCGTAATCGTTGGCTTCATAATTGACCTGCCCGTTCGCGCCCGAATACTTATCGAGCGTGCGCTTGATATTGTCGTTGGGCATATTATTGGCCTTGGCCTTGGCGATGCAGTCGCGCAGGCGGGCGTTGAAATCGGGGTTGGCCGAGCCGCCCTCCTTGATCGCAATCGCCATCTCGCGGCCGATCTTGGTGAAGATTTTCGCCTTTTTCGCGTCGTTCGCGCCCTTGCGCTTGGCAATGTTATGCCACTTAGAATGTCCCGACATGATTGGATGTCCCTCTTTCTATCGTAATAAATTAAAACAAAATTTCAAGAACGCCGAAAAGCGCACATAAAGTTTATCAAAAAAATTTTGATTCTGCAATAGTTTGCCGTATATTTTCACGCCGGACAGGCAAACTAGCATTGAAAAATCCAAAAAAAGAGGTGATTCGTTATGAGCAAGCAGAACAACAACCAGCAGCAGAACCAGCAGAACAACCAGAGCCAGAATCAGTCGAATCAGCAGCAGAATAACCAGCAGAACAAGAACCAGCAGAACAGCCAGAACAAAAAGAACGACCAGCAGTACTAAAACACCTCAAATCAAACCACGGTTTGATTTGAACCGCTGCGCCGAAGCCCCTTCGGAATTTCGATTCCGAAGGGGCTTCGTCTTTGTATAGCCCGTAGGCCTCTATCTTCTTTCCGCCGCCGCGCGGCGATAAAACGAGAGTAAGTCACGCGCATGGCCCAGACCACCTTCTCTTGGCCTTCGGCCAACTCACCTTGCGCCGCGGCTTTTTATGGAAACGGCGGCAAGGCCGCCGTTTCCTGTTTTATGCGCGCTGCGGCGCGAAGAAAAGGCGCGGGGCGCTTGCTCTTCTCGCGGTCAAATGGTATGATAGAGCCATCCGAAAAAGCAGAAGGGGGGCAACGGCATGGGCGCGGCAGAGCAGGTTTTGAAACAATATTTCGGCTACGATTCGTTCCGCCCGGGGCAGGGCGAGCTGGTCGCGGCCATCCTGTCCGGACGGGACGCGCTCGGCGTCATGCCGACCGGCGCGGGCAAGTCGATCTGCTATCAGGTCCCCGCCCTGCTGCTCCCCGGGCTGACGCTCGTGATCTCGCCGCTGATTTCGCTGATGAAGGATCAGGTCGGCGCGCTGACCGAGGCGGGCGTTCCCGCGGCCTGCATCCACTCCGCGCTCTCGCCCGCCGAGCTGGACGAAACGCTCTATCTTGCCGAAAGCGGACGGTTCAAGCTGCTTTACGTCGCGCCCGAGCGGCTGACCGCGCCTTCGTTTCTCGAGCTGGCGCGGCGCGTCCCGATCTCGATGCTGACGGTCGACGAGGCGCACTGCATCTCCCAATGGGGGCAGGATTTCCGGCCGAGCTATCTGGGCATCCTCGATTTCCTCGCGGTTCTTCCCGCCCGCCCGCTCGTCTCCGCTTTCACCGCAACGGCGACCGCACAGGTGCGGGACGATATCGTGCGCGCGCTCGGCCTGCGCGAGCCGCTCGTCAAGGTTACGGGCTTCGACCGCCCGAACCTGTATTTTTCGGTCGAGCGGCCGTCTGGAAAGCCCGCCGCGCTCGCGCGCCTGCTCGCCGCGCGGGCGGGCAAAAGCGGCATCATTTACTGCGCCACGCGCAAAACGGTCGAGGACGTGTGCGAAATGCTGTGCGCCAAGGGGATCGCCGCAACGCGCTACCACGCGGGACTTGACCCGGAGGAGCGGCGGCAGAATCAGGACGATTTCCTGTACGACGCAAAGCCCGTCATGGTGGCGACAAACGCCTTCGGCATGGGCATCGACAAATCGAACGTTTCCTTTGTCATCCACTACAACATGCCCAAAAACATGGAAAGCTATTATCAGGAGGCCGGCCGCGCCGGGCGCGACGGCGAGCCCGCCGACTGCATCCTGCTGTACAGCGGGCAGGACGTACACACTGCGCGGTTTCTGATTGAACGCAGCCACGAAACAGAGGATGAAACCCTGTCGCCCGAGGAGCGCCGCGTCCTGCTCGAACGCGACATGGAGCGCCTGAGGCAGATGACCTTCTACGCGACGACGACAGAGTGCCTGCGCCGCTTCATCCTGCGCTATTTCGGCGAGGACGCGCCCCTTTCCTGCGGCCACTGCGGAAACTGCGACACCACCTTTGAGGAGGTCGACGCAACGGTGGACGCGCGCAAGATCCTGTCCTGCGTATACCGTCTGGCCGAACGCGGGCTGCATTTCGGCAAGGTGATCGTCTCCGCCGTGCTGACCGGCAGCAAAAGCGAAAAGATCGAGCAGTTTTCGCTGGACACCCTGTCCACCTACGGCATCATGGCCGACCGTACCGCCGCGCGCGTGCGCGGGCTCACCGACGCGCTCCTCGAGCGCGGCCTGCTGCAAAGCGACCCCGAGCGCTATAACGCGCTGTTCCTGACGCCCGCGGGCAACGCGCTCATGCGCGGGCGGGGCGATTTCGTGCTCAAGCTGCCGCGCGAGAAAAAGCCGGAGCCGAAAACCGAGCGGCGGCGCGCCGTCCCGCTCGACGCCGACGTGGACGAGCGTTTGTTCGAACGGCTGCGCCGCCTGCGCGCCGGGCTTTCCGCCAAGGCGCACGTGCCGCCTTACGTCATTTTCTCCAACGCGACGCTCAGCGACATGGCCGCGCGCAAGCCGATCACCGAATTCGAGCTGCTTTCCGTGCGCGGCGTGGGCGAAGCCAAGGCCAACCGCTACGGCGAGGCCTTTTTGGAAGAAATCAAGGACTATCTGCGCGATACCGTCGATTAAAAAGCGGAGAAAACCGAAAGGCTTTCTCCGCTTTTCCTTATTGCGTCATTCCTTCGCCCAAAACCGCACGGCCTCGCACAGAAACCGCGCGCAGCCGGGCACGTTCCGGTCGTAGTACGCGGTAAAGCGCTCGTCCGCGGCGTAGCCCTCGGCCAGCGCCTTGTGCGCCTCGGCGGTGTAGTCCTTCCACGTATAGCCCAGCCATGTTTTGTGCAGACGGACGATTCTCCCGCCCGCCGCGCCGTCCGGCGCTTCGCCCGCGCGGACGGCGGCTTCGAGCGCCGCCTGCACCTCGTCCTTCAGCGCTTCAAAGCGCTCGTAGTCGGCCTGCGTCATCCCGAGCACCTTGGCGTTTGCCGCGTCGGCCTGCTCGTCGCCATAGCGGGCGCGCACCTCGGCGCCGTATTTCTTCTCGTTTTCGCGCACGGCGCGCGCTTTAAAGGCTTCAAATTTTTCCGTATCGCTCATCTTCGTTCCTCCCTCAAGTGACAAAATGGTTTTTTGAACGGCCTCGATGAGGGCGGCGGTCTGCGCCTGCCGTGCACGCAGGGCGGACAGATGGGCCTTCAGCGCCGCGAGCCGGTCGAACCCGTCCGCCTGCACGATGCGGGCGATTTCGGCCAGCCCCAGACCCAGCGCCCGGTAGAACAAAATCTGCTGCAGCAGATCGACCTCGGTCTCGCCGTACAGCCGGTAGCCCGCTTCCGTTTTCCCGCGGGGCCGCAGCAGCCCGATCTGATCGTAATACCGCAGGGTGCGCGCGCTCACCCCGGCGAGCTCGGACAGCGCATGGATGCTGTATTCCATCGGTTTCACCTCCTCACGCACCTCAGTATATAGGCTTACGCAGCGTCAAAGTCAAGCGTTTTTGCATATTCTTTTGCGCCGCATGCGGGCGGTCCGCCGCTTCCGCCCTTTTAAACCCGCCCTCTTTATGGTATAATATGTTATTCTCATTTGTATTGCAAAAAGAAAAGAGGTGTTTTGATTGAGTATCGCGACCCGAATTTGGATTGCAGGGGCGGGCGGCCGCCTCGGCTCGGCGCTGCGCCGCCGGTTCGACTATTCCACCGGCTATAAGCTGCTGTGCAGCGACCGGGACGTTCCGGTGGGCGACAGCCGCGAGGTCAACCGCTTTGCCGATATCAACCATCCCGACGTCATCATCAACTGCGCGGGGCTGACCGACGTGCGCGAATGCGAGCGCAGTCCGGAAGCTGCGTACCAGATCAACGCGCTCGGCGCGCGCAACCTTGCCGTCGCCGCGCGGCGGCTCGACGCCAAGCTCATCCAGCTCTCGACCGACGACGTGTTCGACGGCGCGGCGTCCGAGGCCCTGTGTGAATTCGACGAGGCGCATCCGGTCACGATGTACGGCAAGTCGAAATACGCGGGGGAAAAGCTCGTGCGAGAGCTGACCGACAAGCATGTGATCGTGCGCTCGTCCTGGCTGTACGGAGCGGGCACCTATGACTTTGTCGACGGGGTGCTCGACGCGGCGGCAAAAGGGGAAGCCGTGCGTCTGCCGGGGGACGAAATCTCCTCCCCTACCTCGGCGGACGCGCTGGCGGGCTTCATCGAATACCTGATCGAAGCGCGCGAATACGGTCTGTACCACGCCTCCTGCGAGGGAGCGTGCTCGCGCGCCGAATTTGCGCGCGAAATCCTCCGTCTCAGCGGGCACGGAGACACTCCTGTCGAATCGACGGTTGCGGGCCAAACCCTGCGGCCGCGCTTCACGCTGCTCGACAACATGATGATGCGCATCACCGGCATTTACCGGATGCCGGACTGGAAGGACGCGCTGGCCGCGTACCTTTCCGCGCGGCAGAAGGGCGGGATTGCATGAGCGAAACCAAAAAGAAGAAAAAGCTCGGCCTGACGACGACGATCTTCCTCGCGCTGCTCGCGGGCGCGGTCTGCGGCTCGCTGCTGCACCGCTTTGCGGCGGACGTGCCCTTCGTGCAGAACGTGCTGGTAAACGGCGTGTTCTACGTTGCCGGACAGGGCTTCATCCGCCTGATGCAGATGCTGGTCGTGCCGCTGGTGTTCTGCTCGCTGGTCTGCGGCGCCGCCGCCATCGGGGACACAAAAACGCTCGGCAAGGTCGGCGTCAAGACCATCGGCTTCTATCTGGTCACGACCATGCTGGCGATTTCGGTGGCGCTGGGCGTGGCGAGGCTTATCAATCCCGGCCGCGGTCTGGATATGTCGCAGGTGCAGGCGGCCGAGACCGCCGCGCCCGCCGCAAGCCTCAGCTTTGCCGACACGCTGCTGAATATCATCCCGAAAAACCCGATCGGCGCGCTGGCGGGCGGCGACATGCTGCCCATCATCCTGTTCGCGCTGATCATCGGCGTGATTTTGGCGAAATTGCAGGATAAGGTGCAGCTCGTCACGAATTTCTTCCAGCAGGGCAACGATATCATGATGGAAATGACCATGATGGTCATGCGGCTCGCGCCCGTCGGCGTGTTCTGCCTGATTTCCAAAACCTTTTCCGAGCTCGGCGTAGAAGCGATGAAGCCGATGTTCAAATATATGGTCTGCGTGCTTTTGGCGCTCGTCCTTCAGTGTCTCGGCGTGTACCAGCTTTTGCTCGCGGCCTTCACGCGGCTGAACCCTTTGAAATTCATCCGCAAATTCGCGCCCGTGATGGGCTTTGCGTTTTCGACCGCGACCTCGAACGCGACCATCCCGCTGTCGATCGAAACGCTCGAGGATAAAATGGGCGTTTCGCGCCGCATTTCGTCCTTCACCGTGCCGCTCGGCGCGACGATCAATATGGACGGCACCTCGATCATGCAGGGCGTGGCGGTCGTGTTCGTCGCGCAGGCGTTCGGCATCGCGCTTACGCCCGCCGATTACCTGACGGTCATCGCCACGGCGACGCTCGCATCCATCGGCACGGCTGGCGTGCCGTCGGTCGGTCTGGTTACGCTGGCGATGGTGTTCGACTCGGTCGGCCTGCCTGTGGCGGGCATCGGCCTGATCATGGGCATCGACCGCATTTTGGACATGGCGCGCACCGCGGTCAACATCACGGGCGACGCCGTGTGCACAACCATCGTCGCCCATCAGGACGGCGCGCTCGACCGAGCGGTGTTCGACAAATAACAGCATGAACGCGGACGGGACGCGGTATTTGACAGCCCGCGTCCCGTCTGGTATAATAATGGAGTGCGCCGCCATGGCGGAACTGGTAGACGCAGGGGACTTAAAATCCCCCGGTAGCGATACTGTGCCGGTTCGATTCCGGCTGGCGGCACCAACCTTTCTTGAGCCTGTAAATGTTCTTTGAGCATTTACAGGCTTTTTCTTTTCCCCGGCGCTTGCTCATGCGCCTATGGCCTTACGAAAAATGCGTGCAGCCGCATTTGCCGTATCAGATTGTTAAAGCCTTCTCAGGCTCTCCGCTGTCGCGGCCGCGTTTGAAACCGGCCGGGCGATCAGGCCGCACCGCACGGCCGCATACGGCCTCTCCCTTTCGGCAATCCGACCACAGGCAGGCTGAAACGCTAAACAGGCAGGGCAGGAAACAAAGCAGCGTTTCCCGTCCCGCCCGTTTACAGTAATCGGCAATGGATTCCGCTTCGCCCCTGCTTTCACAGGGCATTACACCGTATCCCAAACGGTAGGCGAGCTGCACCATCTCAAACGCCTCGGATATCGTACCGATCTGATTGACCTTGAGCAGCACCGTGTTGGCCGCGCCAAGCGCGGCGCCATGCGCCAGCCGTTCAGGATCCGTGGTGAACAGGTCGTCCCCGACCACCTGAATGTCGATCTCCTTGACGAGCCGCGCGTGGCTTTCATAGTCCTCCTCTTGGAACGGGTCCTCTATGATAACGAACGGATAGTGGCTTACCGCGTATTTGTAAAGCTCCATCAGCTCCTCTGTTGTTTTTTCCTTGCGCGAAAACAGTCCCCGGTAAACGCCTGCCTGCGCGTCGTAATAGCAGTTTGCGGCAGCATCGACCTGTATGCCGATCCGTCCCTCGTAGCCGGCTTCGCAGATGGTTTCCGCCATCATTTGCCAAAGCTCCTCGTCGGAGTCGAAATATCCTTCCGGTACAACATAGGCGTCAAAGCGGTTGGGGGGATAGATTCCCATCGCTTTCATCTTAGCCTGCCAGAGCTGCTGTACCTCCCATGCGGCGTAAGACGCCTCGGAGTAGCTTGAAAAGTCATAGCAGGTAAACGAATAGGAGGGTTTTCCGCCGGGTTCGGTAACGCCGCCGCCGTAGCGCTCATGTCCGACCACAGAATGCACGCCCGGAACAGGCAAATACATGGCGTTCTCCCCGCCAATATGTCTGTAAAGCGGGATATCCAGACTCGCGGCTCCCGCCTTAAGCACGGCCGCGGACACAGCGGCAATGGCATTGCCGCCCAGCTCTCGCTTTGCGTCCGGGCAAATCTGCAGGAGCGCCTGATCCACCTCGAACTGCTTTGATGCATCCATACCGATCAGTTTCGGCGCAATGGTGCGGTTGATGTTCTCAACCGCTTTTGTGACGCCGCGGCCGCCCCACCGGGGGCCTCCGTCCAAACAAAACGGCACCTCATGCACGCCGACGGATATGCCAGAGGTACACAGTGCGGTACCCTTCGCGCCGCCGCGCGTCACAACAGTCGCTTCCACGCCGGGATGACCGCGCATGGTGTAAATCTGCCGGGCAGTAACAGACACAATCTCTCTTTGGGACAATTTACAGCACCTCCTTATGTGGCGAACTGCCGCAGTTACGGTTTAATAATAACTTTCATGCTTTCAGGACTCATGCTGGTTTTTATCGCTTCCTCCGCTTTTTCCAGCGGGAAACGGTGGCTGATAAACTTTTCCCAGGGGAGTTTATCCAAAGTACGCACCATCATTTCCATCGAAGGCCGATAGCCGGTATAGGCATTGTTGCTCATACCGATTACGCGGATATTTTTGGTGCAGATCTCGTTGATGCTGAGCTGCATTGGGCCGCAGTCCACAAAGTTGCCGGTTTCCAGATACATGCCGGCCTTGCGCAGCATTGAAATGCCCTCGGCAACCACATGAGGCCGGCCGACGCATTCGACCACAATATCCGCGCCCAGTCCATGCGTTTGCTCACGCACCAGCTCAAGCCGTTCTTCCGGCGTAGTCGTATTCACGTTCAGGGTAAAATCCGCGCCGAACGCCCGGGCAATTTCCAGCTTATAGTCCGAAATATCCGTGGCGATAATCTTGCCTGCGCCCATCATACGCGCCTTGATAATATGCGCAAGCCCAAGCGGGCCAGTTCCTTGCACGACCACGGTATCATTAAAGGAAAAGCCCTCTCCGGAGAAGGAATTGAACTCCTTGGCCTTATCAAGGGAATACGCAACACACATCAGCTCGGTCAAGGACGCAATATCGTCAGGCAGCGCATCCGGCACCTTATAAAGCCGCGTGCCCGGCACGATGTAAATATACTCTGCAAAGCCTCCGAACAGATGCGGGGCCTGCGCGCAGGAGCGCGAATTCCCATAGCCGAGCTGCAAGCTGTCGCACCATGGGAAAACCGGGAAATGCGTGCAGTAAAAGCAGGTGCCGCAGGTAACGTCGGGACACATGGTGACACGGTCGCCGGGCTTCAGCTTTTGATTGTAAAACTCGAGAGTCTCGCTGCCCTCCTGATCGATCTCCACGATCTCAAGCACATTCTCATGACCTTGGATTAACGGAAAGGCCACGTCTGCCGCCGATTTTGTGCCTGCGTATTGTTTCGTTTCTCCGAGGTAGGTGTGCTTATCCGTGCCGCAAATCCCAGCGGATAGAACCCTTGCCACCGCGCTGCCCTTTTGCAGTGCCGGGAAGGGGAATTCGCGGATTTCTATGTTCCCCGGCGCGGTCAATACAGCAGCTTTTACCATCTGTGCCATCACTTGTCCTCCTTTGCTCAATGCCATCTTGGCGGTTTTCACATATACAGCCGTATTTCTGAATCGTTTTTGTATATATAGCATAACATCTGCCACGCATTGCCGCTATTCTAAAACCGGGTTTTCTATTGCTTAAACTTGCTTAAAAACGTCGGATTTTGGCATGATTTTAGTGAGGTTATTCAGGTATGTTGCTGGAATATGTTGCTTTCTTGCTTTTGTATAGCGCCATCGTTATAATAAACTTGTAAACCAAAGTATGGCGAAGGGAGGAACATTGATGTTCAAATTTAACTGCACGGCAATTGACAACAGCGAATTTCCATTTACGCTTGATCATTACCCGCAGTTTGTAGGCCTCAGTCTGGTAACCCGAGATCCCAACTGGTCGCATCCGATGCACAGCCACAAGGAATATACGGATATCGTGCTTGTGAATGGGGGAAGAAGCCGTATCCTCTGCGGGCGGACTTCTTGCGTATCTCAAAAGGGCGACATTTTGATCTTTAATCGCGGTGTGCTGCATGACGAACACAGCATTCCCAGCGATCCTCTGGAATCATTGGGGATCAGCGTGTCCAACTTCGAGTTTAACTGCAAGGAGGGATTTTTGCTGGTCAAATCCGGCTCGCAGTATAGCCTGCTTTCCTCAATGTTCGCACAGATATTGGATTCCTGCTCTCTGCGCAGCGCCGGCTTCGAGGAAACCTGCCAAAGGCTGACGGTCACCATCCTTTTGCTGACGCTTTGGCTCATCGACCAGCAGAAAGCCGAAGATCCCATGGATCTGTACCGCAAGGACAGTACGTTGGGTGTGCGAATGAAGGAGTATTTTGACCAGTTTTATTATCAAAAGTTCACACTGAAAGATATTGAAGATACCTTCCATTTTAATTCCTACTACTTGTCACATGTTTTCAAGCAGGCAACCGGCTTCTCACCGATGCAGTACATTATCAATCGCAGAGTGGGAGAAGCGCAGAATCTGCTTTTGACAACGGACATGTCGATCGTAGACATTGCAAGGCATGTAGGGTACACGAATATCAATCACTTTTACAGCGTTTTTAAGAAATATAAGGGAATGCCGCCCAAAGCCTTCCGCGAGTACTACAAACGAGAATCCTCGAATTATCTCAGAAAAAACTGACGCGGTCCTCCTGTCCGCTGTTTCTCCTCTGCACGGGTTTGCCGGCCGTTTATAAAAAGAGCCTTTGGACTACGCAGATGATATACTCCCTCTATGCGCAGTCTCTTTAACAAAAAAGCGGCATCCCCCAACAACTGATCATCAGTCTGCAGGGAATGCCGCGTTGTACGGTCAACGTCATTAAATTAAGAAGCACAAAGCCTTGGACTACTGATGAAATCAGCCTGTCGATGGCTCTGATGAACAAGACGTCGCTTGAAAAAAATGTGTTACTCCTATTATTGAAATCCACAATAGAACAATGCGAATGGTAGTATGAAAGCTTCCGTTGCTAATGAAGCGCATATCCACCGGCAGCGATACTGTGCCGGTTCGCTTCCGGCTGGCGGCGCCAACATTTTCCGGGCCTGCAAATGCTCAAAGAGCATTTGCAGGCTTTTTCTTTTTTCCCGGCGCTTGCTCCTGCGCCTATGGCCTTATCGCTGCTGCATTCGCTGCGTTCATTTTATCCGCGCAAGCAAGCCGGGAATCGCGATGAGCCGCTCCGTTATAGCCGTCCGGAACAGAACAGTGCCGTATTTTAATCCAAAGGCACGAAACCAACACGCCCGCAAGTTACCCTGTATGCTTTGTCAGCTCGATGTAGCGGTGAAACAGCACCGCGGTTTCCGCGCGGGTCGCGGTTTCCCCGGGTTCAAGCCTGCCGCCCGGCTTTCCGGCCAGCAGCCCGGACCGAACCGCCCAGCCAACCGCGCCGCGCGCCCACGGCGATACCATACCGCCGTCTTGGAACGCTTGCAAGTCGTCCGAGCCGCTTTGGACGAGTCCGCGCCGCAGCGCATCCCGATACAGGAACGCCGCCGCCTGCTCCCGTGTGACGGCGTCCGCCGGCCGGAAACAGCCATCCTCAAACCCGTTTACCAGCTTCTCCGAAGCGCCCCACGCGACTGCGTCGGCATACCATGCCTGCGGCGCAACGTCCGCAAACGCCGCCGCCGCGTCCACGGACGGACCGCCGGCCAAGCGGTAAAGCCCGGTCACCAGCATGCCGCGCGTCATCGTACCCTCCGGCTCGAACAGCGTTTCAGACGTTCCCCTGAAAATTCCCGCGTCCACCACCGCGCGGATCTCCGCTTCCGCCCAGTGCCCGGCGATATCCTCCAGCGTTTCCGCCGGCCCGGGCTCCTCCGGATCGGGCTGCGCCGGCTTGCTGCCGGAGGCATTGCCGCTGCTATGATGTCCGCTGCTGCCGCCGGTCTCCCAATACACCAGCGCATAGTAGGAAAACCGGTCGCTGCTGACGGTTACGGTAGCCGGTTCGCTGTCCTCGTCCGGCAGCAGCGCCGCATGCACGATACCGGATGCGTCGGTGTGCGTGCGCGCCACGCTGAACGCGCGCCCCGCTCCCGCCATTTCCGGCGGTACGGTGAAAACCAGCTTGATCGGTCGGCGCAGCTCATCCAGCTGCCGTTCCTCCGTCTTGCCGCCTACCGTCAATCTCTCGTTTACCGTTACCGCCTGCCCGTCGCCCACTGCCGCGCCGTCCAGCACGGCCTCTATCGCCGTTTTTTCGCCCTCGCTCGGTTCTTTGTCCTCCATCGAAACAACAATTTGATACTTTGCGTTATCATCAGCCCGCAGCGCGTAAGCGTCTTCAGCGGTCATGTTTTCCAACAGCGCCGCCTCGTCTTGTACCGCTCCACCCTTTGCGGCGATCTCCACCTGCGGCAGCTTGGCCAGCGCTTCGTTGATCGCCTGCCGCCGGTCGTCCGAAACCGTTTCCTCCGTTGTCTCGACCAGTATTTTCGCATCCAGAATATTTTTCTGCTGGTCCGGGTTTTGCACAGGCTCTTGGGGCGTTTCGGGAATCAACTCTTCGAGTATATCCTCTGTTTTCGGCGCTTCGGCCGCTTCTCCCTCCTCATAGGCGTACAGATAGGCCGCGCCCGATACGATATTATAGTTCTTTGTATCGGACGGCGTAAACGTCCATTGATAGGCGCTGCCGCCGGGCTGAAGCGTTTGGCCGGCAGACCATTGGATGCTCCCGGGGATATCATTCTCCACCTCTGCCGATATCCCCGGGAGCGCACCGTTCCCATATGGGAACGGCGTTTTCGGGTACTGCGGGGTGACCTTGGGCGTGCCTTTGCGAAGATCCACTTCAAAATCATGCGCTTTCGCATAATAAAATTTCTTTTCCCCGTTTTCAATTATGTAAGCTTGAATCTGCAATCTGCAAGCAATCGGATACGGTGCGCGCACGCTGCCGATATCATATGTGTTCTTATCCCATCCGCTCGCCTGCTTATCGTATTCTACGCCGCCATTGATTGTGTACCAGCCCCAAAAATAATAAATATGCACCGCGCCTTCCACCATTTGATTGCTCGGCCTATACAGCGGGTGCGTCGCTGTGGCGGACAGCACGCTCGGCGATCCGTCGTACACTTTATCTATGCCGTCGCTGTAAACAATGGTGGGCGGCTCTATGATTTTCTTGTAAAACGCGTAAAGCGTGTCGCCCGAAACCACACTTGTTTGGCTCACCGCTTGCGGCTCGTCTTGAGAGAATGACCATTTCCCCTCATACCCCTCCGGCACGCCTGTCACTTCGGGCAGCTGGAACGCCGCGTCTGTTCGCCAAGCGCCGTCCGCCTGCTTGACGAGGTTCAGCGGCTGATTGTACAAGCGCTTCAGTTCCGCGGGCGCGGCCCCTTCGGCGGGCCGGAACGCCACCGTGACCGGGTAGCCCAACTTGGCCGCTCGCTGGGAAGATGATTTCAGTTTTTCTTTCATCCTATCATAATCATCCGGATCGCAGACAATGGCTTTCAAATCACCGTTTGACGGATCAGGGAACGCCGAATAATCATCCACGGTGATTCCTTTGGGCAGATAGATCGTTTCCAGCTTGGTTTCACTAAATGCGGAAGACGCCAGCTTTTCAACCCCCGCCGGCAGATACAGCGCCCCTGTCAGTGCTTGACAATTCCGAAACGCCGTTTTCAGATCCGTCAATTTGCTTTCGGGCGCAAATTCCACCTTGGTAAACAATTGATCGGCAAACACGCTGCTCCCCAGCGTTTCAACCGAGGCCGGAATAGACAGCGTGCCGCTAAATACGTTTTGGCTGCCTGAGTCAGGCGCAAACGCCCAGTCCCCCACCGCCGTCAGCGATTCCGGTAATTGCAGCGCGCCTCGAAACGCGCAATTACGAAATGCGTAGCCCCCTATGGTCTTAAGGCTCTCCGCCTTGCTGAAATCCAATTCGTACACGCAGTCCTTCGGTTTATCTGTATTCATATAATAATCCGGCTGAAACGCACGATCCCGTATCGCCGTCACGGGAACGCCGCCGATCTCAGCGGGAATGACTAAACGAAGGCTTTGCCGCTGCGCTTCGGTCAGTTCCAGCAAATAGTCTTTTTCCAGCCCGTTGATGACGCCGTTTGCAAACTCGTAGGCGTTGTCTGGCGGGATTACCGCCCCGCCGTCGTCCCCC
Source organism: Eubacteriales bacterium (assembly GCA_030524205.1). Lineage (GTDB taxonomy): Bacteria > Bacillota > Clostridia > Oscillospirales > Butyricicoccaceae > Agathobaculum. The sequence goes on from JAUNGZ010000015.1 coordinate 58,082, forward strand.
GCCGCAAAAGCGCCGGTTCCGGGCAGCAGCATTACCACCGCCAGCAGCAGCGCCGCCGCTTTTCTCAAGCTTTCTTTCACCCTTACGCCCTCCATTGCCCACTTTTTTGTCGTTTCGGCTCCCGTCAGCAAGCCCAACCGCTCATCTTTATTACACCAAATTATACTCGCACCCTATCTGCTCTGTCAAAGGCTTTTCAAACGCCTTGACGGGAATGCATTCCTTACTACCGCTCGATATCACGGCCATCGTCCTTCTATCGTTCCGGCCGGCTTTCATTCCAGCGCCCTCGCATACCGTTTTCCGCAAAGGCGTTTCCCACCGACCGCTCCGCGGCCTGTCAATGCAGCGACTTTTTTCTAAGCGCTTTTACCATCCTTGCTACGTACGCGGTTGAGCTC
>JAUNGZ010000016.1 GCA_030524205.1 Eubacteriales bacterium
CCAGATACTTGTCCTTTTTCCGGCAGCTGGACTGGAACATCTGGGGCATGTCCTCGCTGTCGATATGGCCTTTCTGCTCAAACGCGCGCAGGAGATAGTACAGGTAGTAGCTGTCCTCCTTCTCCGTATCCGCGCGCAGGCTGCGCGCGGCCTGTCCGCCCTCCGCCACGCCGGTCAGGCACAGCAGGGGCGCGTCGGTGACCGCGCGCAGCTCGCCGCACAGCGCAGCGCCCGAGCCGTCCGGCAGCGCAAGGTCGAGCACGATCAGGTCGAGCCGGACGCCGCGCGCCGCGTCTCGCGCCTGCCGCAGCGTGCCGGCTGTTGAAACGCGGTGGCCCGCGCCGGTCAGCCGCCGACGGATGTACGCGGCAAGCCCCGCGTCGCCCTCCACCAGCAAAATATGAGATATTGGCAATACACCGCCTCCCCGTCCTGCGGTCGTCCCGCCTATCTGCTATTATTTTATCATATGTCAGGCGGGCGTGCACAACCAAACCGGCTGAAAATTACATTTTTTGCGCGAAGTCCGCGGGTACGGCGCGGCTTTTTAGCGGCCGCCCCTCTTTCCTTTTTGCGCAAATTCCTGTACAATAAAAGCAGTACCACCGAAAGGGGAATTCATTCTATGGCAATTCAGGAAATTGGCACGGTCGCAAGCATACAGCGGCTGGGCGAGGGGTTATACGCGCTGCTGCTGAACGCGCCCGGCGCGGCGGCGCTGGCGCAGTGCGGGCAGTTTGTGCACATCGCCTGCGGCGAGGGCAGCCTGCTGCGGCGGCCGATCTCGATCTGCGATTACGGCGCGGGGCGGCTGCGCCTCGTGTTTCAGGTCAAGGGCGAGGGCACCAAGTGGCTGGCCGCGCGGCAGGCGGGCGACGAAATCGACGTGCTCGGCCCGCTCGGGCACGGGTTCGAGCTGGAAGCGCTGGGCGACCGGCCTGTTTTCGTCGGCGGGGGCATCGGCGTGCCGCCCATGCTCGCCTGCGTCAAAAAGGCCGCGGGCGAAGGCAAAGCGCCGCGCGCCATCCTCGGTTTCCGGAATGCGGACGCGGCGATCCTGACGGACGATTTCCGCAAGCTCTGCCCCACGTCCGTCTGCACGGACGACGGCAGCTTCGGCGTGCACGGCTTTGTGACCGACGCGCTGAAGGAGCGGCTGTCGGACGCGACCGGCGTTGCCGCCTGCGGCCCGAAGCCCATGCTCAAAGCCATCGCCGCGCTGGCGAAGGCCGCGGGCCTGCCCTGTCAGGTGTCGATGGAGGAGCGCATGGGCTGCGGCATCGGCGCGTGTCTGGTGTGCGCGTGCGCGCTCAAAGCGGAAACCGGCGAAACAAGATACGGCCACGTCTGCAAGGACGGGCCGGTGTTCGACGCTGAGGAGGTGGAATGGTAATGGCCGATCTGCGCGTAAATTTCTGCGGCGTCACGCTCAAAAACCCGATCACGACCGCGTCCGGCACCTTTGGCTTCGGCCATGAGTACGGCGAGTTTTTCGACCTCGGCCTGCTCGGCGGCATCGGCGTCAAGGGCCTGACGCCGACCGAGCGGCTGGGCAACCCCGCGCCCCGCATCGCGGAGACCCCGCAGGGCATTTTGAACTGCGTCGGCCTGCAAAACCCGGGCATCGACCGGTTTATCGAGGAGCAGATCCCGTTCCTGCGGCAGTACGATACCAAAATCATCGCCAACGTCTCGGGCAACACGGTCGAGGAGTACGAGGGCATGGTCGAAAAGATCTCGGACGCGGACGTCGACCTGATCGAGCTGAACATCTCCTGCCCGAACGTCAAGTGCGGCGGGCTGGCCTTCGGCACGCGCGCCGATATGGTGCAGGAGGTCGTCTCGGCGGCCAAGGCCAAGGCCAAAAAGCCGCTGATCGTCAAATTGTCCCCCAACGTGACCGACATCGCCGAAATCGCCCGCGCCGCCGAGGCCGCGGGCGCGGACGCGCTGTCGCTGATCAACACGCTGCTCGGCATGCGCATCGACGTGGAGACCCGCAGGCCCATCCTGTCCAACGTCATGGGCGGCCTGTCCGGCCCGGCAGTGTTTCCTGTCGCGGTGCGCATGGTCTATCAGGTGCGCAAGGCCGTTTCGGTGCCGATTCTCGGCATGGGCGGCATCCGCACGGGGCGCGATATCGTCGAAATGCTGCTCGCGGGCGCGGACGCGGTCGCCATGGGCACGGTGCTGTTCGCCGATCCAACGGCTCCCGTTAAGGCGCTTCATGAGCTTTCCGCGTGGATGGACGCGCACGGCGTAAAGTCCGTCCGCGAGCTTTCGGGCGCGGTCGAGGTAAACGCATGAAAACGACCGTCTATCTCATCCGCCACGCGGAGGCCGAGGGCAACGTCTACCGCCGCTGCCACGGGCAGTACGACAGCCTGCTCACCCCGCGCGCCTACGAGCAGCTTCCCCATCTGGCAAAGCGCTTTGAAAGCGTGCCGCTCGACGCGGTCTACGCCTCCGACCTGTTCCGCGCCCGCACGACCGCCAAAACCGTCGCCGCGCCGCACGGGCTGCCGGTCGAAATCCGTCCCGTGCTGCGCGAGATCGACATGGGCGACTGGGAGGACCTGACCTGGGCCGAGCTGCCCCGCCTCTGGCCCGCGGAATACGCCCTGTGGCGCACCCGTCCGTGGGACGCGCGCCCGCCGCACGGCGAGTGCGTGATCGACGCCGGGCGGCGCATGCTGGACGGCGTGCGCGGGCTGGTGCGCGAAAACGAGGGCAAAGCCTTTGCCGTCGTCACGCACGGCTCGGCCATCCGCGGCGCGCTGACGCTGGCGCACGGCCTCGCCCCGGAGCAGATGGGCGAGATCGGCTGGGGCGACAACACCTGCGTTGCCAAATTTGAGTTTGACGGGCCCGACAGCGTTCGCGTGGTGTACGAAAACGACGCCTCCCACCTGCCCGCCGCGCTGTCCACCTTCGCCTCGATCGGCTGGACGGACAACAAGGGCGTGCCGAACACCCCGCAGATCTGGTTCCGCCGCGCCGACCCGATGGACGAGGGCGACGCGGCGCAGCTTGTCCGCTTCATGCGGGAGCTGCACCAAAACGCCTACGGCTCCGAAAGCGGCCTGCATCCGGACCAGCTGCTCGCGGATGTGGCCGAGATGCAGAAAATCAGCCCGCGCTCGGTGACCTTCGGCTGTCTGGAGGACGGCTCGCCCGCCGCGCTCGTCTACCTGAACACACGGTATGAGGACGAGCCGGGCGTCGGTCTGGTCGGCGGCTTCTGCATCGACGAAGCGTACCGCGGTCACGGTCTGTCCCAGCAGATCCTCGGGCAGGCGATCAGCGTGTACCGCTCGCTCGGGCGGGAATATCTAGTCGCGCACGCGGCCGAGAAAAACGCGCGCGCCAAGGGCTTTTACCGGAAATTCGGCTTTGAGCAGCGCGGCGAGTACCGCAACGAAAACGGCAACCACTACCGGATGTTTAAGCGGATCAAGGTTGACTAGCGGCCTGTTTGGGATGTAATACATAATCTTTGCAGGCTACGGCTATCCCTCTCTTTATGTATATACTTATCGCGATATAGACCCCGCCCGCAAACGCAATTCAAATGGCGCACCGCTGCGCGATGCGCCAAAAAGTCAGGACACAAGATGAATTGTCCGAGGGACAAGTGAGGGCGGTCTGCGCCGTGCGCCTGACGTTTTTACCAATAGAACAAGGCCGCCGGAATCTAATTTCCGGCGGCCTTGCTCTGCAATAGCCTTTCCAGCCGGAGGCTGGCAAAGGCGTCCCTCGTTTGAAGCTGTGCGCTTCAAACGAATCATATGGTGTTGATATCCACCATGTCGCAATTTTCGATTTTGATATCGCCCTCGAGGCAGCGCAGCAGCGCGGAGGCCGTGTCGATCGAGGTCAGGCACGGGATAGCGCGCTCGACCGCCGTACGGCGGATGTGCACCGAGCCAAGCTCGGGGTGGCGGCCCTTGACCGAGGTCGCGATCACGTAGTCGATCTTGCCCGACTCGATCAGGTCGATGATGTTCGGGCTGTCCTCGTCCACATTGCGCACCGCGTTGGTGGCGACCATGTGGCGGTTTAGGACGTTCGCCGTGCCGCTGGTGGCGTACACGTCGAAGCCGAGGGCCTCGAACCGCTCGCCGATGCGGATAGCCTCCTGCTTGTCCGAATCGCGCACGGAAATGAGCACCGCGCCCTTCTTCTTCATCTGGAAGCCCGCGCCGAGCAGACCCTTCAAAAGCGCCTCGCGGAACGAGGTGGACACGCCCAAAACCTCGCCGGTGGACTTCATTTCCGGCCCGAGCTGGGTGTCCAGATCGCGCAGCTTCTGCCACGAGAACACCGGCACCTTGACCGCGTAATGGTCGCTTTCCGGATGCAGGCCGACGCCGCAGCCCATATCGCGCAGCTTTTCACCGAACATGCAGCGGGTGGCCAGATCGACCATCGGCACGCCGGTCACCTTGGAAATATACGGCACGGTGCGGGACGAACGGGGGTTGACCTCGATGACATACACCTCGTCGTTATACAGCACGAACTGGATGTTGACCAGACCGAGCACGGAAAGCGACTTTGCCAGCGCCTCGGTGTAACGAATGAGCGTTTGCTTGTGCTTGTCCTCAATGGTGATGGCGGGGTAAACCGAAATCGAGTCGCCCGAGTGCACGCCCGCGCGCTCCATGTGCTCCATGATGCCGGGGATCAGGATATCGTCGCCGTCGCAGATCGCGTCGACCTCGATTTCGCGGCCCATCATATATTTGTCGACCAGCACAGGGTTTTCCACCTTGTTGCGGGTGATGACCTGCATGAACTCGCGCACGTCCTCTTCCTTGTAGGCGATTTCCATGCCCTGGCCGCCGAGTACGTAGGACGGGCGCACGAGGACGGGATAGCCCAGCTCGTCCGCGGCGCGCACGGCCTCCTCCTCGGTCATGACGGTGTGGCCCGCCGGGCGGCGGATGCCGCACTTTTCGAGGATCACGTCGAACTTCTCGCGGTCCTCGGCCGCGTCGATGCTCCACGCGGGCGTGCCAAGGATCGGCACGCCGAGCGACTCGATGTGCGCGGCGAGGTTGATGGCGGTCTGCCCGCCGAACTGCACGATGGCGTAATCGGGCTTTTCGGCGTTCACCACGCCGGTCACGTCCTCGGGCGTGAGCGGCTCAAAGTACAGCCGGTCGGCGGTGTCGAAGTCGGTCGAGACCGTCTCGGGGTTGTTGTTGATGATAACGGTCTCGCAGCCGAGGGCTTTGAGCGCCCAGACCGCGTGCACCGAGCAGTAGTCGAATTCGATGCCCTGTCCGATGCGGATCGGGCCGGAGCCCAGAACCAGCACCTTCTTCTTGCCGGTGGAGGGCTTTGTTTCGGTCTCCTCGTCGTAGGTCGAATAGTAATACGGGGTCTCGGCCTCGAACTCGGCGGCGCAGGTGTCGACCGTTTTGTAAACGGGCAGGCGCTTGACGGCGGAAATGTCCGCACCGGAGAGCTGCTCGATCGTCTTATCGAGGAAGCCCATCTTCTTCGCGCGCAGGTAGAGCGCGGCGTCGACGGTCCCGGCGGCCGCGAGCGCCTTTTCCATGTCGACGATGTTCTGGAACTTGTGCAGGAAGAAGGTGTCCATCGTGGTGATCTCGTGGATCTCCTCGATGGTCATGATGCCGCGGCGCAGCGCCTCGCAGATGTGGAACAGGCGGTCCACGTCGGTCGTGGCAACGCCCTTGCGGATCTCCGCGTCGCTCTTGGCGGCGAAGCGCGGCGCGGCCAAGCTCTCCATTTTGATTTCGCAGCCGCGCACAGCCTTCATCAGCGCGCCCTCGAACGAATTGTCGATGGCCATGACCTCGCCGGTGGCCTTCATCTGCGTGCCGAGCGAGGAATCCGCGTACACGAACTTATCGAACGGCCAGCGCGGGAACTTGATCACGCAGTAGTCGATGGTCGGCTCAAAGCAGGCCTTTGTCTTGCCGGTGACGGCGTTTTCGATCTCGTCGAGGCCGTAGCCGACCGCGATCTTGGCGGTCACCTTGGCGATCGGGTAGCCGGTTGCCTTGGACGCGAGCGCGGAGGAGCGCGACACGCGGGGGTTTACCTCGATCACGGCGTACTCGAAGGATTCGGGGTTTAAGGCGTACTGCACGTTGCAGCCGCCCTCGATGCCCAGCTCGGTGATGATGTTTAAAGCCGAGGTGCGCAGCATCTGGTATTCCTTGTCGCACAGCGTCTGGCTGGGCGCGACGACGACCGAGTCTCCCGTGTGCACGCCGACCGGGTCGACGTTTTCCATGTTGCAGATGGTGATGGCGTTGCCCTTGGCGTCGCGCATGACCTCGTACTCGATTTCCTTCCAGCCCGCGATGCATTTTTCGACGAGGATTTCGTCGACGCGGGAGTACATGATGCCGGACGCGGCGATCTCGCGCAGCTGGTCCCACGTGTAGGCGATGCCGCCGCCCGTGCCGCCGAGCGTGTACGCCGGGCGGATGATGACGGGCAGGCCGATCTCGCGGGTGAACTCGACCGCGTCCTCGACCGTGTGCACGACCTTGGAGGCGATGCACGGCTCGCCGATCTTTTCCATCGTGTCCTTAAAGAGCTGGCGATCCTCCGCCTTGGCGATGGTGTCCGGCTTGGCGCCGAGGAGCTTTACGCCCATTTTATCCAAAAAGCCGTTTTCGCACAGCTCCATGGCGAGGTTCAGGCCGGTCTGGCCGCCGAGGTTGGGCAGCAGCGAATCCGGGCGCTCCTTTTTGATGATCTCCTCCACAGCCTCGATGGTCATCGGCTCGATGTAGACCTTGTCGGCCATAGCCTTGTCGGTCATGATGGTGGCGGGGTTGGAGTTGACGAGCACGACCTCGAGACCCTCCTCGCGCAGCGCGCGGCAGGCCTGCGTGCCGGCGTAGTCGAACTCGGCCGCCTGACCGATGACGATCGGGCCGGAGCCCAGCACCATTACCTTTTTAATGTCCTTGCGCAGCGGCATCCTTACACCCCTCCCTTCGTTTTTTCAATGTTTTCGATGAATTTGTCGAACAGATAGCCGGTGTCCATCGGCCCGGGGCAGACCTCGGGATGGTACTGCACGGTAAAGACCGGACGGCCGATATGCTCGACGCCCTCGACCGTGCCGTCGTTCAAATTCACATAGCGCACGCGGGCGACGGCCGGGTCGACCGACTCGCCCACGACCGCGTAGCCGTGGTTCTGGCTGGTGATATAGGTGCGGTCCTCGTCGAGGTCCTTGACCGGGTGGTTGACGCCGCGGTGGCCGTATTTAAGCTTTTCCGTCTTTGCGCCGATGGCAAGCGACAAAAGCTGATGGCCCAGACAAATGCCGAAGATCGGCATGCCGCTTTCGAGCAGCTTTTTGAGGATCTCGACCACCTCTACGTTCTCCGCCGGGTCGCCGGGGCCGTTCGAGAGCATCACGCCGTCGAATTTGCCGATCACCTCGTCCGCCGGGGTCAGCGCGGGGATGGTGACGACCTCGCAGCCGCGCTTTTGCAGCTCGCGCTCGATATTATACTTGACGCCGTAATCGTACAGCGCCACGCGGTATTTCTGTTCGCCCTCTGCGGGGTAAACCGCGCTGTCCGCGCAGGTGACGGCCTTCACCGCGTCCCTCACGGCGTAGGCCTTCATTTGCTCGATGGTTTTTTCGTCCGGCTCGAAGCCCTCGGTATAGATCACGCCGTTCATGACGCCCGAATTGCGCAGGATGCGGGTCAGGCGGCGGGTGTCGATGCCCGCGAGGCCGACGACCTTTTGCAGCTTCAGGTAATCGTCCAGCGTGTGCTTGCAGCGCCAGTTGGACGGATATTCGGCCATTTCGCGCATGATAAAGCCCGAAACCCAGCTTTTGCGGGACTCGTAATCGTCAAAATTGATGCCGTAGTTGCCGATCAGCGGGTAGGTCATCGTGACGACCTGCCCGTAATAGGACGGGTCGGTCAGCACCTCCTGATAGCCCGCCATGCCGGTGTTGAACACGACCTCGCCGATGCTCCGCCCCTCGTACCCGACGCTCGCGCCCTCGAACAGCGTCCCGTCCGCCAGCAGTAAATACGCTTTTTTCATATATTGTATCTCCACATCCCCAGTTTTGGTTTACCGTATAGCATTCACAATTTCATCCCGCATGCGGATGGCTTCCGCGCGGGCGGCTTCCTTATAGTCGTGTCCGTCGCCGCCGGTCTTTTTCCACGCGCACATGATGCCGCGCGAGGAGTTGACGATCGCGCCGAGGCCGTCGTCGTTAAAGGCGTTTGCGATATCCTGCGCGCTCGCGCCCTGCGCGCCGTAGCCCGGCACGAGGAAATACGACTTCGGCAGCAGCGCGCGGACGATCTTCTGCTCCTCCGGATAGGTCGCGCCGACGACCGCGCCCACCTGATTGTAGCCGCAGGGCGTATCCAGCCCCTCGCCCCACCCCGCGACCATCTCGGCCATGCGGGCGTACAGCGGCTTGCCCTCCATATCGCGGTTCTGCAGCTCGCCCGAGGACGGGTTGGAGGTCTTTACCAGCACGAACAGGCTCTTGTCCCGCTCGCGGCACTCCTTTAAGAACGGCTCGATGCCGTCCGTTCCCAGATAGCCGTTGACGGTGGCGCTGTCACAGCCATAGGGCGCGATCTCGGTATCGCCCACGCGGGTCTTGCCGAGATACGCCTCGGCATACGCCGCGGCGGTCGCGCCGATGTCGTTGCGCTTGATGTCCCCGATGACGTACATGCCCTTGGCGTGCGCGTAGTCGATCGTCTCCTTGAGCGCCATCGCGCCGTAGGAGCCCAAAAGCTCGTAATACGCCGCCTGCGGCTTGACGGCCGGCACGATATCGCACAGCGCGTCGATCAGCCCGCAGTTGAAGGCGACGACGCTCTCAGCCGCGGCGCGCAGCGTTTCGCCGTGCAGCATCATGTTGCGGCCCGAGATATGCTGCGGAATATACTCCAAACGGGCGTCCAGCCCCGCGACGGTGGGGTTGCCTTTTTCCTTGATCTTTTCTACCAGTGCTTGAATCGACATAAAACAATCTTCCTTTCCACGAAGCGGACGGCTATTCTTCCTTCTCAAAAATGACGACGTTATCTTCCCCGTCGACCTCGGTCAGGCGTACGCGCACGCGCTCGTCCTTGGAGGTCGGCAGGTTTTTGCCGATATAGTCGGGCCGGATTGGGATTTCGCGGTGGCCGCGGTCGACCAGCACGGCGAGCTGGATGCGCCCCGCGCGGCCCAGATGGGACACCGCCTCGATCGCCGCGCGCACCGTGCGCCCGGTGTACAGCACATCGTCCACAATGACGACGGCCGCGCCCTCGACGCGCGGGTCGGGCGGCGGGAGCGGGCGCTGCGCGCGGGGGATGTCGTCCCGCCACGGGGTCACGTCCAGCGCGAGGACGGGCGGGGCCTTGCCCTCGACCTCGCCCAGCTTCTGGGCCAAACGTCCGGCCAGATACACGCCGCGCGTTTTGATCCCGGCGAGCAGCACGTTTTCCACGCCTTGGTTTTTTTCGGTGATTTCAAACGCGATGCGAGTCAGCGCGCGCCGCACGCCGTCCGCGTCGAGTATGACGGCCTTCTCCACCCGGCCACCTCCCTCGGACAAAAATTTACAAAAAAACAGCTTTCCGCCAAAGAGCAGAAAGCCGCACCAACTCACACCTGTCCCCCTAATTCCGGCTGACGGCGTACGCACTGTTTTCTGCCTTGGCGGGCTCGCAGGCCGCGCCTTAAAGGCGGATTATTGAAATATATTATATCCTATGAACGGCCGTTTGTAAACAGTCGAAGCCACAAAACGAAATTGTTTTTTTATGCAATTTTTGTTGTTTCGGCGCGGCGCGCAACTTCGCGCGCAAAGCGGGCAAACTGATTTTGCAGCACCAAGCAGCAAATTTTATAAGGAAAGGCGGCGGACAGATTATGCGAGTATCTCCCTTTATTTCAGGCATTGCGACCGGCGCGGTCGCGGGCGCGGTCGTTTCGATGGTGGCGGCCGGCGCGATGATGAATCCCTCCATCCGCAGAAGCGCGCAGCATGCGGCAAACAAGGCCGGCCATGCGATGCACAAGGCGGCGCAGAACGCAGGGCACATGATCGGGTAAGCTTTTCGGGGGCGCCGCCGGGAACGGCGGGAACCGCTGCCGCACGCGCGGCAGGCGCGCAAGAGGGGAGAAACCGTAGGTTTCTCCCCTCTTGTGAATTTCCTCTTTTCCCTTATTTATAGCGGGAAGCCCGGGCCGATTCCATCGTCCCTCCCGCACGGCACACCGCTCCGAAAAAGGACGGCGGAGGCCGAAGCGGAGGGGCCTGCCGCGCAGAAGCCCGCGCCGCCCACAGGCGGTAATTCACACCGTCTCCGCGGTGCGCCCCGCTTTTTTGTCATGCAGCCGCCGCGCAAGGTAAACCACCGGCGTATCGAGCAGCGAGGTGAAAATAAAAATTACATAGCTCGACAGCGCGATGGAAAGCAGCGTGCCCCAGTCATACGTGCCGTAAAACGCAAACAAGGTGAACAGCATGGCGTTTACGAGCTGCGAGAGCAGCGTTGAGCCGTTGTTGCGCAGCCAAAGCCAGGCGCGGCGGTCGCCCGTGCGCTTTTCGGTCAGCGCCCACCATTTATGGTACAGCCAAACGTCGAAAATCTGCGCGATCGCGTATACCGCGAGCGAGGACAGCATCATGCGCGGCGTGTTGGAAAACACCGTGCGCATCGCGGGCGCGGCCCAATCGTTTGGGGACGGCACGTACAGCAGCCATGACTGCGAAACCAGAATAAACAGCAGATTGGCGCAGATACCCGCCCAAACCGCCCGCTGCGCGGCTTTCTTGCCCATCGTCTCGCTCAATATATCGGTGACCAGAAAGGTGGTGGCAAACAGAATATTGCCCAGCGTCATCTCCATGCCGAACGCGTCGACGAGCAGCAGCACCTCGATGTTTGCCGCGATGGTCGCGAACACGGTGAACGCCGTCAGCCCGCCCGCGCCGAACAGATAGAACCACAGCAGCACCGCGCCGTAAAGCACGACGAGCGAGCCGAGCAGCAGCATTTCGTTTGTCATTTTTCCATTCCTCCTACGCCGAAATCGGTGTTATTCAGCAGAATATCCACGCGCGGGTCAGCCTTATATACCGGATAAACCGACTGCACAAAGGCCGCGCGCACCGCCTTGTCCGGCTTCACCGCCGTCGAGTTTTCCACCATCAGGTTGACGCACACGCGGTCAAAATGTTTGAGCCCTGTCTCGATATCGCGCGCCATGCCCGCCGCCGTCTGCCCGGAAAGGCCGAACAGCAGACAGCAGTCGTCGAATTTTTCGGCTATCTTGGCCGGGTCGGTCTCGGGAATGCCCTTGCGCAGCACGCGCTCGCGGTAGTCCGCGTCGAACGTCTCCACGCCGATTTTAACGTGCAGCGTTATTCCCCCGGCGGCAAAGCGCGAGCGCAGCGCGGGCAGGCCGTTTCGGAACAGCCAGTGGCTCTCGATATGCAGGTCGCGGATTCCCTTTTCGCGGCAGACCGTTTCGACCAGCCGCACCGTGCGTTCGTCCAGCTCGGCGAACGAGCCGGAGTTGATGGCCTCCAGCCGCGAAAAGCGTCCGGTGACCCGCGCGAGCGCCTCGCGGTTGAGGGCAAAATTCGCGCTCTCGTCCTTCGACGCGTCCAGATGATAGTCGCAGAACGCGCATTTGCTCCACGCGCAGCCCCGGCCGCGCAGCAGCACGATTTCGCGCGGATTTTTGTCCTCGATGACAGAATAACGGGTGAGTCCGGCCATGTTCGGCCTCCTTTTCGGCAAAAAAATAACGGCAGCCCCAAACAGAGATGCCGTCACAACAAATCCCCCGCGCCGCATGGCCGGGGTGCGCCTTAGTTTTGTTTTGAGACAGGATGGTGACGAACTGTCTGTTCTTTGGTTGTAACTTGCAGTATACCGGAAAAAACCGGCCAAGTCAAGCATATACTTCTCCGAATGAGGGAGGATGTCTATGCTTTTGGAACGTATCGCACTGCTCGCGGACATGGTGCGCGCCTTTGTCTGGGGGCCGCCCATGCTCGTGCTGCTCGTCGGCACGGGCGTGTATTTCACGGTCAAAACCGGATTTTTTCAGCTGTCCCATATCGGGCTTTGGTTTAAAAAGACGCTGTTTTCGTGCTTCACCGGGGCGGCGCGCGCGAAAAACGGCAAAAACGCGGTGTCCCCCTTCGCCACCATGTGCACTGCGCTCGCCGCGACGGTCGGCACGGGCAACATCGCGGGCGTGGCGACCGCGCTGACGCTCGGCGGCCCGGGCGCGGTGTTCTGGATGTGGGTGTCGGCGTTTTTCGGCATGATGACCGCGTTCGCCGAGAACACGCTCGGCATGCTCTACCGCGAAAAGGGACCGGACGGGGCGGCGCGCGGCGGGCCGATGCTCTACCTGCGGCGCGGGCTGCACAGCCCGTTCCTCGCGGGGGCGTTCGCGCTGTTCTGCGTGCTCGCCTCCTTCGGCATCGGCAACATGAGCCAGTGCAACTCGATCGCCGCCGGGCTTTCCGGCTCGTTCGGCGTACCGCCGCTCGCGACGGGCGTGTGCACGGCGGTTCTGCTCGGCGTGACCCTGCTCGGCGGGCTCACGCGCATTTCCCGCGTCACCGAGACGCTCGTGCCCGCCATGGCGCTGTTTTACATGGGCGGCGCGGCGCTTGTGCTGTTTGCCCACCGGGCGGCGCTCGGCCCCGCGCTCGGGCAGATCGTCGGAAGCGCGTTCAGCCTGCGCGCGGGGGCCTCGGGCGCGCTGGGCTGCGGGCTGGCGCGGGCGGTGCGCATCGGCGTGTCGCGCGGCGTGTTCTCGAACGAGGCCGGGCTCGGCTCGTCGGTCATGGTGCACGCCGCGGCGGACGCGAAGGAGCCGTGCGAGCAGGGCATGTGGGCGGTGTTCGAGGTGTTCTTCGACACGGTCGTCATGTGCACGGTGACGGCGCTCGTCATCCTGTGCTCGGGCGTGTACGGTGCGGGCGGCGAAACGGGCGCGGCCCTGACCGCCGCCGCGTTCTCCACCGTGTTCGGCCCGCTCGGCGGCGGGTTCGTGTCGGTCTCGCTCGTTCTGTTCGCGTTTTCCACGCTGCTCGGCTGGTCGTATTACGGGCAGCGCGGGGTGGAATACCTGCTCGGCGCGCGAGCCGTGCCGGTGTACAAGGCCCTGTTCGTGCTGGCCACCGCCGCCGGCTGCACCATGCGCCTTGAGCTTGCGTGGACGCTGTCGGACGCCTTCAACGGCCTGATGGCGCTGCCCAACCTCGTCGGCGTGCTCGCGCTGCGGCGCGAGGCGCTCGCCGAATGGCGGCGCTACCGGCGCGTGAACCATATTTGACAAATCCCCCCGTTCTCCGTCCGTTTTCCCCCGCAGATTGCACAAAACCGTGCCGCCCGCCGCAAAACGCCGTATTTTGGCCTTGTCAACCCGGTAAAATACATGTAAAATAAAAGGGACTTGCAGGGGAAATGCGGACTTCTCCCTGCAAAACGGAATATTAGGGGGAAATATAAAATGACGGCTACCGTTTGGACCCTGCTGCCGCCGGTCATTGCGATCGCGCTGGCACTCATCACCAAGGAGGTTTACTCCTCCCTGCTGATCGGCATTCTGTCGGGTGCGCTGCTCTTCACGGGCTTTAACCCGTTGCACGCGCTGGAAACCACGTTTACCGTAATGGGCGACAAGCTCGGCGGCAACATCAACATCTGCATCTTTCTGGTGCTGCTCGGCATCCTCGTCTCGCTCGTAACCAAATCGGGCGCGTCCCGCGCCTACGGCGAGTGGGCGGTTAAAAGCATCAAAACCCGCCGCGGCGCGTCGTTTGCGACCTCGTTCCTCGGCATATTCATCTTTGTGGACGATTACTTCAACTGCCTGACCGTCGGCACGGTCATGCGCCCGGTGACGGACAAGTACCGCATCTCGCGCGCCAAGCTCGCCTATATCATCGACGCGACGGCCGCGCCCGTGTGCATTATCGCGCCGATTTCCAGCTGGGCGGCGGCGGTCGGCTCGTCCCTGCCGGAGTCGTCCTCGATCGACGGGTTCTCGCTTTTCCTCAAAACCATCCCGATGAACCTGTACGCGCTTTTGACGCTCGCGTTCCTGATGTGGCTGATGGCGTCCGACTTCGACTTCGGCCCGATGGCCAAGTACCAAAAGCGCCACGAGCAGGATGATTTCCAGCATACGGAGGAAACGCACGTCGTCGGCGGCGCAGGCAAGGTGTCCGACCTGATCCTGCCCATCGTCGTGCTGATCGTGCTGTGCATTTCGGGCATGCTGTACACCGGCGGCATTCTGGAGGGCGCCTCGATTGTGGACGCGTTTGCAAACTGCGATTCCTCGACCGCGCTGGTGCTCGGCTCGTTCACCACGCTGATTTTCACGGCCCTTCTGTACCTGCCCCGCAAGATCCTGACCTTCGGCCAGTTCTGCGAGTCCTTTACCGAGGGCTTCCGCGCAATGGTGCCCGCGCTGATGATCCTGACGCTCGCGTGGACGCTGTCCGGCGTGTGCTCGGAGGATTACCTCAACATCGGCGGCTACGTAAAGACCATTGTAAACCCCGCCTCGGGCGTTACGATGTTCCTGCCCGCGATCTTCTTCCTGATCGCCTTGGGGCTGGCGTTCGCTACCGGCACCTCGTGGGGCACCTTCGGCATCCTGATCCCGATCGTTTTGCCCGTGTTCGGCGATGTGGACAGCACCATGCTTGTCATGACGGTCGCGGCCTGCCTTGCGGGCGCGGTCTGCGGCGACCATGTTTCGCCCATTTCGGATACGACCATCCTCGCCTCGGCGGGCGCGCAGTGCAACCACATCGACCATGTTTCGACGCAGATGCCCTATGCGCTGCTGATCGCGGCGATCTGCCTTGTCGGCTATCTGGCCGGCGGCATCACCGGCAACGGCCTCGTCGCCCTCGGGCTTGGGGCGGCGCTGCTGCTGGTCGCGGCTCTCGTGCTTACCGCCAAACACAAAAAGCAATAACCGAAATCTCCGCATCCGTATGGCTCCCCCGGGAACGGGGGAGCCAATTTCTCTGACTTTTGGAAGGTGAATTTTTTTGACAACCGATCTAACCGAGGGGTCGCCCTCAAAAAAGCTGTTCTGGTTTTCCCTGCCCCTGCTGCTCAGCGTCGCGTTCCAGCAGCTTTACCAGATGGCCGACTCGATCATCGTCGGCCGCTTCGCCGCCAGCGCGGCCGCGGGCGAGCTCGCGCTTGCCGCCGTCGGCGCCAGCTTCCCGATCACGCAGCTCTTCGTCGCGGTCGCGACCGGCGTCAACATCGGCGCCTCCGTGCTGGTCAGCCAGCTTTTCGGGGCAAGGCGCTATGTGCGCATGAAAAGCGCCGTATCCACCGCGCTTCTGACGACGACCGCCGTCGCCCTGCTGCTGACGCTGATCGGCACGTTTGCGGCAGGCGGCATTATGACCGCCCTGCAAACCCCGGCGGATGTGTTCGCAGACGGCGCGCTGTACCTGCGGGTCTATGTGTTCGGCCTGCTGTTCCTGTTCCTGTACAACGTGTGCACGGGCATTTTCAACGCCATGGGCGACAGCCGGACGCCGCTCGCGCTGCTGATTTTCTCCTCTGTTTTAAATGTGCTGCTCGACCTCGTGTTCGTGGCGGGCCTCGGCCTCGGCGTCGCGGGCGTCGCGTGGGCGACCTTTATCGCGCAGGGCGCGGCGAGCGTGATCGCGCTGCTGCTTTTGCTGCGCCGCGTCTTTTCCTTTGAGACGGGCGGGCATTTTCTGCTGTTTTCGCTCGATATGCTGCGCCGGCTGACCAACTACGGCGTACCCTCGATCGCGCAGCAGAGCTTTGTATCGGTTGGCAACGTGATCATCCAGTACCTAATCAATAGCTGCGGCCCGGCCGTCATGGGCGGGTATTCCGCGGCCATCAAAATCAGCTCGTTCGGGCTGACCTGCTGCATGGCGTTTTCCTCCGGCCTGTCGAGCTACGTCGCGCAGAACATCGGCGCGCGCAGGCTCGACCGCATCAGCCCCGGCCTCAAGGCGGGCGCGAAGTACGCGATTGGTCTGTCCGTTGTGTTCACCGCGGTTTTCCTGCTCTTCGCGGACCAAATCGTCGGCGTTTTCGTGCCGGCGGGCAGCGTTTCGGGCGTGATCGCCGTGGGACGGCAGTATCTGTTCGTCGTCGCGCCGTTCTATGCGCTGATCTGCGTCAAATTCGTCTGCGACTCCGTCCTTCGCGGCGCGGGCGCGATGCGTCCGTTCATGATTACGACCTTCGCCGACCTGATCATCCGCGTGGCGCTGTCCATCATCCTATTCCACGTGATCGGCAGCGAGCTGGGCATTTGGCTGTCTTGGCCGATCGGCTGGTTCCTCGGCACCGGGCTGTCCTTCCTGTTTTACAAAACCGGCGTGTGGCGGAACAATCTGCCGGCGCTGTGACGGTGCGCTCGCGGCCGCTGAAAACGGCTTCCCCGGCGGTTGCGCCGCAGTATGCGGCGAATCCCTTTCCCGGCTCCCGCTTGACGCTTTTATTTTCAAACGTCGTTGCGGCTCGTCGAGCCGATACCCCGAGTATTTCAGGATATCATATTACTTTCGCAGCAAAAAACGCACCGGATTCCGCTGGAATCCGGTGCGTTTTATCACTTCGTCTCGATCCTCAGAATACGGTCACACAAGCAAATTGCAAAGCAGGCATATCCGCTTGCAAAAAATGCTGTCTCAGTTTGCAAAGGATTGCTTTTTCCCCGCTTCAACGATATAATAACCCCGAGGTGAATCGCATGCTAGCCTATACGTACATGGAACAGGGCAAATTTGCTCTTGTGGATAAGCCAAAGCCGGTTTTGCTCCAAGCGCGGGACGCCATCGTCCGGGTGACGCTGGGGAGCGTCTGCACCAGCGACCTGCACATCAAGCACGGCTCCGTGCCCCGGGCCGTACCGGGCATTACCGTGGGCCATGAGATGGTGGGCGTGGTGGAAGAGGTGGGAACCGCCGTCACCGCCGTCAAACCCGGCGACCGGGTGACGGTGAATGTGGAGACCTTCTGCGGGAAATGCTTCTTTTGCCAGCGCGGCTGGGTCAACAACTGCACCGATCCGGACGGCGGCTGGGCTTTGGGCTGCCGCATCGACGGCGGGCAGGCAGAGTATGTCCGTGTTCCCTACGCCGATCAGGGGCTGAACAAAATTCCGGACAGCGTCAGCGATTTACAGGCTCTTTTGGTGGGCGACGTGCTGGCCACCGGCTATTGGGCGGCGCAGATTTCCGAGATCCGGCCGGAGGACGCCGTGCTCATCATCGGCGCGGGGCCCACAGGTATTTGCACCCTGCAATGCGTGCGCCTGAAAGGGCCGAAGCGGATCATCGTCTGCGATAAGGACCCCCGGCGGCTGGACTTTGTCCGCGCGCACTACCCGGAGGTCATCACTGCCCCGCCGGAGCGGGTCATGGAAACGGTCCGCGCCCACGGCGCGCACGGCGGCGCCGACGTAGTGCTGGAGGCGGCCGGCGCTCCCGAGACCTTCCGCATGGCCTGGGAATGCGCCCGGCCCAACGCCACCGTCACGGTCGTGGCCCTGTACGACGGGCCTCAGACTCTGCCTCTGCCAACGATGTACGGCAAAAACCTGACCTTTAAAACCGGCGGGGTGGACGGCTGCAGCTGCGATGAGACGCTGGCGCTCATCGCGGCGGGGAAACTGGACACCGTCCCCCTCATCACCCACACCTACCCCCTAAAGGATATCGAGGCCGCCTACGACCTCTTTGAACACCGCCGGGACGGCGTCATAAAAGTTGCGATTGAAGTGTAAAGGAGTATATGCTATGTTGGAAGTTGGTACCAAGGCCCCGGATTTTACCCTGAACGACAAAAACGGAACCCCTGTCCGCCTGTCCGATTTTCTGGGCAAAAAAGTTGTGCTCTATTTCTATCCCAAGGATAACACCCCCGGCTGCACCCGGCAGGCCTGCGCCTTTGCGCAGCATTACGGCGATTTCGAGGCAAGCAATGCGGCGGTTATCGGCGTCAGCAAGGATTCCGCGGCCTCCCATCTGAAATTCGCGGACAAGTATGAGCTGCCCTTCGTGCTGCTCTCCGACCCGGAGCACGCGGTTATCGAGGCCTACGGCGCATGGCAGGAAAAGAAGCTTTACGGCAAGGTGGGCATGGGCGTGGTGCGCAGCACCTACCTCATAGACGAGCAGGGCGTCATTGAAAAGGTGATGCCCAAGGTCAAGCCCGACAGCAACGCCGCCGAGATTCTGGCCTATTTGGGAAAACAGGCGTGATAAGCCGCATCTTTCCGCTAAAAAGAGAAATAAGGACAGATTGAAATGAGTGAAATTTTCAAGGATTTTTTAACCCCCACACTAAATCAGATTCGCCAAAGCATTCGCGGCATCGACGACAGCTATAATAACTTTTGGGACATATTGGCCGAATTGATTCAAAATTCTGTCGACGCCATTAACCGCGCAGCGGATTTTACGCAAGGCGAAATTGATTTATACATTGATTGCAGGCGAAAAGAAATCTCCATCCGCGACAATGGATGCGGCATTGCGCCTGAAAAGCTGGTTGAGCTTTTGCGCCCTTTTTCCACAGACAAGCTGGAGGATGAGAGCCAGATTGGGGAAAAAGGCGTCGGGCTGAAATTTGCGTATTTCCAGAGCACTTATTTTAAAATTATAACGGGCAACGATTCTGGCAGTGCGCAGGCGGAAATCAGCGATGCGCGGCTATGGAAATTGCAAACCAGTCCCGAATATCTCTCAGTTTCGTATGAAAAGTACAGCGAACCCTTCCGCGGCACAGAAATCATATTAAAGGGCATTGAGAACGAACAGCTATTCTCCCTCTCGATTCCCCAGATGAAATATATTTTGCGCACCAAAACCGCCGTGGGCAATACAAGCGCCATTTGGAAAGAGGTCTCCCCCATTAAAATTGTATTGGAGATGACTGACTATAACGGCGGCCATGCCAAGGAGGGCATTTCATACAGCTATTTCCTACCTACCGACATGCTGCTGCCGCATGAGCAAATATCCCTTGACGAGTTTGAAGAGTGGCTGCACGGAGGGGACAGGACCGATCTCGAGAAGCGCACAAAGCTGCGGAATAAGGTGATTGCCGCAAAGGGCTCCTTTCTGCATGGCGGCTACCGAGAAATCCGCTATTGGGCGTGCTTTGTTCCTTCCCGCAGAATCTGGGATCAGCTATGTCTCAAAGAAGGCCTTGCGACTGACAGCCTTCTGTCCGACGAAAATTGGCTTAACGAAAAAAGCTTTGTGCTGCACCGTCCTGGAATTTATACCGCTGTAAAGGGAATGCCGACCGGAATCACCGTTGAACATCCTTCTGCGGGGTATTCCGGGTACTGGTCGAACATGTTTATTCTTTTTGAGGACGATTGTCTGAGTTTTGATATCGGCCGCAAGTCGATCCACGGGCTTACCGCCAACATCTATAAAGGCTACGCAAAGGAAATTTTCAACCGCTTCCTTCAGTATATTGTCAAGTATGTCAGCGGCTCTGTCGAACCGTACTCTGCCGAATGGAATAAAGAAGCTTTGATTGACGAAATCAAAGCCTTGCCGGATCTCAGCCATAGCGCCATAAAATTTGGAAAGAATCCCAAAGATCAAGAGGCCTCAGTCGCCGCTATATTTTATGAACTCATCGGAGCCGGCCATATCAGCGACGTGGAGCCGCTGATCTCCGGATACCGCAGCAAGTATGACCTTTATGCCAAATGGAACGGCCGGACGGTCGTCATCGAATTCAAGTCCCACCTCAAAAACATTGTCAAAGACTTTGACGATGCACGGAAGGTATTTGATGAGATGGATTATATCGTATGCTGGGAAGTGACGGATGAAGATGTGGAAAAGCTGTACCAGCTAAGCATAACCATTGAGCAACTGAACGAGCCTTCGCTTTTTTCACAGGCGCCGATGCATATTTCCTGCTGCACCCATCGCCTCCTTATCAATGCCAATGTAACCCCTGTCTACATCATCGACTTAAAGCGTTTCTTAAGCTCGCTTCATTAAACATGCGGAGCAGCCGCTTTTTCTAAAATTTTTGCCGCTTACCATAATGGCGCGCCTGACACGCCCGATGCCCGGAAAGCCTTTATTTTCAAGGCCTTCCGGGCATCGTTTACATTCCCCGCGGCGCAGATCGCTTAACGGGCGGTTGCCGTTTTGCGTTTGATATGGTACAGTAATGCTAGCACGATATGATTGGAGGGATTGCCGTGCGCCTCTGCATTGCCGCGGCTCCATGCAAAGTCTGACAGACGGACGGGACTGCATGGAGAAGCATCATCGTTAGCTTCGTCCGCACGGGCTTTGCATTTTGATGAATGAATTACCAACCCATCAAAAGGAGCAAAGTCATGAAACAACAAAACAACCCGCCCTTCGCGGGTCTGAAAGCTTTTTTGCTTTTGTGGAGCACGCAGGCGCTTTCCGCGCTCGGCAGCGCGATGACCAGCTTCGCGCTCGTCGTCTGGTCCTACGAGCAGCAGGGCTCGGCGCTGACGACCGCGCTGCTGTCGGTCTGTTCCTACGCGCCTTACGTGCTTTTGAGTATTTTCGCGGGCGCGCTCAGCGACCGCTGGGACAAAAAGCGCACCATGCTCGTGTGCGACAGCTTGGCCGCGCTTTCAACGCTTGGCGTGCTGGCGCTGTTGCGCGCGGGCTGCCTGCAAATCTGGCATTTGTACGCGCTCAACGCCTTAAACGGCCTGATGAACACCTTGCAGCAGCCCGCCTCCGACGTGGCGGCCAGCCTGCTCGCGCCGCGCGAGCAGTACCAGCGGGTCGGCGGCCTGCGCGCGCTGTCGTGCTCGCTCACCACCGTGCTCTCGCCGGTGCTGGCGACGGCCGCCTACGCCCTTGCGGGCATGGACGCGGTCATCCTGATTGATTTGGCGACGTTCGCCGTGGCCTTTGCCGCACTCGCGTTTTTTATCCGCGTTCCCAAGCCCGAAGCCGGCGCGGAAACGCCCGAGCCGGTTCTGCAGGCGGTGAAAAGCGGCCTGCGCTTTCTGCGCCGCAACCGCGGCATTTTGGATCTGATCCTCTTTCTCGCCGCGATCAACCTGACCGCGTCGATGTACAACGCGGCGCTGCCCGCGATGCTGCTGCCCCGGCCGGACGGCGGCCGGGCGGCGCTCGGTCTGGTGGAGATGTGCGCAGGGCTTGCCAACGTGGCGGGCAGTCTGATCGTATCGCTGGCGCCCGCGCCCAAAAGCCGCGTGCGCGCCATCGTCGGCTCGCTTTTATTCGCGATGAGCACGGAAAACCTGATCCTCGCGCTCGGCAAAAGCCTGCCGGTCTGGTGCGTGGGCGCGGTGCTCGGCTGGCTGTTCATCCCGGTGATGAACGCCAATCTGGACGTGCTGTTCCGTTCGCACATCCCGATCCGCATGCAGGGGCGCGTCTACGCGGCGCGCAACAGCCTGCAGTTTTTCACCATCCCGGTCGGCTACCTGCTCGGCGGCGCGCTGGTCGACCATGTGTGCGAGCCGTTTATGGCGGCGCAGACGGCGGACAGCCCGTTCCGGGCGCTGTTCGGCGCGGGCAAGGGCGCGGGCGCGGCGCTTTTATTCGCCGGGCTCGCGGTGCTGGGCGTGGCCACCTGCCTGTATTTCCGCCGCAGCCCGCACATCCGCCGGCTGGAACAGGCCGAGCACATGCATAAATAACCCCGCCTTTTCCCAAACTGAATGGGAATGGGAGGGAAAATGCCTTGCTAAAGCTCATATCTGCGAGTAAAATATATGGTGAAAGCGGCGTGCGCGCGCTCGACAACATCAGCCTTACCGTGCGGGATGGGGAATACGTCTCGATCACGGGCGCGTCCGGCTCGGGCAAGAGTACGCTCATGCATATTCTGGGCCTGCTCGACACGCTGACGGACGGAACCTATCTGCTCGGCGGGGAGGACGTGTCCGCCCTGCCGCCCAAAACGCTCGCCCGCCTGCGCGGCGAAAAGATCGGCTTTGTATTCCAGCGCTTCCAGCTCATCCCGGGCATGACGGCGCTGGAAAACGCAGCCCTGCCGCTGACCCTGCAGGGCGTGCCGCGCGCCGAGCGGCTGCGCCGCGCCGAACAGGCGCTCGCGTCGGTCGGTCTGTCGCACCGCGCCGCGCACCGGCCGGGCCAGCTTTCGGGCGGCCAGCAGCAGCGCGTCGCCATCGCGCGCGCGGTCATTACCGAGCCGTGCGTCGTGCTGGCGGACGAGCCGACCGCCGGGCTGGACCCCGAGGCCGCGTCCGACGTGCTCGATCTGCTGGACGGGCTGCACCGCAAGGGCAACACGGTCGTGTTGATCACGCATGACCGCGCCGCCGCCGCGCGCGCCGCGCGGCGGCTGTATCTCGAAAACGGCACGCTGACCGGATGAATCAACATCACTGTGGGAGGGCAAACATGAACCGACGGGACAAGGTAAACTATTATCTCGATATGGCGCAGGTCGCGCTCGAGCGCGGCACCTGCCTGCGGCGCAACTTCGGCGCGGTCATCGTCAAAAACGACGTGATCGTGTCGACCGGCTACACCGGCGCGCCGCGCGGCCGTGAAAACTGCATCGACATCGGCACCTGCATCCGCCAGAAAATGGGCATCCCGCGCGGCGAGCGGTACGAGTTCTGCCGCTCGGTGCACGCGGAGGCCAACGCCATCATCGCCGCCCCGCGCGAGCAGATGCTGGGCGCGACGCTCTATCTGGTCGGGCGCGACATGTCGACCGGCGAAATCATGCCGGACGCCAACTCCTGCACGATGTGCAAGCGCATGATCATCAACGCGGGCATCGAAAAGGTGATCATCCGGCGCGACAGCGATACATATGACACGGTAAACGTGCGCGACTGGATCTATCACGACGATATTCTGGGCGGCCAGCGAGGCTACTGAAAAACTTCGTTTGAAGCGTACAGCTTTAAACGGGGGACGGTGTTTCAGCCTGCGGCTGAAACACCTATTGCGCCGGACAGACGGCAAAATTTCGATTTTGCCGACCGTCCGCCTGTGAAAAAAATGAACGGGCGAAGCTCGTCCATTTTTTGCAAGCGGCAGAGCCGTTTGCTGATAAAATACGCGCACGGCGCGTAAACGCACAAAAACGAGCAACACTAGGAGTCAAAGGAGGATTTGCAAATGGAACTGAAGGTATTCAAATGCATGCACTGCGGCAACATCATTGAGATGGTGGAGGATCACGGCGTGCCGGTCTACTGCTGCGGCGAGCCGATGAAGGAATTTAAGGCCGGCGAAACGGACGGCGCGCAGGAAAAGCACGTGCCGGTCGTCGAGGTGGACGGCGACACCGTGCGCGCGAACGTCGGCGAGGTCACCCATCCGATGAGCGAGGAGCACCATATCTCGTTCATCTGGCTGGTAACGGATAAGGGGATCTACCGCCGCGCGCTGCCGCATACCGGCGCGCCCGAGGCAAGCTTCCGCGTCGCGGCGGACGAAACGCCCGAGGCGGTATATGAATTCTGCAACCTGCACGGGCTGTGGCGCACGAAAATTTAATTTCGCCTGCACCGTACGGCTGACAGCAAGAGCCGGCGGTTCAGCAAATAAAAAACGCAGCGGGACTTTGTCCCGCTGCGTTTTTGCAGGTGCGGAGAAAAACCCGGCGGTCAGCCGCGCTCATCCAGATTCTTGTACACGGTCGACTTGGCCAGCGGCTTATAGGCCGGGCGGATGATCTTGCCGCCGCTCGTGACCTCCTCGAGACGGTGCGCCATCCAGCCGACAATGCGCGCGGTGGCGAACAGCGGCGTGTAAATCGACTTGGGCAGGCCGAGCATCTTATACACAAAGCCGGAGTACAGGTCGACGTTGGCGCACATGGGCTTATCCAGCCCTTTTTTCTCCGCAAAAATCTGCGGCGTCAGCTTTTCAACCAGCTCGATGAGCGCCATTTCCTCGGAAAAGCCCGTTTTTTCGGCCAGCGGACGCGCCGCTTTCTTCAGCGCGACCGCGCGCGGGTCGGATAACGTGTAAATCGCATGGCCCATGCCGTAGATCAGGCCCGAGCCGTCGCCCGCCGCGCCGTCCATAATTTTGCGCAGATAATCCGCGACCTCGCCCTCGTCCGTCCAATTCCTGACGTTTTCCTTGATTTCGTCGAACTGCCGAACGACGCGCAGGTTGGCGCCGCCGTGTCGCGGCCCCTTGAGCGAGGACACGGCCGCCGCGATGGACGAATACGTATCCGTGCCCGAGGACGAGGTAACGCGCACGGTGAACGACGAGTTGTTGCCGCCGCCGTGCTCGGCGTGCAGGATCAGGCAGCGGTCGAGCAGCAGCGCCTCGTCCGCGGTGTATTCGCCGTTCGGGCGGATCAGGTGCAGAATGTTTTCCGCCGTCGACCGGTCGGGGTCGGGCACGTGCAGGAACATCGAATCGCCGTCAAAATAGCGGCGCTTGGCCTGATAGGCGTGCGAGATGATGACCGGGAATTTGGCCATCAGGCTGATGCCCTGCCGCATGATGTTCTCGACCGTGGTTTCGTCCGGGTTTTCATCGTAGGAATAGAGCGCGAGCGTCGCGCCGGCGAGCTTGTTCATGATGTCGCGGCTGGGCGCGCGCATGATCATATCCTCGGTAAAGTTATCGGGCAGCGCGCGCTCCAGACCGATCGTGTGCTGGAAATCGGTCAGCTGCCGGCGGTTTGGCAGCGAGCCGCACATCAGCAGATAGCCGACCTCTTCAAAGCCGAAGCGGTTTTCCTGCTCCAGCCCGTGAATCAGATCGTACACGTTGTAGCCGCGGTAGGTCAGGCGGCCTTCAATCGGCTCGCGCTCGCCTTCGTTCATGATATAGCCGTGCACGTTGCCCAGACGGCTCGCGCCGACCAGCACGCCCGTGCCGTCCGCATTGCGCAGGCCGCGCTTGATGCTGTATCGGGAGAACAGCTCGGCCGGAATCTGATCGTGCATACGGAAGCTCTCGCTCAATTCCTGCAAAAGCTCTTCTCTTACAAAATTCGGCTGCGTCGTCATCGGGCTTTCTCCTTTCCGGTTCGGGATGCGAACAATGAATATATTTTACATCAAACTTGCAAAAATGTCAATTCTCGCCGCTTGTGTAAACGTACAAAAAGCGTGTTGCCGCATTTTTCCCTATTGTTCACAATGTTTGTACGCAAGTTTATTTTTAAATTTTGCAAACAGTTTCTCACAGCAAAGCGAAAAAGCCCGTGCCGCGGCGCGTACAAAATAGAACAAAGGCGGCAGCGCCGCCTTTGTTCTCATTAAATTGCCCAATGGCCGCCCGTGGTTCCGACCGAACGGTTTTAGAAAATGACGACCGTCGTTCCCACCGGAACGGTATCATAGATCCACTGGATATCGCTCTTATACATGCGCACGCAGCCGTGCGAGACCGGATAACCGGCGCTGAAATCATATTCTTTGTCCGTTCCGGGGTAGCAGAGGCGCGAATGGAACGCATATCCGGTGCCCGGGTAAAAGCCGACGACAGGGCGCACGGTGTAGGTGGAGGTCGTCCAGCCGCCCGCGCTCTTGTAGGACACCGTGGTGATGCCGGTCGGCGTGGGCGTCGACGCCGCGCCCGTGCCGACGAGGAAGGACTTATGCAGCTTCCAGTTCCCCTTGGAGCCGGTAAACACGTTTACGTGCTGATACGCGCGGTTGATCCAAAGCAGGTATTTCGAGTTGCTCGAATAGCCCTTGGCGTTGACGAAAACTTCCTTTTCGTAGCTCGCGTAGTCGTTATTGACCGCGTACGCCGTCGTATAGTTGCCGCGGTATGTAGAGGAGACCAGACCCAGCACCCGGTCCACGTCGCGCTGATAGTACCACTCGTCCGAATGGTTTTCGATCGGCACGGTCTTTTCCGCGTAAACCTCCTCGGTTTCGCCGGTCGAGGGGTTGGCGTAGCTCAGCTTAAAGCCGATGGTCACGCTCTTCTGCATGTTCTTGGTGAATTCAAAATACGAGGTGTGGCGCGAAACCTTATCGGCGGTCAGCTCAAAATTCTCGTTGGCGAAGCCCTCGATCGGCTTGCCGTCCTGATACCACTGCGCCTTGCACACCTTGGGCTCCTGCACGCCCGCAAACTTGACCTGCGTCAGCAGCGAGCCGCCCGGCGTGACCTTGGTGGGCACGCCGATCTCGATGGAAACGCCGGCAAGGCCCTGATCAATGTTTTCGAGCTTGGAATCGGCGGTCAGCGTCACCTCGCAGCCGACCGCGCGGATATCGACCTCGCCGGCCTTGCCCCTGCCGTCGACCTTGGAGCCGAGGCCCGCGACGGTCAGCGTATCGACCGCCTTATTCAGCGTCAGATGGTTGTTCTTCGCGCCGCCCGCGATCTGCACGCCGGCCGCCGGGCCGTCGACAACGATGGTGTTGCCGCTGCCCGTGACGGAAAGCCGCTCGGCCTCCATACCGGTCAGGGTGATCGTGCGGTTTGAGGCGGTGATCTCGATATTATTCGCCGCGCCGCGGTAGGAAACGGCGCCGCCCGTGCCGGCGATCAGCAGCGTGCCGGCCGACGAGCCGCCGGTCAGCTCGATCTTGGCCTCGCCCGCCGGGTCGGCGGCAATCAGCCCAAGCTCGGTCTTACCCTGCGCGGTCAGCTCAACCGCCTCCGCGCCCTTGAGCACGACGCGGCCCGCCGCCGTCACCGCGTCGAGCGCGATTTTCTCGACGGCAGCCGGGAAATACAGGTCGCCCGCCGCCGTCAGATCCTCGAGCTTGTTTTCCGGAGCGGACAGCAGCGCGCCGCCCTGAACCGTCTCCGGATATCCTTCCGCTTCGATAAAATCCGGTACGATGCGCAGCAGCATCGTCACGAACTGCGCGCGCGTCAGCGCGGCGTTCGGCGCGAGGGTTGTCGCGGTGTCGCCCTTGACCACGCCCGCCGAAACCAGCGCGGCGGCGGCGTTTTTCTGCGCCGCGGTCATGGAGGACGTGTCCGTAAAGGCCGCAAGCGCGTCGCTGTCTCCGGGCACGCCGTCATAGACGAACGCGCGCGCGAGCAGCACAAAGGCCTCGGCGCGGGTGCAGGCCGCGTCGAAATTGCGGCTGTCCGCCGCGTCGATCAGGCCCAGATGGATGGCTTTGCCCAGATCGTTCGCGTACCACGCGTTCTGGGGCACGTTTTTCAGGCCGGAAACGTCGTCCGCCTCGGAAGCGCCCAGCGTGCGGTTGAGGATGACGGCGGCCTCGGAGCGCTTGACCGGGTCGTCGGGCAGGATTTTACCGCCCGCGCCCTTCAAAAGCCCCAGCTCGACCGCGCGCGCCAGCGACGCCTCGGCCCAGTGGCCCGCCATGTCCGGGAAGGCGGGCTCGGCGGGCTGGCCGGTCTGGTCCTCGCCGGTGTCGGTCACAAGGGTGAGAGTGACCGGAAGCGCGCCTGCCATAATGCGCGCGACGTACAGCTTGGCCGCATCGAGATCGAAACCGCCGGTTACGATCAGCGCGCCCGCGTCATATGCGGCGGCTTCGCCGACGGCCGCGCCGTCAAGCGCAGCCGACAGCGCCGCATCCCCGTCCCGCTCGGCAAGCGCCTTCTGCGCGCCGTCCGTCAGGCCGAGCTGTATGTAAGCCGCACCGTCATCCAGCCCGGCTTCGGCGAGCGTCACATCCGCGTTTTTCAGCGAGATTTTGCCGTCCGCAGTTGCGATGGACAGCACATTCGGCAGCATCAGAAAGGTCGCGAGCCCATCCGCCGCATCCGCGCCTTCCGGCAGGGTGACGGCGACCGTTTTCCGGTCGTCCGGAAAGGCGACGACGGCACTTTCAAAGCCAAGCAGCTCGAGCCGTTTCTCCAGCACGGCCTTCACGTCCGCCTGCGTTTTGTCCCACATTTGGTCGGTATCCATTTCCTCCGGCAGCGTGGCCGCGAAGGTCAGCACCGTTTCCTCCGCGCCCTCCGCCGGCGCGGTATCGCCGTCCGCCGCGAAGGCCGCGGAAAACAGCATCAGAGCGGCCAGCAGGCCGCTGAGCAATCGTTTCTTCAAGTTCTGGTTTCCCCCCTGCATTCATATGTATTTCTATTGTACGGTGGGCGGCATGGCTTGTCAAGCCAAAGCGCACTGCTTTTGGAACGATTCCCCGCCCTTTCCCGTCAAAATGAAGCAAAGGTTTACAACCCCGCAACCTCGTGATATACTAACAAAGGATTTTGATTACCGATTATTCAGAGGAGGAACCATCCATGCTTTGCAAGAATTGCGGCAAGGAGCTGCCCATCGCGGGCAAATTCTGCCCCTTCTGCGGCGCACCGATCGAGCAGGCCGGCGCAAACGACGAAACCGCCGTTTTCACCGCCCTGCCAGACGAGCTGAACGGCCCGCTCGACCTTTCGGCCTTCGACGCCGTCATGAAGGACGTGCACGGCGCGCAGGACGGCGGCGCGGCCGACCCGCTTGCCGCGACCGATCCGCATATGCCGCGGGCGGACGAACTGCCGCCGATCAACGTGCCGCCCGTGCGGCGCGCACAGGGCGCGCCGGGCGCGCCCCGCACCACCTATTTTGAGCAGCCCGACCTCGACGACAAGCCGTTTAAAAAGCCGTCCAAGGGCAAAAAGGGCGCGGTGATCGCGCTGGTCGTCGTGCTCGTGCTGGCGCTGATCGGCGGCGGCGTGTGGTTCGTCCTCTCCCGCCAGCCGGACGAAAACCTGACGCTGGCCGAAAAGTACATGAAGCACGGCGATTTCGACAAGGCGCTCGAATACTACCTTGCCGCGCAGGGCGAGGCCAAGGACCCCGCCTCGCTCGACCAGACCATCCAGCTGCTCAAGGATTTCCAGACCGCGCAGGGCTTTATGGACAACGGGCAGTACACCGAGGCGCTCGCGGCCCTGCAGCTTTTGCAGAACCGTGTGACCGACCCGGATTCCCCGCTGTACGACGCGATCAAGGAGCTGACGGACAAGGCCTCCGCCGCCCAGTCGGACAGCCAGTTCGCCGCCGATCTGCAGAAGGCGTCGGATTACCTTGCCAACAAGCAGTACGACCAGTGCGCCGCCCAGCTCGACATGCTCGCCGCGGACGACACGCTGACCGGCGAGCAGGTCAAGCAGGTCGAAAAGCTGCGCGACAGCCTCAAGGAAGCGCGGGAGGCCGCCGAACGGCAGGAGCAGAACCAGCAGCAGCAGCAGGAGAAGAAGCAGGGCTTTGTTGACCAGATGAACCAGCTCGACGAAAACGACCAGAAGATCGCCGCCGCCGCGACGGCCGAGGAGGAGCTTGACCTGACCTCGACCTCGTTCGAGGCGTGGGACACGCTGCTCAGCGATATG
Organism: Eubacteriales bacterium; assembly: GCA_030524205.1. GTDB lineage: Bacteria > Bacillota > Clostridia > Oscillospirales > Butyricicoccaceae > Agathobaculum. The sequence goes on from JAUNGZ010000016.1 coordinate 29,315, forward strand.
TACGACCATCTGGCCACCGTGCTCAACGCCGACCAGTACGCCTCCGAGGAGGAGAGCTACAAGAAGTGGGTCGAGGAGCGCGACGCGGGCGCGCAGAACGCCGCCAAGGACGCCGCGGACGAAACCGCCGGCAAGCTGGCCGCGGCGAGCTTCAAGCAGAGCTACACCAAGACACGGTGCTATAAGCTACTCGACATGATGTAAGTCGATTGAAAGCCCGCTTTCTGCGAAAGCGGGCTTTCAATCGAGGAACGCACGCTGGGAGCGTGCTATTGCGCCAGCGGCCCCTCGGAATTTCGATTCCGAGGGGCCGCTGCCTTTGTATAAAATCCAAGGCGCATGTCCTTGGATTTTATGAAAACGGCTGTTTCACACCCGTTTTCTATCAGATGCGCGCGGCGGCACGGGAGACGAGGGACGAAGGGCGGGGCTGATTGACCCTTTGGGGCGGGGTATGGTATACTGAAAAAGAACAGGGGGATTGCGTATGGAGTATTGGAAACGCGCCGGGCGGGTTCTGGCGGTCTTTTGCCTTGCCAATTTTTTGCTGGTGTTTACCGTGGTCGCGCCGCTGTCCGGCTGGCCGGCGGCGGGCGTGCTGCTCGGGCTGCTGGCGTTTTATTTGTATTTTAACCTCCGTCCGCGCCGCGCCAAAGGGGCGACGCGCCGCCTGCGCGCGCTTTTGGGCGGATATGAGCTGCTGCTCGTCTGCTTTTTCGTCATTCTGGCGGAAACGGTGTTCTGTCCCGCGCTCGCGCTGTCGGGCGCGCTGGACGGTCTGGCCTATTCGGGCGCAGTATGGATGCCGCTGCTTGTCAACGCGCTCGTGTTCGTGCCGGTGGTCGGGCTGCTGCTGGTGAACGGTTTTTTCCGCGTGCTGATCACCTGCAAGCGGCTGCGCGTCGTTTGGCGCGTGCTGCTTCTGCTGTGCTGGTGGGTGCCGCTGTTCAACCTGTACTTATTCTTCCGCGTGCTCAAGGCCGCGCGGAGCGAATACTACTTTGAACGGGCCCGGCTGGAGAGCGAGGCCGTCCACGCCGAAAACGGGGACTGCAAAACCCGGTACCCGCTCGTGCTCGTCCACGGCATTTTCTTCCGCGACTGGCAGCTGATCGGCTACTGGGGCCGCATCCCGCAGGCGCTGCAAAAATGCGGGGCGGAGATTTATTACGGCGGGCAGCAGTCGGCCGCGCCGGTGGCGGCCTCGGCGGCCGAGCTGAAGGCGCATATCCTCGAAATTTTGGAGCGAACAGGCGCGGAAAAGGTCAACCTGATCGCCCACTCCAAGGGCGGGCTGGACAGCCGCTGCGCCATTTCCCGGCTGGGGCTGGCGGACAAGGTCGCCTCGCTTACCACCATCAACACGCCGCACCGCGGCTGCGTATTCGCCGAGCATCTGCTGCAATCGCTGCCGCCCAAGCTGCTTGGCCAGATGGAACGCAAATACAACGCCGTTTTCCACAAGCTCGGCGACGACAAGCCCGATTTCATGGGCGGCGTGCGCGATCTGGCGGCGGACGCCTGCCGCGCCTTCAACGAGCAGACGCCGGACGCGGAGGGCGTGCTCTACCAAAGCGTGATGAGCACGATGAAAAGCCCCAAAAGCGCGGGCTTCCCCCTCAATCTCACATGGCGGCTGGTAAACAAGTACGACAAGCAGGAAAACGACGGCCTCGTGGCGCGCGCGTCCGCCCCGTGGGGGCGTTTTCTGGGCGAGGTGACCGTGCCCGGCCGGCGCGGCATCTCGCACGGCGATATCATCGACCTGCTGCGCGAGGATATCGACGGCTTCAACGTGCGCGAGTTCTATATCGACCTTGTGCGGGATTTGAAGCAGCAGGGATTATAAAGGCAAAAAAGAGCGTCAAGCCGCGGCTTGACGCTCTTTTTTATGCTTTCTCCGTTTTGCGCGCCAGCACCAGCCCGAGCGCCAGCCCCGCCCGCGCGGGCGCCGCCCAGCCCCGACCGTGCGCGGCGACCGGCCGCCGGTCGAACGCATCGGCCAGCAGCGGCAGGCGCAGGCCGCTCTGCGCGAGCGCCTCGACGACGCTCTGCGCGCAGGCGAGGCCGACCGTCAGCGGATAGACCAGCCGGTACGCGCCCAGCCGCGGCGCAAAGGACAGCAGAATGAGCACGAGCGCCGCCGGATAAATCGCATTCAAAACGGGCGTGGACAGGCGGATGATGCCCTCCAGCCCGATATTGGACACGACCATGCTGACCGCGGCGAAAAACGCCGCCCAGCCCTTGTACGGCACGCGCGGGAGCAGCCCGTGGAAATACTCGCTGACGCACGAGATCAGGCCGACGCAGGTGTTGAGGCACGCGATGACGAAAATTGCCGCGAGCAGCACGCTGCCCGGGCCGCCGAACAGCGCGGACACCAGCCGCGTGAGCGTGTCCGTGCCCGTTTTGCCGCCGGGAAAGGCCGCGCCGGACAGCGCGCCGACATGCGTCAGCATCGCGTAAACGATCAGCAGCACCGCGCCCGCGATCCAGCCCGCGCGGATCGTGCCGCGCACGACCGAGCGCTCGTCCTCCACGCCCCTCGCCCGGATGTTGAGCGCGATGACCGCGCCGAAATTGAGCGCCGCGATCGCGTCCATCGTCTGATAGCCGTACAGAAAGCCCTTGACCGGCGGCAGCGCGGCGTATGCCTGCTGCACCGCGCCGTAATGCGCGGTCACGGGGAACGCCACGCAGCCGATAAACACCGCCGCGATCAGCAGCAGCAGGCAGGGGCACAGGATGCGGCCCAGCCGGTCGGTCAGCTTCTCGGGCTTGAGCGCGAGCAGCAGCGCGGCGGCGAAAAAGACCGCCGAATACGCGGCCTGCAAAGCGGCGCCCTCGCCTGCAAACGGCGCGACCGCCATCTGGAACGAGGTGCTCGCCGTGCGCGGGATTGCAAGGCAGGGGCCGATCGACAGGTAGATCAGCAGCGTGAACACGGCGGCAAACCGCGGATGCACGCGCCCGGCGAGCGTTTGCAGGCCGCCCGAACGCGCCACCGCGATCACGCCCAGTATCGGAAAGCCGATCGCGCTCGCCGCAAAGCCGAAAAAGGCCGGCCACGCGCTCGTTCCGGCCTCGGCGCCCAGAAAGGGCGGAAAAATCAGGTTGCCCGCCCCGAAAAACATGGAAAACAGCGTGAAGCCGACCAGCAGCAGATCACGCCCGCGCAGCTCGCGCATGGTTTCACTTCCTCTCCTCATGTTTTAACAGTATACCCGAAAAAGGCGGAAAAAGCAAAGAAAAGGGGCGCTCCCTGCGGAGCGCCCCTTGCGGAACCGTTGTTTTTTACTTTTCCTTGCCCTTGGTGATGCGGACGACCAGCCCGGAAAGCGCGATCAGGCCGATCAGGTTGGGCAGCACCATCAGGCCGTTGAACATATCGGACATGTTCCAGACCAAATCCACCTTGAGCCACGAGCCCAAAACGATGAACAGCACGACGATCACCGCGTAAATCTTGACCGCCTTCTTGCCGAACAGCGCCTTGACGTTGGTCTCGCCGAAGAAATACCAGCCGATAATGGTAGAAAACGCGAAGAACAGCATGCAGATCGCGATGAACACGTTGCCGAACGAGCCGAACGCCGCATTGAACGCCGCCTGCGCGAGCGGCGCGCCGTCCAGCCCGCTCGACCACAGGCCGGACGAGATGATGACGAGCGCGGTCAGGGTGAGGATGATGAAGGTGTCGATGAACACGCCCATCATAGCGACGACGCCCTGATCCTGCGGCTTTTCGACCTTCGCCAGCGCGTGCGCGTGCGGGGTCGAGCCCATGCCGGCCTCGTTGGAGAACAGGCCGCGCGCCACGCCGTAGCGCATGGCCTTCTGCACGGACAGGCCGATCACGCCGCCCGCCACGGCCTGCGGATTGAACGCCATGACGAAAATTTCCTTAAAGGCAAGGCCGATCGTCGCATGGTTGATGCACAAAATCGTCACGCAGCCGACGATATACAGCGCCGCCATCACCGGAACGATCTTTTCGGTAAACGCCGCGATGCGCCCCACGCCGCCTAGGAAAATAAAGGCTGCCACGACCGCGCACACCACGCCGACGAGCACCGGCTGAACGCCGAACGCGTTTTCAAACGCCGAGCCGATCGAGTTGGACTGCACCATGTTGCCCATGAAGCCAAGCGCCAGAATGATGGCGACCGAGAAGAAGCCCGCCAAAAACTTGCCGAACTTGCCTGTAAACGCCGCCTTGATGTAATAAATCGGGCCGCCGGTGGTCTGCCCGTCCGCGTCGGTGGTTTTGAACTTCTGCGCCAAAACCGCCTCGGCGTAGATCGTGCTCATGCCGAAAAACGCCGACACCCACATCCAGAAGATCGCGCCCGGGCCGCCGGAGGCGATGGCCGTGGCCGCGCCCGCGATGTTGCCCGTGCCGACCTGCGCCGCGATGGCGGTCGTCAGCGCCTGGAAGGACGACATGCCCTCCTTGCCGGCCTTATCGCCCTTCAGGCTGAATCCCCCGAACAGCCGCTTCATGCCCTCGCCGAACTTGCGCACCTGAATGAAGCCAAGCCGGACGGTGAAGTACACGCCGGTCGCGATCAGCAGAAACAGCAGCGCGTAATCCCACAGGATCGTGTTCATAAACGCGACGATTGCCTCGACCACCTTGCCGGGCGCGCCCGTCTGCGCCGCCTGTAAAATACCCTGAAACCCCTCGATAATTGCCATTTTTCTTTTTATTCCCCTTTATTTTGTGGATTGCGGCAAACAAAAAAGCCAATCCGGCGGACTGTGCCCGCGCGGCTTGGCTCCGCGAAAACGGCGCGAAAAAGCATCCGAACGCCGCCCCCGGCCTTCGGCTGCCGCCGTTTCCGATACTCTGTCCTTTTGCCTGAGAGATTCGCGCGGCTTCGCGCGTTGCACCTTCGGCATCCCCGCACAAGGGGGGACTTCTCCAGAGCCACATCCGTCCACAGTCCTCATCTCCCGTCTGGGGAAACGCCTGAGAGTTTTGCTCCTTCGGCAAGCCGTGCGGCTTTTTCCTGCGGATTTCGTTTGTCGCTGTTCAGTTGTGAATAATATAACATTACAGCCGCGCAAAGTCAAGTTCTTCCATCTAACGCGCTGAATTGATAAAAGCCTGCGGCTTTTTACCGGCCGTTCATATCCGCCTTGACAGGCTGTGCTATAATAAGGAAGTTAACCTGTGTCATATCCCGAAGGGAGGAAGCGAAAATGAACGACGCTTTGCAGCGTCTGATGGATACGCTCGGCGGTTTTCTGGCGGAAAACCCGCTGGTCGGCGCGTGGTACACAACGGTCGTGCGCTTTGTGTTCCCCATTCTCGCGCTGATGATTCTGGTCGGCGCGATCCGCTCGCTCTGGAAGGTCAAGCACCCGGACGAGGTCTGGGGTTACCTTGGGCTGGCAAACGGCGTGCGCCTGCCGATCACGCACTGGGAAAATATCATCGGCCGCGCGCCCGCGTGCGACGTGCAGCTCGAGTATCCCTCTGTCTCGCGGCAGCACGCCTCGCTCATCCGCGAGGAGGACGGAAGCTGGACGGTGTACGACCTCGGCTCAAAGGGCGGGGTCAAGGTAAACGACCTAGACGTGGACGAGTACGCCGTGGCAAACGACGGCGACACGCTCTCCTTCGGCGGCATCCCCGCCGTGCTGCTGCCGGTATCGGCCGAGGAAAAGCGCGAGCAGATCGCCGAGCGCCGGCTGGAGGGCCGCCCTGCGGGCATGTGGGGCTCGCTCGTGCTGCTGACGCTGTTTCAGGTGCTGACCGCCGTGCAGCTCATCGTGGCGGGCGGGGAAAAGGCGACCGCCGCCATCCCGCTGACGTTTTTGGCGTTCACCGCCGTGTGCTGGGGCTATTTCGTCGTGCTGCGCTCGTTCCGGCGCATCGGCTTCGAGATGGAGACCATCGCGTTCTTCCTGTGCACGCTGTCGCTCGCGGTCACGGCCTCGGCCGCGCCCGAGGCGCTGTTCAAGCAATTCATCTCCATCCTGATGGGGCTTGCGATCTTTTTGGTGCTCGGCTTTTTCCTGCGCGATCTGGACCGCGCCAAGCAGGTGCGCTGGGTCATGGCGGCCGCGGCCATCGGCCTTTTGGCGATCACGCTCGTGATCGGCACGGGCGAGTACGGCGCGAAAAACTGGATCAAATTCGGCGGTTTCTCGTTCCAGCCGTCCGAGGTCGCGAAAATCTGCTATATTTTCGCGGGCGCGGCCTCGCTCGACCGGCTGTTCAACAAGCGCAACCTGACGCTGTTCATCGTGCTCACCGGCGCGTGCGGCGGCTGTCTGGCGCTGCAAAACGATTTCGGCACGGCGCTGATCTTCTTCGTCACCTTTCTCGTCATCGCCTATCTGCGCTCGGGTGATTTCGCGGTGCTCGGGCTGGTGTGCGCGGGCTGCTTCGGCGGCGGCATGGTCATGCTGACCGTCAAGCCCCATATCGCGCAGCGCTTCGCCACGTGGGGCCACGCGTGGGAGGCCGCGAGCGAGGGCGGCTTCCAGCAGGTGCGCACCATGTCGGCCGCCGCGTCCGGCGGCATGACCGGCGTGGGCGCGGGCAAGGGCTGGCTCGAGGGCATCTTTGCCGCCGACACCGACCTCGTTTTCGGCATGCTGTGCGAGGAATGGGGGCTGATCATCGCCGTTTTAGCCGTTTTGTGCATCATCACGCTGGCCGTGTTCGCCGTGCGCGCCTGCCGCGCCGGACGCTCGAGCTTTTACACCATCGCGGCCTGCGCCGCGACCAGCCTTCTGGTGTTCCAAACCTGCCTGAACGTGTTCGGCGCGGTCGACATCCTGCCGCTGACCGGCGTGACCTTCCCGTTCGTGTCGAACGGCGGCTCGTCGATGCTGTCGGCGTGGGGCATGCTCGCCTTTTTGAAGGCGACCGATACGCGGCAGAACGCTTCGTTCGCGGTGCGCCTGCCCTCGCGGCGCGAGCTTCACGGGGAGGTGCGCTGAATGCGGAAAATTGAGAAACGCGGCATCTTCTGCCTGATCCTTGCGGCGCTGCTCGGCGTCGGTCTGGCGCTGTTCTGCTTCCGCTTTGTGGCGGACGGCGGCGACTGGGCCTCCTTCCCCTCCAACCGGCACCTGTACGACAGCGAGGGCCGGCTCAAGGGCGGCGTCATCCTCGACCGGGACGGCGACGTGCTCTCCCAGCCCGCCGAGGACGGCGCGGGACGCGATTATTACCCGGACGCCGACGTGCGAAAGGCTACGCTGCACGCGGTCGGCGATCAGGCGGGCAACATCGGCGCGGGCGCACAGACCGCGTTCGCGGACAAGCTCTCGGGCTACAACCTGATCACGGGCGCGTACTCGCCGCTCGGCAACGGCAACTACCTGTATCTGACGATAGACGCCTATTTGAACAACATCGCCTATCAGGCTTTGGGCGGAATGAACGGAACCGTCGGCGTTTACAACTATAAAACGGGCGAGATTTTGTGCATGGTGTCCACGCCGACCTTCGACCCGGCCAACCCGCCCACCATCGACCCGGACGACCCCGCGTGGGACGGCGTTTACGTCAACCGCCTGCTGTCGGCCAACTCAATTCCCGGCTCGATCTTCAAGGTAGTCACCTTAAACGCCGCCATCGAGAATATCCCCGACCTGTTTTCGCGCCACTGGACCTGCACCGGCTCGGTCGAGGTCGGCGGAGACGCGGTCACCTGCCCCTACGCGCACGGCGAGCTGGACATCGAAAACGCGCTTGCCGTTTCTTGCAACGGCGTGTTCGGCCAGCTCGCGGTCGAGCTGGGCGGCAAGACCATGCAGAAATATACCGACGCGGCCGGGCTGACCACCGCGATCAAGGTGGACGGCGTCCAGACCTCCAAGGGCAGCTTTAACTTTGAGGGCAGCGACAATCAGCTCGCCTGGGCGGGCGTCGGGCAGGGGCAGGACGCGATGTGCCCGATCAACATGATGCTGTACATGGGCGCGATCGCCAACGGCGGCAAGGCCGCCATGCCGCGCCTGATCGAGAAAACCTCGACCGATTACGGCCTGCCGACCGGCTTCTATTTCGCGCACAAATCGTCCGCGCTGATCGACGAAAAGACGGCGGGCACGATTGCCGACATGATGCACAACAACGTCATCGAGACCTACGGGCAGGACCGCTTCCCCGGTATGGACATCTGCGCCAAGTCGGGCACGGCGGAAATCGGAGCGGATAAAAGCCCGAACGCCTGGTTCACCGGCTTTCTGCGAGACGACGCGACGCCCTATGCCTTCATCGTGCTGGTCGAGCAGGGCGGCGGCGGCTCGTCGGTCGCGGGCACGGTGGCCTCCAAGGTGCTTTCGGCGGCGGTCGAAAAGGGCTATTGATCGCCCGGCCGCCGGTTCCCATCAAAAAAAGACCGCTCCGCGGTCTTTTTTTGTTTGCCGCAACGCTTCTTGCGCGTTGCGCGATGATCATACGTGCAAAACGGCTTTAAGGACGCGCGCAAACGCCGGTACTTCGATTGCGCGCGCAGCCGCAATCGAGACGCTTCTCCGGGAACGGCAGAACGACCGTCGCCCGGCGGCGCGGCGTGGGCTTGCGGCGCGCCAAGCGCTTCCCCGCTGCAAAAAGCAGCCCCGCGTATAAAACGCCGAGCGCCAGCCCGCCGGCCGCCACCGTTCCCGCGTCCGAGGCGCCGGCCGCCAGAAACAACAGCAGGCCTCCCGCCGCCTGTAAACCTAAGCCAATCCTTTTCCGCATCCGAAACCCCTCCGATTCCTTTTTGATGGATTCAGTATACCGGAAATTCAGTCCCATAAACCGGACTTTGCTTCGCGGACTACAAAAAACCCCGGCGATAGACGATATCGCCGGGGTTTTCTTTCATTTTTCTGTTTCTGTCGATTTTTACTTAATTTTATTAGGCAGTTGCACCAACCGCTGGGCAATCTGCTCAAAAATCAACGCGGTTTTTGTCCAACGAACAGCGCAATTCTGTCTTGACGAAAACATTTTCACTTTGTATAATAAAGATGAAAATAAAACCAAAAAGGAGGACGGCACTATGCTCGATCAGGTAAAGGGCGGTTTGATCGTATCCTGTCAGGCGCTCGAACACGAACCGCTTCATTCATCCTTTATTATGGGGCGCATGGCGCGCGCGGCGGAAGAGGGCGGGGCGGTCGGCATCCGGGCGAACACCAAGGCCGATATCGACGAAATCGCCAAAAACACTGCTTTGCCGATCATCGGCATCGTCAAGCGCGATTACGAGGGCACGCCCATCTACATCACGCCCACGCTCCGCGAGATCGAGGAGCTGGCGCAGACCTCGTGCGCGATGATTGCCTTCGACGCGACCGAACGGCCCCGTTATCAGGGCGAGGCGCTCGCGGATTTCCTGCAAAAAGCGCGCGCGGCCGCGCCCGGCAAGCTGATGATGGCCGATATCGCCACGCTGAGCGAGGCGGTAAACGCCGAAAAGCTCGGCTTTGACTGCGTGTCGACCACGCTGATGGGCTACACCGAGCAGTCCGCGGGCGACAATATCGCGGACGACGATTTCGCCAAACTCAAAGCCATTCTCGCCGCGGTACATATCCCGGTGATCGCCGAGGGGCATGTGGACACGCCCGCCAAGGCGCGGCGCTGTCTGGAGCTGGGCGCGCACGCGGTCGTCACCGGCGGCGCGATCACCCGTCCCCAGCAGATCACCAAGGCCTTCACCGACGCGATTTACGCATAAAGAAAGAGCGCCGCGCGCGCTCTTTCAGAATCTGCGGTTGGACAGCGTTTGCAGCGCCCGCTCGCGGCTTTCCCGGCATTTGGGGTCCTCAAGCAGCCGGTAGGTGACCGCGTCGATCAAAAACACCAGCGGCATCTGGGCGTTGATGAATTTTTCATCCCCCATCTGGCCGACGTCGCCCGCATACAATATGGTATCCGCCATCTGCGCCAGCGCCGTCTGCCCGTTCTGGGTGAGCGCGCAGATCGGCGCGCCGACCGATTTGGCGATCCGGCACGCGGCGACGACCTCGGGCGTTTCGCCGGAGTTGGACACCGCGATGATCAGATCGCGCGGGGAAAACAGGCTCGACTGCACGCGCATCAGGAACGTATCGGTCATCACGCTCGAGGTAAAGCCCATCTGCACCAGCCGCATGTTGAACTCGCTCGCGGTCAGCCCCGAGCTGCCGAGGCCGAAAATCAAAATCTTGTCCGCGCGGTGGATCTGCCCGACGAAGGCGTCCAGATCGGCCGGTCGCACCAGCTCGCACGCCGCGTCCAGCGTCCGCTCGTAATAATGGTCGATGCGGCGCACGGTTTGGTCGGGCGTTTCGCCCGGCGTGCCCTCCGCGGCAAGCAGCGTTTGGAACTCGATATAATTGCGGTAATCCAGCTTCTTACAGAAGCGGGTCAGCGTTGAGTTGGACGTTCCGATCTCCTGTGCGAGCCGCTGGCTGGACACGGTCGCGGCCTGCGCCGGGTTCGCAATGATATACGAGGCGATCCTCTGTTCACTTTTACTCAGCCGGAAGCCGAAAACCTGCAGCCGGTTTTGAAAACTCAGATCTGCCATAGGTTCCTCCTAAAACTGTCTTTTCTTTAACAATCATAGTATAACCGGTTTCATTTTGCAACAGATAAAGTCAAAATACCGGAAAATTCACATAAGGCGGCCGCGCGGCCGCATCTACTGCCGTCGGCAAAACCTTCAAGGTCTTACGATATGAAAGGGAGAATGTGTTATGAACAATCATCTCAAGGTAGGCGTCATCGGTTTCGGACAGATGGGGCAGGTCCACGCCGGCATTTACAACAAGCTGCCGGGCGTCGAGCTGGCCGCCGTGTGCGAGTACAATGACGAGGGCCGGGCAAAGGCCGCGCAGCAGTACGGCTGCAAAACCTATAAGGACTATCGGGAAATGCTCGAAAACCCCGAGATCGAAGCCGTTTCGATCGTCCTGCCCGACAACATGCACCGTGAGGCCGTCGAGATCGCGGTCAAGAACAACAAGCACATCCTGCTCGAAAAGCCGCTGGCCAAGGAGCTGGCCGACGGCAGGGCCATGTACGAAATCACCAAGGATTACGACAAGGTGTTCACCGTCGGCTTCCTGCTGCGCTTCGACCCGCGCTTCAATTTGATCAAGCAGTCGCTCGACGCGGGCGAGCTGGGCGACATCATCCACATGTACTGCCGCCGCAATTCCCCCATCGTCGGGCCGCGCCGCTACATCGGCGCCTCCGACCTGTCCATGCACGTTATGATCCACGATATCGACTATGTCAACTGGTTCATGGGCTGCCAGCCGGTCAAGGTGTACGCCAAGGCGCGCAGCGTGCTGCTCAAGGAGTACGGCATGGACGATGTGATCTACGCCCTTGTCACCTATGAGAACGGCGCGGTGGCCTGTTTGGAGGCCTGCTGGGTGCTGCCCGAGAACTCGCCCACGATCATCGACGACAAGGTCGAGCTGGTCGGCACCAAGGGCGTCGTATACGTCGACGCGTGCGACAACGGCGTGCGCTTCGTCACGGGCGACCGCGTGCAGTACCCCGACTCCCGCCACTGGTACAACTGCAACGGCGCGCCGTCGGGCGATCTCTCCGAGGAGATCATGGCATTCGTAGGCAACATCCAGAACGGCACCAAGTCCATCATCACGCCGGAGGATGCGCTGAACTCGCTCCGCGTGGTCGACGCCATCGAGCGCTCGATCGCAGAGGGCAAGGAGGTAGACCTGTAAAAGCGGCACCCACAGAAGAACGGTAGACACGGATTAAGGAGGGTAAAAGAATGTCAGTACGAGTACAAGTGCAGAAATTCGGCAGCAAGCTCAGCAGCATGGTTATCCCCAACCTCGGCGCGTTCATCGCCTGGGGCCTGCTGACCGCGGTCGGCATCGCGATTGACAGCGACATGCTCCGCGGCTTCATCACCCCGATGCTCAATTATCTGCTTCCCCTTTTGATCGCGTTTGCGGGCGGCAAAATGGTGTACGACTACCGCGGCGGCGTGATCGGCACGGTGGCGACGATCGGCGTCATCATCGGCTCAAGCGTGACAATGTTCATCGGCGCGATGATCCTTGGCCCGCTCGCGGCCTGGCTGCTCAAGAAATTTGACCAGATGCTCGACGGCCACATCCCGATGGGCTTCGAGCTGATCGTCAACAACTATTCGGTCGGCATCCTCGGCGCGATTCTGGGCGTGATCGGCTGCGTCTGGCTCGGGCCCGCGATCTCCTCGCTGACCAACGTGTTCGCCGGCGGCGTTGATTACCTCGTGCAGCACAACCTGCTGCCGCTGACCGCGCTGCTGATCGAACCGGCCAAGCCCCTGTTCCTGAATAACGCCATCGGTCAGGGCATCCTGACCCCGATGGGCACCACGCAGCTCGGCGAGCTGGGCAAGTCCGTTTTGTTCCTGCTCGAATCGAACCCCGGCCCCGGCATGGGCGTGCTGCTTGCTTACATGCTGTTCGGCAAGGGCACCTCGAAATCGTCCGCTTGGGGCGCTTCCATCATCCACCTGTTCGGCGGCATCCACGAGATCTATTTCCCGTTCGTGCTGATGAACCCCATCCTCATTCTCCCGCTGATCCTCGGCGGCGCGTGCGGCACGCTGATTTTCAACCTGCTGAACGTCGGTCTGCTGGGCGTTGCTTCCCCCGGCTCGATCATTTCCATCATGATCATGTCCGCCCCCGGCGACCAGTTCAAGATCATTCTGGGCGTGCTGGCGGCCTGTGCGGTCACGTTCCTGATCTCCATCCCGCTGGTCAAGCGCGCGGGCGGCGGCGACGATTCCTCGCTCAAGGAAGCCGCCAAGACCATGAACGAGCTCAAGGGCAAGCGCAGCCGCATCTCCTCCGTGTTTGAGGACGCGGCGGATACCTTCGATTTTGCCAAGGTCACCCGCATCGCGTATGCGTGCGACGCCGGCATCGGCTCCTCCGCCATGGGCGCGACCGTTCTGCAGAAAAAGTGCAAGGCCGCGGGGCTGGACGACGTCAAGGTGTTCCACATCTCTATCGAAAACCTGCCGACCGACTGTCAGGTCGTCGTCACGCAGGAAATGCTGCTCGACCGCGCGAAGGGCGCGCAGCCGGACGCTTACTGCATCGCGGTGACCGACTTCCTCAACGCGCCGCAGTATGACGAGCTGATCGACAAGATCAAGCAGGCGCGCGGCGTAGGCGCAAAGGCCTAAGCGGAAAACGGCGCCGCCCCTTTGCAGGCGGCGGCGCCGTCGCTTTTACCATTACGGAAACGGAGTCAGTATGCTGAAAACAATTATTATGGACTTCGACGGTCTGATTGTCGACACGGAGGTCGTCTGGTATCAGATCTATGTCGAATGGCTGCGGGAGCAGAAGGACTACGCGCTTACCGTGCAGGAATTCCTGACCTGCGTCGGTTCGACCCCCGAGGACCTGTTCGACAAGCTCGACCGCGGCGGCATCCACGTCGACCGGGCGCAGTTCGCCCGCGACACGACCGCGCGGTTTCTCGAGGAAAGCGCGTTCCTGCCGGCCAAGCACGGCGTGGAGGATTTCCTGCGCGCGGCCAAGGAAAACGGGCTGTACGTTTCGCTCGCCACCTCGGCCGGGCTGAAAAAGCCGACCGTCCACCTTGAACGGCTCGGCCTGATGCGGTATTTCGACCTGCTGGTCACCGCCGAGGACGTCGAGCGCGTCAAGCCTTATCCCGACCTGTTCCTGAAAACGGCGGAAAAGCTCGGCTGCTCCCCCGCCGAATGTCTGGTGGTCGAGGATTCGCTCAACGGGCTGACGGCGGGCCGGAACGCCGGTATGCGCGTGCTGATCGTGCCGAACGACGTGACGCGCTACTGCGCCTTTGAAGGACAGTACCGGCTGTGCGGTTCGCTTGCCGACGTGGACGTGCCTGCGCTCATCGCAGATTTTTAGGAGGTATTTCATACAATGCTGCTAGAAAAGATCACGGCAGAGGACGTGCAGATCGCCCTTTCGGCCGCGGACTGGGAGGACGCGATCCGCAAAGCGGCGGCCCCCCTCGCGGCGCAGGGCGCCATCGAGCAGAGCTATGTGGAGGGCATGATCGAGTCCGTTCACAAAAACGGCCCGTATTTCGTGCTGGCCAAGGGGCTTGCGCTCGCGCACGCCCGCCCCGAATGCGGCGCCAACCGCTTGGCGCTGAATTTTACGACGTTTGATCCCCCCGTGTCGTTCGGCGCGGGCGACAACGACCCCGTCCGGCTGATCATCACGCTGGCCGCGACCGATCCTGACAGCCACATCGACCTGCTCGGCGAATTGGCCGAAGTGCTGATGGACGACACGCGCATGCAGCAGCTGTTCGACGCGCCCTCTCCCGATGCGTTCCGCGCGCTGCTGCTCGCCTGATCCGCCCCGGAAAAGGAATGAATGCAAATGGTTTTGTGCTTTGACATCGGCGGCACCTCGATCAAATACGGGCTGGCGCACGACCCCGGCGGCCAGATCGTCTTTTCCGCCCGCTGGGAAACGCCGACCGACGCCAAGACCCTGCGCGGCCCGGGCGTCGAGCGCAAGCTGCTCGACCTGATAGGCGGCCTGCGCGGCAAATACAGCCCCACGGGCGTCGCGATCTCGACCGCCGGCATGGTCGACCACCGCACGGGCGCGATCCTGTACGCCAACGAGAATATTCCCGATTACACGGGCCGCAACCTCAAAACGGCGGTGGAAAACGCGTTCGGCCTGCCCTGCGCGGTCGAAAACGACGTGAACGCCGCCGCCCTCGGAGAAGCCGCCTACGGCGCGGGCCGGGGCACGGACAGCGTGCTCTGCCTGACGGTGGGCACGGGCGTCGGCGGCGCGGTCGTGCTGGACGGCAAAATCTGGCACGGCCACGGCGGCAGCGCGGGCGAGGTGGGCTATCTGCCGCTCGGCGGCAGCACGCTCGAAGAGCAGGCTTCCACCACCGCGCTCGTGCGCCGCGTGCGCAATGAAACGGGAGAAACGCTTGACGGCAAACAGATCTTCAGCCGTGCGCAGGCGGGCGACGAGATCTGCACCCGCGCGATCGGCGATATGTGCGAAAAGCTGGCGCAGGGCGTCGCGTCCTGCCTGTGCGTGCTCGACCCTGCGGTCGTCGTGCTGGGCGGCGGCATTATGGCGCAGACCACGTATCTGCGGCCGCTGCTGGAAACGCAGCTCCGGCGCTTCGCTAACCCCTTTGTGCTGTCGCACACCACGCTCGCGTTTGCCGAGCTGGGCAACAGCGCGGGCATGGCGGGCGCGTTCCGCCTATTGCAGCAGTCAAAATAGTCACGCCTCCGCATCGCGGTCCGCACGGCGCCATCCCCCCTCCGCCGTGCGCCGCGTGTGCATGAAAAGCGCCCCTTCTTTTGAAGGGGCGCTTTTTTGCGCGCAAGCGTGGTCGCGATCGAGAGACTGCGCGAAAAACTGTGTTTTTCGCGCAGTCTCACGCGGGCCGGAACCAGCCGGGGACGGCGTCGTCCAGCAGGTCGAGGTCGCGGAACACAGCCGCCGCCGCGGCCTCATACGCGCGCGGGTCGCCCGATTTGCGCAGCGCCTTGCCGTGCCTTTCGCTGTCCGCGAACAGGTTGATGTGGTAAAACCAAATCTCCTTCATGCGCAGCATGGCGATCCGCCGGTCGCCGAAGGCGTCGCAGTACCGCCCGTACAGCGCGTTATGGAAGGCCTCGAGCGTCCGCTTGTCCGCCCGCGCGCCGCCGCGCAGCCGCGTGACGAGCGAGGGATCGGCGATCAGCCCGCGCCCCAGCATCAGTGCGGACAGCGCCGGACAGCGCGTTTCGACCGCGCGCGCGTCCGCCTGACAAACCACGTCGCCGTTATAGCAGACCGGCATGCGGCACCGGGGCAGCGCGGCGGCAAACTCCGCCTCCCGCACGCGTCCCTTATAAAAATCCTGCCGCACGCGCGGGTGGATGGTCAGCTCCGCGATGGGATATCGGTTATAAACGGCGAGCAGACGGTCAAACTCGGCGGGGTCGCGCACGCCCAGCCGCGTTTTGACCGAAATTTTGACCGCGCACGCCGCGAACACCGCGTCGAAAAAGCGGTCGAGCGCTTCCGGGTCGGCCAGAAAGCCCGCGCCCTTGCCCTTGGCGGTCACCGTACCGGACGGACAGCCCAAATTGAGGTTGACCTCGCCGTAGCCGAGCGCGGCCAGCGCGTTCGCGCACCAGATAAAGTCGGCCGCGTTTTTGGTCAAAAGCTGCGGCACGGCGGGCACGCCCGCATTGGCCTCGGGCGCGACGTCGCGTTTTTGGCGCGGCGTCAGCCGCTCCTGCGCGGTCGGGGTGATAAAGGGCATAAAATATTTGTCAACGCCCGGAAAATATTCGCGGTGCGTGCGCCGGTACACAGCGCTTGTCACGCCCTCCATCGGGGCGAAATAATACTGCATGGGCCTTCCCTCTTTCGCTGCTGCTGTGCTTCCATTATAGCGGCTGCGCGGCAAGCAGGCAAGCAAAAGAGCGGCGCATTCTCAATCGCGGCCACGCTGCACGCATTATAATCGCCGCACGGCGACGAAATAGGGATAGCGGGCTACGGCCGCGAGCGAATATTCCGACTTCTGCGCGCGGCCGAAGCTTAGCTTTTCGATTTCGGCTTGGCGATCAGCGCGAACAGGCAGCCGAACACGATCGCCGCCGCGATGCCGCCCGCCGCGCCCGTCACGCCGCCGGTGAACACGCCCAAAAGCCCCGACTCCCCGACCGCTTTGGCAACGCCCTTGGCCAGCGAATAGCCAAAGCCCAAAAGCGGCACGGTCGCGCCCGCGCCCGCGTAATCCACAACCGGCTGGTACACGCCGACGCCCTGCAAAATAACGCCGAGCACGACAAGCGAAACCAAAATACGCGCCGGAGTGAGCTTGGTCTTGTCAATAAACACCTGACAAACCGCGCAGATCGCGCCGCCGACCCAAAAGGCGTTTACATATTCCATCCAGTTCATGCCTCGCTCCTTTCGATGACGACCGCGTGGCAGATGCCCGCGATCGGCTGCCCCTGCTGCACCGAGGTCGGGCTCATCATCGCGCCCGTGCCCGCGAAGACCAGACGCTTTATTTTGCCGCTCTGCATATCGCGCAGCAGCGGTCCGCACAAAACGGCCGCCGAGCAGCCGCAGCCTGACCCGCCCGCGTGCGCGTCCTGCTCGTCGCCGAACAGCAGGCTGCCGCAGTCCGAATAGACGGGCGACAGGTCGATCCCGTCCTGCCGGAACAGCGTCAGCAGGATGTCCGCGCCTACATGGCCGAGGTCGCCGGTCACGATGCAGTCAAAATCGCGCGGCGCAGCGTCCAGATCGTCGAGCAGGGTTTTGAGCGTGTCGTAGGCGGCGGGGGCCATCGCCGCCCCCATATTGTTCGCGTCCTTCACGCCCAGCTCGACCATTTTGCCGAACAGCGCGTGCGTCACGCGCAGGCTGCCCGAGCCCTTGCACCCTAAAACCGCCGCGCCCGCCGCCGTGGCCGTCCACTGGGCGGTCGGCGTGCGCTGTCCGCCGTAGGCCAGCGGGAAACGGTACTGCCGCTCGGCCGAGCAGAAATGCGACGAGGCCGAGGCGACCAGCCGTCTGGCCGCGCCGCCCTCGACCAGACAAGCGCCGAGCGCCAGCCCCTGCGCCATCGTCGAGCAGGCGCCGTACTGGCCGAGATACGGCACGTTTGAATCGACCGAGGCAAGGAACGAGCCGATGCACTGGTTGAGCAGGTCGCCCGCCAAAATGAAGTCCAAATCGTTTTTTTGCAGCGCGCCCTTTTTCAGCGCCATTTCAATCGCGGTTTTTTGCAGGCGGCTCTCGGCCAGCTCCCACGATTTTTCCCCCATGCGGTCGTCCTCGGTCACATAGTCGAACTGGGCGCCGAGCGGCCCGTCGCCCTCCTTTTTTCCCACCGCCGCCGCGTGCGACAGCAGCACGGGCTTCTTGCCGAATTTGAGCGTGCGCTGTCCGGTGCGCTCGATCATGCCGCGCCGCCTCCCCCCATAAACAAAAGCACCAGCCCGTAAATCACGCTGGCCGAAATACCGTACACCAGCACCGGCCCGGCGATGGCGAACAGCTTGGCGCCAAGGCCCAGAACCAGCCCCTCGCTTTTAAACTCCATCGCGGGCGAAACGATGGCGTTGGCAAAGCCCGTGATCGGCACGATCGTGCCCGCGCCCGCGTGCTTGGCCAGTTTATCGTACAGATGCAGGCAGGTCAGCAGCGCGCCGAGGAACACCATCGTGATCGCGGTCGCGGCCGCGGCGTCCGCCGTGTCCATGCCGCGCGACTGCCAAAAATTGCTTACGCCCTCGCCGACCGTACAGATCGCGCCGCCAAATAAAAACGCCTTCAGGCAATCCTTCCACAGCGGTGAGTTCGGGCTTTTCTGCTCCAGCAGCTGCTGGTATTGCTGTTTGTCCAGCTTCATGCGCATTTCTCCCCTTCTTGTTTTGGGGTATTTTGCGCGGGAATCGGTATATTATCCATCTGGCATTATAAAATAAACGCAAATTGGATATTTCAAACATGCCAATAACGGATTATCATAACAGCATAACAAAACCGATTCTCCAAGGGGGCATTCACCATGAAAAACAAAAAGCTGACGCTGTACGATATCGTCATGACCGGCCTGCTGGCGGCGGTCGTGTTCGTTACGACGATGTTCCTGTCCATCCGCATCCCCACGCCGACCGGCACGGTGATGATCAAGCTGGCAAACGCCTTCGTGCTGCTGTGCGGCCTGCTGCTCGGGCCGGTGCGCGGCGGGCTGGCGGCGGGCTTCGGCTCGATGATCTTCGACCTGATGACGCCCGAGTATGTGCCCGAGGCGTGGCTGACCTTCATCCGCTTTTTCCTGATGGCATACCTGTGCGGGCTGATCGCCCACTGGGCGGGCGCGCGGGCGCGCAAGTTCAGCCGCAATCTTGTGGCGGCGGTCAGCGGCGCGCTGTTTTCGACCGTGTTTTATGTGGCGCAGAACGTCATTTTCCTTATGCTGGGCGGCTCGGCGCTCGGGCCCGCGTTTATTGCGAACATCCCGAAGTTTTTGACCTCCCCGCCGAACACGGTCATTGCGGTCGTGGTTTCGCTGGTGCTGCTGCCGCCGCTGCAAAAGGCGATTTCGCACACCGCGTTCGGCCGCCAGACGGCGGAGGCCGCGCCCAAATCCAACTGAACAAATATGCCGGTTTTGATAACCGGACGGCAAAAGCGCGCGTCAAAATGACGCGCGCTTTTTCGCAAATTTATTGGATGCGCCCGGTTTCCGGCCTTTTTCAATGCGGTTCTGCCGCGTCAGGACGGGGCTCGCGCCGTTCTGTTCCGCACAGGAGCAGCAGCGCCGCGCACACAAACATGCCCGCGACCGCGGCCGTAATGCTCATCATGCCCGCGTGAATGCCGAAGGCCGAGGCGACCGCGCCGACGATATAGGGCATCAAAATCGCGCCGACGCCCGCCGCAGGCAGCATGACGCCCACGCCCGCGCTCGACAGCGATTTGCCCGCGCTCGCCACCGTGGTCGGGTTGACGCCCGCGATCGCCGCGCCGAACAGGGCGAGCAGCGCGAGCGCCGCGCCCGGCGTGCGCGCCCGCAGCAGCAGGATGTACGCGGCGACGCAGCCCGCCGTCATCACCGTCAGCGCGCGCGACCCGTTTTCGACATGCAGCACAAGCGCGATGAACAGCCGGCCAACCAGCATCGCGCCCCAGATCACGGTGACCGTGAGCTGTCCCGCCGCGCCGGACAGGATGCCCGTGTCCTTAAAATACGTCACCATCCAGCCGGTAACGGCGATTTCGGTGCAGTTCTGGAAGAACAGCAGCGCGGTCAGCAGCCAAAAGCGGCGCGAGCGGAGGAAATCCCACTGTCCCGCGCCGGCGGCGGCACGGCTGACGCGCCGCGGCAGGCGGCCCCGGTAATAGCAGAGCCACAGCAGCGCGCCGCACACGGCCAGCCCCAGCATGGGCGCGCGCCAGTGCAGCAGTCCCAAGGCCGCGATCAGCAGCGGGCACAGCAGCGAGCCGAGCGCAAACCGCGCGTGCGCCAGAATCATGCCCTGCGTGCGGTTTTCCGCCGCGATGGCGACGAGCACGCTGTCCGTATTGAGCACGCAGCCCTTGGCCGCGCCGACCAGCGCGAACGCCGCGAGCAGCAGCCACGGATTGCCGGTCAGCGCCATGGCGAGGTAGCCCGCCGCGCCGCCGACGGTCAGCAGCAGCGCGGTGCTGCGCATGCCGCGCCGGATGGTCAGCAGCCCGGTGGTAAAGCCGGAAAGCAGGTTGCCCACGCTGAGCGCGGCCAGCAGAATGCCGCCCCATTCGTATCCCAGCGCATAGCGGTCCTGCAAAAGCGCCATGACCACGCCGCTGCTCGACCCCAGCAGGCCGCCGAGCAGCATCGTGCGGTCCGCGCAGCGCACAAACCGCCGCGATTGAAAGGTTTGCATCACCCGTTCCCCCGATCCGTTTGTTCTCGTACCAGTTTACACCCGGTACCGCTCCCGCGCAAGAGCGGGCATGAAAAAAACGCCGCTTTTCTCGGGCGGCGTTTTGACGGTCCGTCAGCCGGTGCAAGCCGGGCTTTAGCCCAGCCGCTCCTTGCGCTCCCTGCCGTCGCGCAGCAGGGCGGTGAGCGTTTCGCGGTCGCCCGCGCGGATGGCGCGGCGGTATTCGTCCAGATGGCCGATCACCTCGTCGATCTCGCGCGCGAGCGGCTCGGCGTTGCACAGGAACAGCTCGCTCCACATCGTTTCGTTCAGCTTGGCCACGCGCGTCAGGTCGCGGTAGGAGCCCGCCGAATAGCCGTTGTGCTGGTCGGCCTCCGGGCTTTTGATGTAAGCCGAGGACACCACGTGCGCGAGCTGCGAGGTGAACGCGATCATGCGGTCGTGCTGGTCGGCCGTGCAGCGCACGGTCTGCCCGAAGCCAAGGCGCATGAAAAACGCTTCGAGCGCCTGCAAAACCGGCTCGGTGCTCGACCGGTTGGGCACGAGGATCATGCTCGCCCCGTCGAACAGCGTCGGCAGCGCGTAGTCGAGGCCGGAAAACTCGCGCCCCGCCATCGGATGCCCGCCGACGAAGTGCAGGCCCAGCTCGAGCGCCGGTTTTTCCAGCCGGTCGGCCATAAACTGCTTGACGCCGACCATATCGACGATGACGCAGCCCTTTTTGAATTTGGGCATGTGCTCGAGCAGCCAGTCGACCGTGGCCTGCGGATACAGGCCGATGATGACGAGATCGGCGTCCGCAAAGAGCGCCTCGCCCGCCACGGCGTCGATCGTGCCGTCGGCCTTGGCTTTTTCGGCGGTTTCGCGCGTGCGGTTCCAGCCGAGCACGCGGCAGTCCGTGTGCCGCTTGATGGCCTGCGCCATCGAGCCGCCCATCAGGCCGAGGCCGGCGATCAGTACGGTGTCAAACATGGTTTCCCTCTCCTTTTTTCGGGGTAACGCGGCAGACCTGCCGCCAAAGCGGGGGGACGCGGCAGAGAACAAACACCAGCAGCGCGCCCGCAAGGTTTAAGATCAGATCGTCCACGTCGCACGAGCCCGCGCCCGTGTAAACCTGCGCGACCTCAACCGCCGTGATGCCAAGCGTCAGCGTGGCGGTAAAGAAGAAAATGCTGCGCTGCCAGCGGAACAGCGCGGGCAGGAAAAAGCCCATCGGCGCGAACGCCGCCACGTTGCCCGCGAGGTTCAGAACCACCAGCCGCAGTGAGATATTGCCGTAGCCGTAAGCCGACAGGTAGTTTTTGATGGTGCGCAGCGGCTCAAGGTTGACCGCCTCGAACGACACATGGCCGGAAAAGCCGCGGCCGAAGGCGTTGTCGAAAAACAGAATGTTGGCCAGCACCCATAAGTAGTACCAAAACAGCAGCAGCACGTAATCATGCCGCCGTTTTTCCCGCGCGCCGCGCGGCGCGCCGAAAAAGAACGCCAGCCACAAAAGCCCCGCGATCGCCGCCGCAAAGGCCAGCTTCCACTCAGGGCCGACCACATACTTGGGCGCCAGCTCGATATATAAATTGAAGCAGAGCACCGCGGCGGACAAAACCGCCGCGACGACGCGGATCAGGGTCTTCAAAGCGGCAAACGCTCCTTTTTTTACAGGTTTTGCGCCTGCTCCAGCCAGAGCGCGGCGCAGGCGTCCGACGGCATGCGCCAATCGCCGCGCGGCGACAGCGAAACCGTGCCGACCTTGGGTCCGTCCGGCAGGCAGGAGCGCTTGAACTGCTGCGCGAAAAAGCGGCGGAGAAAGGTGACGAGCCACTTTTTGATTGTCGCTTCGTCATACGCGCCGGCAAACGCCTTTTTCGCTGCGCGGTAGATCTTGCGCGGCGGATAGCCGAAGCGCAGCATATAATAGAGGAAAAAGTCGTGCAGCTCATACGGGCCGACAAGATCCTCGGTCTTTTGGCTGATTTCGCCGTCCCTCGGCGGCAGAAGCTCGGGGGAAACCGGGGTGTCGAGCACGTCGCGCAAAACGGCGGCGAGCGCGGGGTCGGACGCTCTTCCGGCCTCGTAATCGACCAGAAAGCGCACCAGCGTTTTGGGAATCGAGGCGTTGACGCCGTACATCGACATATGGTCGCCGTTATAGGTGGCCCAGCCGAGCGCCAGCTCGGACAAATCGCCCGTGCCGACCACCATGCCGCCGTGCATGTTGGCAAGGTCCATCAGCACCATCGTGCGCATGCGCGCCTGCCCGTTTTCAAAGGTGACGGTCAAATCGTCCTTGCTCTGCCCGATGTCCGCAAAATGCCGGTCGACCGCGCCCTTGATATCGACGGTTTGCAGCGTCGCGCCGTAGGCCTCGGCCAGCTTTTCCGCATTGCCTTTCGTGCGCGCGGTCGTGCCGAAGCAGGGCATGGTCACCGCGAGGATGCCCCTGCGGTCCAGCCCGAGCCGGTCGAAGGCGTGCGCCATGACGATCAGCGCGAGCGTCGAATCCAGCCCGCCCGACAGGCCGACGACCGCCGTTTTGGCGTGCGTGTGACGGAGGCGGGTGGCGAGGCCGGCGGCCTGAATGGTCAAAATCTCCTCGCAGCGCTCGCGCAGGCGGCTCTTGTCCGCCGGGACGAAGGGCGTGCGCGGGAAAACGCGGTCGCGAAGATCGCAGTCCCGCGCGGGCAGCCAGAACTCCATCCGCCGGTACGCGTCGGGGTCGGCCGCAAAGGTGTTCATGCGGCGGCGGTCGTGCAGCAGGCGGCCGAGGTCGAGGTCGGCGTACACCACGCCGCTTTCAAAGCGGCGGCTCTCGTTTAAAAGCGCGCCGTTTTCCGCAATCAGGTCGTGTCCGGCGAAAACGAGATCCTGCGTGGACTCGCCCACGCCCGCGTCCGCGTACACATAGGCGCACAGCAGACGGGCGGACTGGCTTTTCACCAGCTCGCGCCGGTAGGCCGCCTTGCCGACCAGCTCGTCCGACGCGGACAGGTTGACGATCACGGTCGCGCCCGCCCGCGCGAGCGCGGCGGAGGGCGGCTCGGGCACCCAGAGATCCTCGCAGATCTCAACGCCGACGGCGAACGACGGCATATCGGCGTGCCGCCACACCTGCACGCCGCCGAAGGGCACGCCCTCGAGCGTCTTACCCGACGGCAGGCGCAGGCGGATATCCGTTTCGATCCCCTCGCCCGAGGTAAACTGGCGCGGCTCATAAAACTCCGCATAGCCCGGCAGGCTGCGCTTGGGCACAAGACCGAGCACGTCGCCGTGCGCGTGCGCGGCGGCAACATTGTAGATTTTGCCCTCCCACTGGAAGGGCAGGCCGACGACTACCAGCGCGTCGAGCGTTTCGGTTTCGCGCAGCACGGTTTCGAGCGCGGAAAGCGCGCCGTCCAGCAGCGTTTGCTGCAAAAACAGGTCGCCGCAGGTATAGCCGGTCAGGCACAGCTCGGGAAACGCGATGAGCTGCGCGCCCTTTCCGGCAGCTTCCTTGGCCAGCTTTACGATCTCCGAGGCGTTGTACGCGCAGTCGGCCACGCGCAGCGCGGGCGTTGCGGCGGCGGCCTTGATAAATCCGTCCTTCATGGGCGCATCCTCCAAAATTTCAGATGGGATTAGTATACCCCTTTTTGTCCGTTTGCGCAAGGCGGCGCCATAAAAAGGGACGGCACAAGCCGTCCCTTTTTCGTTTACTTTTCCTTGACCGCGCCGTCGCGGATGAGGTCCCAGTTTTTGCGCAGGTAGTCAAAGCCGGAATACAGGGTGACAAGGGTCATCACCCAGACAATGACCGGAGTAAATAGATGCACAGCAAAAGCATCACTCGGCGTGGCAAAAATCTGCATCAGGAAAATAAGGATGATGCCGCCGATCTGCACGCAGGTTTTGACCTTGCCCGTCCATGTGGCGGCGAGCACGCGGCCCTTATTGGCCGCGACGATGCGCAGGCTGGTGATGATGAACTCGCGCGCGAGGATGATGAACACCATCCACGCCGGGAAAAAGCCTTTTTCAATGAAAATGAGCAGCGCCGCCGTAACGAGCAGCTTGTCGGCCAAGGGGTCGACGAATTTGCCGAAATCGGTCACCTGATTGTACTTGCGGGCGACGTAGCCGTCCAGAAAATCAGTAAAGCTCGCCACGCAGAACAGCACGAGCGCCGCGATCTGGAACGCCGCCGTGTCCTGCATCGCGCACCAGATGAAAAACGGGATCATCAAAATGCGCACGATGGTGATTTTATTCGCTAAGGTCATGGTTTTCGTCCTCCTTCCGCACGCCGAGCAGGTCGGCGCCCAGACTGTCGGTGATCAAAACAGGCACGAAGTCGCCCGGGGCGACCGCCGCGCCGCTTGCAAAATACACCTTGCCGTCCACCTCGACCGAGTCGGCGTAGGTGCGGCCGAAATACAGGGTTTCGTCCTCGTCGAAGCCCTCGGCGAGCACGGTCTGCACCGTGCCGTGGCGGCCGAGATTAAACTCGTCCAGCACGCCGGACTGCAATTCCTCGACGATCAGGCGGCGGGTCTGCTTGGTTTCCGCGTCGATCTGGCCGGGCAGCCCGGCGGCGGCGGTGCCCTCCTCGGGCGAAAACTCGAACACGCCGACGCGCTCGAGGCGCTCCCTCTGCAAAAATTCGCACAGCTCGGCAAACTCGTCCTCGGTTTCGCCCGGCAGGCCGACGATCAGGCTGGTGCGCAGCACAAGGCCGGGAATCCGCGCGCGCAGCTTTTCCAGCAGGGCGGAGAAGGTTTCGCCGTCGCCCGGGCGGCGCATGGCCCTCAGAATGCGCTTCGATACGTGCTGGAGCGGGATGTCCAGATAGTTTACGATCTTGTCCTCTTCCGCGATCACGTCGATCAGCTCGTCGGTGATCTGGTCGGGGTACAGGTAGTGCAGGCGGATCCATGTAAAGGGGAGCTTCGCCAGCTCGCGCAGCAGCGCGGGCAGCAGGCGCTTATGCTCCGGCAGGTCGAGGCCGTACTTGGTGATGTCCTGCGCGATGACGATCAGCTCTTTTACGCCCGCGTCCGCGAGGCCCTTCGCCTCGTCGAGCAGCGCGTCCATTTCGCGCGAGCGGTACGGCCCGCGCAGTTTCGGGATGATGCAGTAGGCGCAGGTGTTCGAGCAGCCCTCCGCGATCTTGAAATACGCGGTGTAGGACGGCGTCAGCCGGTCCCGCCCGCCGTCGAGCGCGGCGGCCGCCATATCGGCCATGTACGCGGCCTTTCGGCCGCCGAGCGCGGCATTCGCCGCGTCCGTGATGCTCTCGTAGCTGCCCGTGCCGCACAGCACGTCGATCTCGGGCAGGTCGCTTTTGATTTCCTCTGCGTAGCGCTGCACCAGACAGCCGGTGACGACCAGGCCCTTCATCCTGCCCGCCTGCTTGTACCGCGCGGTTTCAAGGATGGTTTCGATGGCCTCGGTCTTGGCGGCCTCGATAAAGCCGCAGGTATTGACCACGCCCACGTCGGCCTCGGCCATATCGTCCGTGACCTCCCAGCCCGCGTCCCGCAGCAGGGCGAGCATGTGCTCGCTGTCGACCAGATTCTTGGCGCAGCCGAGCGAAATTAACCCTATTTTAGGCATGTTGCCTCTCCTTTTAAGTGGAATCACATCCTATTATACAGCACGCGCGCGCGTTTGTCACGAGAGAAGGCTCTCCATTTCGCCGATCAGCTCGTCAAACAGGGCGACAGCGTCCGCGACGGGCGCGGGGCCCGCCATATCGACGCCCGCGCCGCGCAGCAGCGCGATCGGGTCCTTGGAGCACCCGCCGGACAGGAAGCCGAGGTAGTCGCGCACCGCGCCCGCGCCCTCCCGCAGGATACGGCGGGACAGCGCGATGGCGGCGGCGTAGCCGGTCGCGTACTGGTAGACGTAGTAATCGTAGTAAAAATGCGGAATGCGCGCCCACTCGAGGGCGATTTCGTCGTCAATCACCATATCGGGGCCGAAATACGCTTCGTTGAGCGCCTTGTAGCGCGCGCACAGGGCCTCGGCCGTCGTGCCCTCGCCGCGCTGGGTCATCTCGTTCATTTGCAGCTCGAACTCCGCGAACATGGTCTGGCGGTAGAAGGTCGCGCGGAACTGCTCCAAAAAGTGGTTGACCAGATAGGCGCGCTGCTTTTTATCCGCCGTCACCGACAGCAGATATTCCATCAGCAGCGCCTCGTTGCAGGTCGAGGCGACTTCGGCCACAAAGATCACGTAATCCTGATAGGCCGTCGGCTGGGTTTTGTTGGACAGGTACGAGTGCACGGCGTGGCCCATTTCATGCACCAGCGTGAACACGTCGTCGAGCGTGCCCTTAAAATTGAGCAGCACATAGGGATGCACGCGCGCGCCCGCCGAATACGCGCCCGAACGCTTGCCCTCGTTCTCGTACACGTCGATCCAGCCGTTCGCAAAGCCCTCGCGCAGGATGGCGAGGTAGTCCTCCCCGAGCGGCGCGAGCGCTTTGAGCGCGATTTCCTTGGCCTCGTCGAACGTAAAGCGCATTTCCACCCCGTCGACGATGGGCACGTACAGGTCGTACATGTGCAGCCGGTCCAGTCCGAGCGCGCGGCGGCGCAGCGACACATAGCGGTGCATGGGCGCGAGGCCGGCGCGCACGCCCTCGATCAGGCTGTGATATACGCCTGCCGGCACCTCGGTGCCGTCGAGCGCGGCCTCCAGCGTTGAGGAATACTGCCGCGCGTTCGCAAAAAACAGCAGGCTCTTCATCTGCGCGGACAGGGTGGCCGCGGCGGTGTTGCGGAACCTTCCGTACACCGAATAGACCGAGTGAAACGCGCTTTTGCGCAGCGCGCGGTCGTAGGACTGCATCAGCGGCACAAAGGTGCCGTGGGTGACGGGGTGCTTTTCCCCCTCGCCGTCGACCGCGTCCGGGAAGGTCAGGTCGGCGTCGTTCAGCATGGAGAAGATCTCGTCCGGACACTGCGCCATTTCGCCCGCGGCGGCGAGCAGGGCCTCCTCCTTTTCGCCCAGCACGTGCGCGCGGCGGCGGCGCACGCGGTCGATCGCAAGGCGGTAGTTTTCGAGCGCGGGCGCGTCCTCATAAAAGCGGGCGAGCGTTTCGTCCGGGATGGCGAGCAGCTCGGGCGTTTCAAACGCGCACGCGCTTTGCAGCTCGACCGCGAGGCGCGTGGCCTGCCCGACCATCTCCTGATAGGCGGCGGCGCGGGTGTCCTCGTCGCTCTTGCGCTGGGCGTAGTGCACAAGCGCGTCGAAGGCGAGGCTGATCTCGTCGTCAAGCTTTAGGAACGCGAGCAGCGTCTCGCCGCTTTCGCCCAGCCGGCCCCGATACGAGGCGGCGCGGGGCGCATACTCCTTCGCGGCGGCAAGGGCGGCGCGCCAGTCCTCATCCGAGGCGAACAGGTCGCTGATCGCCCATTTGTCCGCGGCGGCAACGTCGGCGCGGGCGGGGATTTTAGTCGTTTCCATGGAAATACTTCCTTTCCGGTGTGGTTTCTCGTTCCTTATTATGATACCGCAGGGGGCGGAAACATGCAAGGGGGAGGGGAGATTTCGCCGCCCATGGGGGCGGCGGGGGGTTCGCGCGCTGCGGCGCGGGCGCACAAGAGGGGCGAACCCTACGGTTTCTCCCCTCTTGCGAATCACCCCTTTTCCCTTGTTCCCAATGGAATCCCGGGCCGATGCAATCGGCCCTCCCGCACGGCACACCGCTCCGAAAAGAATGGCGGGGGCCGAAGCGGAGGGATCTGCCGCGCAGAAGCCCGCGCCGCGCTCCGCACCGGAGGGTGCGTGCCGGACAAGGCCGACGACCTTCCGCTCTATGCGCGCGTAACAGCGCGCGCGGGAGGGTGCGCAAAAGGGTGCATGCCCATATTGTGCCGCGCCGCACCCTCCGAAAGGAGCGCAAGGCGCGTCGCGCCACGGGCAGCACAGTCTAGTTCCGCAGCCGACCGCATCCCCGAAACGCACCGCAGCCCGCCTTGTCGTAGGGATTATAACGGCGGCTAACGCACCCCAATAAACGTTGGGAGGAAGCGGTTTCCTAAGTATCGCGGGGGGACGAAGTCCCCCCATTATACTTAGGCGCC
>JAUNGZ010000038.1 GCA_030524205.1 Eubacteriales bacterium
ATAGAACACGGCTGTGACCACAGCCGTGTTCATCAAAAGGCCGAGCTCCGCCCGGTCTTTTGATACAAACAGCAAAGCGTCCCCGGAATTTCGATTCCGGGGACGCTTTGCTGCAATAGCCTTTTCCGGCTAAAAGCCGGGAAAGGCGTCCCTCGATCGCGAGCGTGGTCGCGATCGAAACGCAAGTTTTTATTTGTAGAATTCAGGGAAATGCCGGTACCGCGCGTCCTCCTCCAGATCGTGCGAGAAGATCAGCTTGGCGTTGTATTCCCGCTCGAGCCGCCGCAGGCGCCGGACGCTTTTGTCAAAGCCGAGGCTGTCGTACATGATCGCCGTCGGCTTGGCCGGCGGGCCGTAGTTCAGGCGGGACGAGCAGGCGTCGTTCGGGAATAGGTAATTGCCGCTCTCGGTTTCCAGCAGCAGCGCGCCGACCGCGGGCGTGTGCCCGGGCAATAAAAACAGGCGCACGCCGGGAAACAGCTCGACGTCCTCCTCCAGCAGGTGATAGGTGATGCCGCGCGCGGTCATAATGCTGCGCCAGTAGGGGATCGTGGCCGCCTGCTCGTCGTCGTTCGTCAGCGTGCACAGGCAGGCGTACTCGAAGTCGGCCTTGGGGACGTAGACGTTTTCCGCCGCCCGCGTGCCCGCGAAAAACTTGATGCCGCCCGCGTGGTCATAGTGCATGTGGGACAGGATGATGCAGGAAATATCGGAAAGCCGCACGCCGTGGCGCGGCAGCACGCGGTCGACGTAGTCCTCGCGCCGCATGCGCGGCTGGAAATACTCCTTCCAGTACGCGGGGCGGGGAATCCCGTCCTCGCCGTCCGGGAAATCGCCCACGTCGTACAGGATGTACCCCGCCTCGGGGTGCCGGATGAGCACGAACGAGGCCGGATATTCAGAAAACACGCTTTCCGCGCGCGGATGGTGCGCGGTCGCCGGGTTGGGCACCGCGGCGTTGAAGGCCGGGTCGTTCCAGATCGACCCGTACCGGACGATGGCAAATTCCAAGCCCTTCATGTATTCGCTCCTTTCAGTCGTCCCGTTTCATGCCGCTGAGCAGCAGGCCGACCAGAATAATAACGCCCTGAATGATGCTCTGGTCGCCCGCGTCCATGTTGAGCACCGCGACCAGACTGGACATGACGACCATGAACAGCCCCGCCAGCACCGTGCCCGGAATGCTGCCCTTGCCGCCCGTAAACGCCGCGCCGCCGAGCAGCGCGACCGCGATCGAGCGCGTTTGGTAATCCTCGCCGAGCTGTAAGCTGGCCGTGCCGATGTAGGCCGAGATCTGCAAGCCCGCCAGCGCCGCGAACACGCCGCACAGCACATAGCACAAAAGCTGGATGCGCACGGGGTTCACGCCCGACTGGTACACCGCCATGGGGTTTACACCGGTCGACAGGATGTACCGCCCGACGGGCAGGTATTTCATGATCAAAATGACCAGCACCGCCACGACCGACCAGACGATCGCCGCCATCGGGATTTTGCCGGCGAAGCCCGTGCCGAGAAAGCGCAGGTTGTCCGGGATCGAGCCCTTGGGCGAGCCGCCGCTGTACAGCAGCGTCACGCCGAGCAAAAGCGTGCTCATGCCCAGCGTGACCACAAAGCTCGGCATGTGCATCACCGCGCAGAGAAAGCCGTTGACCAGCCCGATCACCGCGCCCAGCGCGATGCACAGCAGCGCGACCGGCAGCGCCTTGGCGGGATCGTTCATCATCATCTGCGCCGCGGCCACGTCGACCAGCACCATGACCGCCGCGACCGATAAATCCAGCCCGCCGATCATCATGACGATGGTCTGCCCGATGGCGACCAGAATCATGGGCGCGGCCTGCCGGGTGAAGTCCAGCAGGTGCGCGGGCTTGACCGAGCTGGGCGAAACGAACCCCAGCACGATAAGTAACGCGATCAATCCCCACAGGATGATCGGAATATTCCATTTTCGAGAGAGCTGTCTCCACTTTTTGAGTTTTCCGCCGCTCACGCCCGCGCCTCCTTCCGTCTGTCCTTCATCGAGAACACCAGCACCGTGACCAGCAGGATCAGGCCCTTGCACACGTACTGATAGTACGAGCTGACGCCGACCATGTTGAGGATGTTGCTGATGCCGCTCAGGATAAAGGTCGAGGCAAGCAGGCCGATGATATTGCCCTGCCCGCCGAACAGGCTGACGCCGCCCAGCACGCAGACCGTAACCGAGTCCATGCCGAACAGGTCGCCCAGACTGGCGTCGCCCGAGCCCATGCGCGCGGCCACGCAGACGCCGCCGGCCGCCGCGATGACCGAGCACAGCATGTGCGCCTGCAATTTGACGCGGCCGACCGGAATGCCGGAGAGCGCCGCGGTCGTCGGGCTGCCGCCGACCGCGTACAGACTGCGCCCGAACCGCCGGCTGCCCAGCACCCAGACCAGCACGCCGCCGAGCGCGGCCCAAAGCAGCATGGCGTGCGGGAAGATGTCCACGCGGCCGAACAGCAGGTCCATAAATTCATACGGGATCGTTCCGCCCGGCACGGGCCGGATTTTGAGCGCGGCGCCGTTTACGATGCACATGGTGGACAGCGTCATGATAAAGGGCGGGATGCGCAGATACACAATGCCCAGCCCGTTGAACGCGCCGACCAGCGCGCCCGCCGCGAGCGTGATGCAGATATTGAGCGCCACCCCCGGCGCGCCGGGAAGCAGCTCGACCGACATGATGGCGGTCGACAGGCTGACGACCGCGCCGACCGACAGGTCGATGCCCGCCAGCAGGATGGCAAGCACCTGCCCGAGCGCCACGATGCCCAGCCCGACCGCCTGCTCCATGATATTTCCCAGATTAAGCCCGGTCAGGAACCGGGGCGACGACACCGCGCCCGCCAGCAGAACGGCGAGCAGGATCGCGTAAACGATCAGCAGGTTGTCGTATTTTTTGGCGAATGCCCGCAGTTTCATCCGACCGCCTCCTTTGCCACGCCCGTCGCCAGCCGCATCACGCTTTCCTCGGTCGCCTCCGCGGCGGGCAGGCAGCCGCTCACGCCGCCGCCGTATACAACCAGAATGCGGTCGCTGACGTTCAGCACCTCCATCAAGTCGCTCGACACCAGAATCACGGCGAGCTGTTCGTCGCGCGCGAGCCGCTTGAGCAGGGTGTAAATTTCGATTTTTGCCGCCACGTCGATGCCGCGTGTCGGCTCGTGCACGAGCAGCACGCGCGGCGCGGGCGACAGGCACTTGCCCAGCAGCACCTTCTGCTGGTTGCCGCCCGACAGCTTGCGCACGGGCTGCGCCGCGCTCTCGGCCTTGACGTTCATCAGCTCCATATAGCGCGCGGCCTCCCGCTTTTCGGCCGGAACGGTCAAGAACAGCCCTTTTTTGAGCCTTTTGAACACCGGCAGGCTGATGTTGCGGTAGATCGGCAGATCGAGGCACAGCCCCTCGCTCTTGCGGTCGTCGGTCAAAAAGGTGACGCCGAGCGCCATCGCGTCCTTGGTATTGCGGATGGAGGCTTTTTTGCCGTCCACCCAGATTTCGCCCGAAACCAGCTTGTACAGGCCGAACAGCGCGCGCAGCAGCTCGCGCTGGCCCTGTCCCTCCAGCCCGGTCACGCCCAGAATTTCGCCCGCGCGCACCGAAAAGCTCGCCGGACCCTTGCCGGGCGCAATCACCAGCTCCCGCGCCTCCAGCCGGACCTCGCCCGGCTCGGCCTGATCGCGCGGCGGGAAAATGTTGTCCAGCTTGCGGCCGACCATCAGGCTGACGATCTCGTCCTTGGTCGTGTCCGCCGTGCGCAGGGTTGCGATCATCACGCCGTCCTTGAGCACGGTGATGCGGTCGGAAATGTCGAACACCTCGTTTAAGCGGTGCGATATGTAGATGACCGTCCGCCCCGCGTCGCGCAGCGCGCGCATGGTTTCAAACAGCGAGGCGACCTCGACCGGCGTCAGCGCCGCCGTCGGCTCGTCCATAATGAGAATCTGCGTGTCCAGCTCGATCGCCTTCATGATTTCGACCATCTGCTGCTGCGCGACCGTCAGGCAGCGCACCGGCTCGTCGGGGTCGAGCTCCATATGCATCCGTTCGGACAGCGCGCGGGTGCGGGCGCGCATGGCGGCAAAGTCGATGTTGCCGCCCCTTTTGCGCGGCTGCCGCCCCAGAAAAATGTTTTCGGCAATGCTGAGATAGGGCACCAAGTTGAACTCCTGATGGATGATGCTGACCCCCGCCTGCTGCGCCTGCAGCGTGTTGGCAAAGCTGACGGGCCGCCCGTTCAGAAACAGCTCGCCCGCGCTCGGCGGGTAGACGCCGGAAAGAATGCGCATCAGCGTGGACTTTCCGGCGCCGTTTTCCCCCACCAAGGTATGAATTTCACCGGACGTGCAGCTAAAGTTCACATGGTCGAGCACCAGATTGTCGTAAAACGATTTGCAGACGTCCTTCGCCTCGAGAACCTTTGGTTGCAAATCCATATCCGTTCCTTCCTTCGCTCAAAATCACTCGAGATAATACTGGTCCGCCACTTCCTTGGGCAGCTTGGTGTTGCACCAGTAGGAATCCGAGTATTCGGGACGCACATACTGGTCGATATCGGCGTCGGTGATGGTCGGCACCGGGATATAGTTGTATTTTTCGAGCGGCTCGCCCGCGAGCGCGGACAGCGCGCTGTCCAGCGCGACCCGGCCGACCCAGCAGGCGTCGCTCGCCGCGATGGCCTTGAAGCCGTCGCCCTGCGCCGCCTTCCACGCCTTGAGGAAGCCGTTGCTGTCCTCGCCGGTCATCGGCACCAGCGCGCGGCCCGCCGCTTGGAACGCTTCCAGCGCGCCCTGCGTCATCGCGCCGCCCTGCGACCAAACGCCGTCGATCTCGGGATAGGCGGCGAGCGCCTGCTCGGTGGCCTGCTTGCCCTTGTCATACGCCCAGTCGGCGTAGTATGTCGCCAGAATATTGATGTTCTTGCCGCCGTCGGGCAGCTCGTCGAGCGCCTTTTGCAGGCCCTGATGCCGCATTTCGCCCACGCCCGCGCCCGCCATGCCGTCCAGCACGATGATGTTGCCCTTGCCGTCGAGCTCGTTGACCAGCCACTTGCCCATGACATAGCCGAACTCGACCGCGTCGGTGCCGACATAGCTGGTGAAGGCGTTTACGTCGTCCACCTCGGAGTTGAACACGATGACCGGAATGTTCTGGTCGATCGCTTTTTTGGTGACCGCGTTGGTGACCGTGGTCGAGCCCGGGGCGACCAGCAGCGCGTCGATGCCGCGCGCCATCAGGTCCTGAATGTCGGACACCTGCTTGGAGGTGTCGCCGCCCGCGTCGGTCGTGTACAGCGTTACGCCCGCGTCCTCGGCCGCGGCCTCCAACTCGCGCACCATCTGCATGCGGAAGGTGTTGACCACCGAAATGTTCGAAAAGCCGATGGTGTACGGGCCGTCCTTCTTAAACTGCGCGGTGTCGACCATGCCGTCGGGCACCTGCGTCTGCTCTCCCTGCTGCGCGTCCTTGCCCTCGTCGGGGGGCAGGGTGTTTTCCTTTTGCCCGCCTCCGCCGCAGGCGGTCAGCGTCAGCATGCCCGCCAGCAGCAGGCTGATCAGCGATAAGCTCTTCCTTTTCATCTTGGGGCCTCCTTCTTTTCTTCCGTTTTCTTTCCTTCGCGGATCGTACCCACAGTATACCAACCCGCGCGCCCGCTGCAAATCCTCAAACTTACGAGAAAATTTTGCTTGGCCGCGGAATAACACAAAATTATCAGAAAAATTCATACCTTCGCCGTTTCCCGCACTTGATTTTCCGGATTCCCCGCCGCTATTTGCAAATTCCCGCGTATTTTCAACAATTTTCACCGGTCGCGTTCTTTTTGGGATTTGTTGCCGGTTGCAAGCCCGCGGCGCTTCCTGTATGCTTTTTAATATCCTGATAAGATGCCGCGGTTATGCGCTGCGGCCAATGGCGCAGAGGAAGGGGAGGGTGCTTTGTCAATCCAAAAATCGCTTCTGCCGGTCATCGCGGCGATCATCGTGTGCATGCTGACGGTCGAGGGCGCCGTGCTGCTCGAGCTGCCCGAGCGCGGCGAGGGCGCGCCCGAAACGGTCATCGGGCTGGTGCTGACCGACTGCGAGGACGACTGGAAGCAGCAGATGTACGACAGCATCCAGCAGGCCGCGCGGCAGAAGCATATCCAGGTGACCGCCATCCAGACCGCGCGCACCCAGTCCGACCAGATCGACGCGATCCGCACGCTGCTGGTTTACCGCACCAACGCGATCATCTTTTCGCCCGTGATGGAAAACGGCTGGGAGTATATCCTGTCCGAGGCCGCCGAGGCGGAGATCCCGCTCATCACGATCAACGAGCGCCTGTCGCAGGCGGGGGCCGCGGGCGCGGCGGCGGACCATCCGGTTTACCACATCGGCTTTGATTATTATGCCCTTTCCGGGCAGCTTGCCGCCACGCTGCTCAAAGGCGGCGGCGAGGCGGATTTCGAGCTGGTGCAGCTCGGCGGCACGGTCGCCTCCTCCGCGGCCCACGACATTTCGGACGGCTTCCGCGACGCCATGGCGGCAAGCGGGCGCAGCCAGACCGGCTTCAGCGTCGGCGGCGACTATATGCGCTCGCGCGCTTACGAGCTGGTGACCGCGCTGCTGCGCAATGAATACCGGTTCGACGCCATCCTCTCTTATAACGACGGCATGACCCTCGGCGCGATCGCCGCCCTGCGGGAAAACGGGCTGAAGCCCGGGCGCGACGTGCGCATTTTCTCGCTCGGCGGCGGCGAAGCCGTGCTCGAGGCGTTCGGCGAGGGGCAGATCAGCGCCCTCGGCCGCTGCGACCTGACCGACTTTGGGGAAACGGTCATCGGCGCGGTGCGCGTGCTGCAAAGCGGCGGCACGCCCCCGGCCTCCACCCTGCTCCCCGGCACGCTGCTGGTCAACGGGGGCGCGTCATGACGCGCGCCAAGCGGCCGCGCAGCATCCACCGCCGCCTGCGCTCGGCCTATCTGTTCCTCGCGGGGCTGCTGGCCGTGCCCACCGTGCTGTTGCTGCTCTTTCTGCTGCCCACCACCGCGCGCTATCACCGCCACATCAGCTACATCGCGGATGCGCGCGATATTGTCGAGCTGTCGGGCGCGCGGCTCGAGAGCGAGCTGTGGGACATCGTCGCGGGCAATCAAGCCTTTGCCGACGGCGGCCAGACGCGCATCATGGACGAGGTTTCCGGCCGGCTCGACCGCCTGCTGTACGAGACCGAAACCTATGAAAGCCGCCAGCAGGTGCAGGCGGCGGCGCGGCTGGTCGAGACGCTGGACGGCTATATCAGCCAGCTCGGCGCGCCTGCCTACCGCCATTCGGCCATGTATTCGGACGAGCAGATGCTGCGCGAAATCCGCAGCGTGTCCGCCCTGCTGCACACGGTTTTGCAGGAGTACATCTATATCGAAATCGGCGTGATCGCGGATATCAACGGCCGCCTGCGCTCGTCCGCCATTGCGATCACGCTGCTCGCGGGGCTGCTGCTGCTGGCCATCCTGACGCTCGCGATCGACTCCTGCCGCGCGGTGCAGCGCGACATTCAGCAGCCGATCGGCCGGCTGGAGACGATGGCGGGCCAGCTTGCCGCCGGGCATCTGGAGGCGCGGGCCGCGCCGCCCGCCGTGACCGAGCTGGACGCGCTGACCCAAAGCCTGAACGCCATGGCCGACCAGCTCGGCGAGCTGATCGACAGCCGCATCGCGGACCAGCGCAGCCTGCGCAAGGCCGAGCTGCGCACCCTGCAAGCCCAGATCACGCCCCATTTCATTTACAACACGCTCGACACCATCGTCTGGCTGGCCCAGCAGAAGGAGCACGAGGCCGTGGTCGATATCACCATGGCGCTGACGCAGTTTTTCCGCATCTCGCTTTCGGGCGGCAGCGATTATATCACGGTCGACCGCGAGCTGTCCCACGTCGAAAGCTACCTCAAGATACAGGCCGTGCGCTACGAGAGCATCATGCGGTACCGCATCGACGTGGAGGACGAGCTGCGCAAATACCAGATCCTCAAGCTGCTTTTGCAGCCGCTCGTCGAGAACGCGATCTACCACGGCGTTAAGAAAAAGCGCGGACGCGGGCTGATCACCGTTACCGGCCGGCACAATCCCGACCACACCATGACCTTTACCGTGGCCGACACCGGCATCGGCATGACCGCCGAGCGGCTGGCCGAGATCCGCGCCGGCCTTGACTCGGACGACGCGCCGCGCGCGGGCTTCGGCCTGTACAACGTCAGCCGGCGCATCCGCCTGTATTACGGCGGCCCCGGCTTGCGGATCGAGAGCGCCTACCGGTCGGGCACGTCCATTTCATTCACCATCCCCTGTCAGACCGAATAGCGGAGGAAACGCATGTACCATTTGTTTATCGTGGACGACGAGGAGGTCGTCCGCAAGGGCATCCGCGAGCTGCTTCAAAGCGCGGACGGAGAATACGCCGTGTGCGGCGAGGCCGCGGACGGCGAGCTCGCGCTGCCCATGATCATGGAGCTCAAGCCCGATATCCTGCTGACCGACGTGCGCATGCCCTTTGTCGACGGGCTGGAGCTGTGCGCCATGGTGCGCAAAAAAATGCCGTGGATGCACCTGCTCATTCTGAGCGGCCACGACGAGTTTGAATATGCGCGGGAGGCGATCTCGCTGGGCGTGGACGAGTATATTCTCAAGCCCGTCACCATGCCGCAGCTTTTGGGCAGTCTGTCCAAGACCGCCCGCAAAATCGAAGAGGAGCGCGCCTCCTATTTCTCGGACGCCGGAGACGGCCCCGCCCGGCAGCGCGGCCTGCTCGTTGGCCATCTGCTCAACGGGCTGCTCGACGAGAGCTTTTCCGCCGCCGAAGCGCTTGCCCGCGCGGAAACGCTCGGGCTTTCGCTCGCCGCGCGGCAGTACGCGGCGTGCTGCCTCGACGTGCGCGCGGACAGCGGCGAAGGCCCGGACGCCACCCTGCGCCGCCAGTTCGGCATCCTGCTCGGCCGCGTGCTCGATGGGCGGGAGGACGTGCTCTGGTCGGCCCGCGGCGACCGGTTCCTGCTCATCCTCAAGGCCTCGGAGGGCGCGAACGTGCTGGAAACCGCCTATGAGACCGCGCAGGCGCTCAAGCATGAAACCGCACGCCTGCTGGGCGCGGACCTGTCCGCGGGCATCGGCTCGGTCGTCGAGCGGCTGGGCGAGCTGCCGCAGTCCTATCAGGACGCGAAGCGCTCGCTCGGCGGGCTGGTCGGCCAGCCGCACGGCTCGATCCTGAGCGCGCTCGACCTCGAGCACGGCCTGCTGCCCCGGTTTGATTTCACCGAGGCCGTCCCGCTTGCCGAGCGCCTGCGGCATGTGTCGCAGGAGGACATCGGCTTTCTGCTCGAACAGCACTTTGGATCGGCGCGGGACGAGGACCAGTCCAGCCTGCTCTACCGCTATTATCTGCTGGCCGATCTGGTCGTCTCCTCGATCCGGCTGCTGCAAAGCATCGACGCCGAGCAGCCCGCGCCGCTGCGCGAGGCGAGCGACGGCGAGAACCTGATGAAATCCGTGGCGACCTACGGGGATACGATCGCATACGCGCGCACGCTGGTCGAGGCCGTGATCCTGCGGCGCGACCAAAAGCAGGGCGTGCGCTACGGCGAGGAGCTGCGCCGCGCGAAGGACTACATCCGCGCCCACTTCGCGGACAACGACCTGTCGCTCAACACCGTCGCCGCCGAGGTCGGCTTCAGCCCCAACCACTTCAGCACGGTGTTCTCCCAGCAGATGGGGCAGACCTTCGTCGAGTACCTGACGCGCTTCCGGGTCGAGCAGAGCAAGCGCCTGCTGCGCGAAACCGACCTCAAGCTTGCGGACATCACCTACGCCATCGGCTACGGCGAGCCGCACTATTTCAGCTATATCTTCAAAAAATACACCGGCATTTCGCCCAGCGTCTACCGCCGGCAGGAGCAGTAAACGCGCGCTACGGTCTGGAGGGTATTTCCGAGGGAAACCCGCGTCCTTCCCCGCGTCCGTTCCCGCGCCGCGGCGGGGCGACCGT
>JAUNGZ010000017.1:0-31961 GCA_030524205.1 Eubacteriales bacterium
AGCAGCTGATTTGTAATCAGCAGGTCGGGGGTTCAAGTCCGTCCACCAGCTCCACCCCTTTTCACCGGCAGGCGGCACAATCGAATATGGGAGGTTTCCCGAGTGGCCAAAGGGAACAGACTGTAAATCTGTCGTCTATGACTTCGGTGGTTCGAATCCACCACCTCCCACCAAATAGGAAAACGCACCGAAAACGGTGCGTTTTTTCTTTTTATTAAGCTTTTTTGCCGATTTTAATAACTATTTTCTTGTGTTCTTAAAATTCCTATAAATAGTTATGCGTACTGATAAGATGCGGTAAAACGTGATGGAATGGTTCGTTTCTGGGTCATAGAATGGGTCGTTCATATGTGAGCTCCGATGATGCGCGCCGCTCTGCGGCGCGTTTTTTGCCGTTTGGGCAGGAAGCTCCGCATTTCTGGAACCAACCGGCGCCGCCGGCCGTAAAATGACGCGTGAGGATCTTTTGCAAAGGGGGTACTTATGTCGTCACATTTTTTGTCCATCGTGATATTTGGCATTTCATCTAATATAGATTGTATGGCGGTCGGCTTGTCCTATGGCATGAAACGAAAGCACATCGGTGCTGCGGCCAGCCTGATCATAGGCGTGATTTCCTTTATGGGAACGGCGCTGTCCATGCTTTTCGGGAAAAGCATAGCGCTGCTGCTGCCGCCGAAATTACCCAACCTATTGGGCGGCTGCATCATTTTTATGATCGGTGCGGCTGGCATGCTCCGCTCGGCCCTCGGCAGGGATAAGGAGCATGCGGAACAAGCGGTTATGCTGACACAACGGGAAGCCGTCGTGCTGGGGCTTGCGTTGGCCGTTAACAATATTGGGCTGGGTGTGGGTGCAAGCATCACGGGAATGAGCGTTTTTCCGACAGCGCTGCTCGCGCTTTTTCTTTGTCTGCTGTTCCTTTACATAGGAAGCAAACTCGGACGCTTAAAGGGCACCCAAGTTTTAGGGAGGTATGTGGAGCCCTTTGCCAATTTGCTGATGATTGGGCTGGGTATTTACGAAATGCTGGTTTGACACGGTCGTTTCATGCAGTCGGCGCAAAAATCCGGGCGAGCGCTTTTCCGCTGATTTCGAGCCTGTCACGAGCGAGAAGGTGGATCGGTTTTAAACGAACAGCGGGATAAGAAAAGCGCTTTTGGGGGCACGGCGGGGATGTCCGGCGCATAGGCTGATACCAGACGGGCGCTTACATATCTTAACGAAAAGGAGGGATATTGTGCGCTGTCAGTCCCATTGCTGCCGCAGCTGCTGGTGTGTTTGCTGCTGCTGCCGCAGAAGGCGTTTTGCCTCGGACGCCGACAATGTTGATTTTGCGGCGATCCGCAGAAATGAAATGCGATGCGAGCGGACGGAAGGCCGATGCTGCTGCAACTGCTGCCGCTGCCGTTCCTGAAGCAGATGGAAAGCCCTGCGGCAAAATGCCGCAGGGCTTTTTTGTGCGGAAAACCGGGAAACGGGTTCAGCCGGCCGGGGCTGCCGCATACGGTGGTACGGCGGATAGAAAATGCGGTACGGAGGAGGTGCCTTTATCAAAAAGCTGCTTGGACATCTGCCGGTCGCTGTGATCGGCGGGCTGCTGTATATGGGCGTTGAATTGCTTTGGCGCGGGCATACGCACTGGACGATGGGCGTGTTGGGCGGCGTGTGCTTTGCGTTGATCGGATTGCTGAACGAATGGTGGCCGGATGACCCCATATGGCTGCAAATGCTGCAAGGGGCGGTGATTGTGACGGCGCTGGAGTTTGCGGCGGGTCTGCTGCTTAATATCCGGCTTGGCCTGCACATCTGGGACTATTCGGATATGCCGGGCAATGTGCTGGGGCAGATCTGCCCGCAGTTTGCGTTTGCATGGGTGGGGCTGAGCTGGATCGCCGTCCGGTTGGAGGATTTGCTGCACGCCGCGTTCAAGGGCGTGCGAAACCGGCTGGAAGAACGGTGAAGCGGCGGAAGCGCACATGGGTGCGGCGGGGGCAGGGAGATCCGGTCGACAGGGGTATATAAATTTTAAAAAAATGAAAAAATACCCATAAAGTACAGTTATAATTTCTAAAAAAGTTGAATCTTACAGGTGCATTCGACAGCGTTCGGCGTTTTCCGCCCGCGCAAGGGCGTATAGTTAAATGCGTTTGAAATATAAACAAGGGGGAGGTTAAAAAATGCCTTTGGTCCGGTTTGTTCCGGTGGAAGAAACGCTGTATTCGCCGGAAATCGGTACTTATCATTCCTTTGGCATTCGCGCGTTGGAAAAACAGTCCGGCAAATGGGTGGAGACGGCGTTCGTATCGGACGTTTGCTGTGAGCGGGCGTTTGTCGACCGGTTGGCCGAGCAATGCAGGCAGCGGCAGGTGGCCCCGTGCCATCTGCTCGACGTCGTTCTGGATGGACTGGAATAGCGCTCCCGGCGGGCAGAGCCGGCCGTGGTCAGACAGCCCCGGATTTCTCCTCTGGAAATCCGGGGCTGTCTGGCTGACTTTTCCACTTGCAAGAACCGAACATATGTTCTATAATATAGCCGTACAGCAGAATGGGAGGGAGAATATATGGCACGGGTGATCCTGCACAGCGACCTGAACAGCTTTTACGCTTCGGTGGAGTGCCTGCACCATCCCGAACTGCGGGACAAGCCGGTCGCGGTCGCGGGGGATGTGGAAATCCGGCACGGCATCATTCTGGCGAAAAACCAGATCGCAAAGGCCTGCGGCGTCAAAAGCGGGGAAGCGGTCTGGCAGGCCCGGCGCAAATGTCCGGAACTGATCACCCTGCCGCCGGACTACGCCAAGTACCTGCGCTTTTCGCGCATGGCGAAGGCGATTTATGCGGAGTATACCGACCGCGTCGAGCCGTTCGGCATCGACGAAAGCTGGCTGGACGTGAGCGGAAGCGCCGGTTTGTTCGGGGACGGCGCGCAGATTGCCAAGAAGATCAGCGGCAGGATCAAAGCGGAGCTGGGCGTTACGGTTTCCGTCGGCGTGTCGTTCAACAAAATCTTTGCCAAGCTTGGCAGCGACTACAAAAAGCCGGACGCCGTCACCGTGTTCGATCATGAAAATTTCCGCGAGCTGGT
Organism: Eubacteriales bacterium; assembly: GCA_030524205.1. Classification (GTDB taxonomy): domain Bacteria; phylum Bacillota; class Clostridia; order Oscillospirales; family Butyricicoccaceae; genus Agathobaculum. Next base: position 3,089 of record JAUNGZ010000017.1, read on the forward strand.
GTGGCCGCTGCCGGTGGAGGACCTGCTTTACGTCGGACCGGCGACCAAGCGCAAGCTGCGCGGTATGTGCATCTTTACGATCGGCGAACTGGCGCGGGCGGACCTGCGGTATCTCCGCCCCAAATTCGGAAAAATCGCCGACGTGCTGCACGCCTTTGCAAACGGGTATGATCAAACGCCGGTGTCCCGGCTGGACGAGCTGCCGGCGGTCAAAAGCGTCGGCAACAGCTGCACCGCTCCGCACGACCTGCGCAGCGGAGAGGACGCCAAGCTGCTGCTGCTCACCCTGACCGAAAGCGTCGCCATGCGCCTGCGGGAGCAGGGCATGCAGGCCGGAACGGTGTGCGTCAGCATTCGGGACAACGACCTGTACAGCTTTGAACGCCAGACCAAGCTGGACAAGCCGACCGATTTGACAAGCGAGCTGGTGCGCGCGGCGCTCGCGCTTTTTCAGGCCAACTACGATTGGCGGCGGCCCGTCCGCTCGCTCGGCGTCCGGGTGACCGAGCTGACGGCAGGGCGGCAGCCCGTCCAGCTTGACCTGTATACGGATGAAAGCCGCCGTCAAAAATTAGAGGCGCTCGATCGGACGGTCGACTGGCTGCGCGGGCGTTTCGGCAACCGGTGTGTGCAGCGCGCTTCGCTGCTGCAGGATCGCGCGATCGCGGAGATTGACGCGAAGAAGGACCATATCATTCATCCGGTCGGATTTTTTTAGGAGGAAAGGCCAATGTGCGGTCGGTATCAATTTTCTCTGGAACAGCCTGCGCTGCGCGAGCTGTTCGAACGGGCAAGGGAACGGTTTCCGCAGGCCGACATGGAAGTGGGAGAGATATTCCCGACGAATACCGTGCCGGTCCTGTTCGGCGCGGCGCAGGGCGCCGTGCCCTGTCCCGCGAAATGGGGGTATCCGTCGCCGAAGGGAGGCGGCGTGATCATCAACGCGCGGTCGGAGACCGCGGCGGACAAGCCGATGTTCCGGGAGAGCCTGCGCGCGTACCGCTGTGCGGTGCCGGCTTCCGGCTTTTTCGAGTGGTCGCACGACAAAGCGAAAAACAAATACCGGTTTCGCTTGCGGGATGACGGAGCGCTGTATTTCGCCGGATTGTACCGCTCGTTTGCGGGCGAGCGCCGGTTTGTTATTCTGACCGAGGCGGCAAACGGTTCGATGGCCGGTATTCATGACCGCATGCCGGTCATCCTGCGGGAAGAGCAGGTCGCGCCGTGGCTTGCGGATGGCGCGCAGGCCGCCGTGCTGCTGCGGCATGCGCCCCCGGAGCTGCGGCGCGAGGAGCAAGGCGATGTCCAACAGAGTTTATATTGACGTGCTGGTGGCTTGGGGCAGAGAGGGCCGCATCCTTCCGCGGGCGATCAAATGGACGGACGGCATGCGCTATCCGGTCGGACGCGTGCTGGATATGCGGCCGGCCGCCTCTCTCAAGACCGGCGGCGCGGGGACGCGCTACACCGTTCGGATCGGCGGCGAGCAGCGCTTCCTGTTTCTGGATGGGGAACGCTGGTTTATGGAGCAGTAGGCAGATTCTTATACGAAAAAGGCCGTCCGGAAGGGACGGCCTTTTGCTATGCTTCGCCCGGCGCGAGCAGGATGGGCTGAAGCTGTCTGCCGTCCAGCGCGGCGGCGATGGCTTCCGGCAGGCGCTCCATATCGGCGACCAGCGAGCGGGGCTTGGAACGGGGCGCGTCCTGACGAAGCGGTACGAAATAATAGTGCCTTCGGTTGAGCAGCACGCCCAGATTGGCCGCGCTGCCCGAAAGCCCGTCGTTGGTCGAAACGGCCAGCACGACGGGCTTTTCGCCGCGCAGATGGCTTTTGACGGCCATCGTGACCGGCGTGTCGATGACGCTGTGCGCGAGCTTGGCAAGCGTGTTGCCCGTGCACGGCGCGACGGCCAGCACGTCGAACAGCGCCTTGGGGCCGACCGGCTCGGCCGTTTCAATGCTGTCGATGGGCGCGCGGCCGGTGGTTTCGCGCAGCTTTTCCCGCCACATGGCGGCGGCGCCGAAGCGGGTGTCGAGCGCGCCCGCGTGGAATGACAGGATCGGCGTAACCTCGCAGCCCTGCGCCACCAGCGTTTCGATCACGCGCATCACCCGGGAAAACGTGCAGAACGAACCGGTAAGCGCAAAGCCGATGCGGATCGGTGTGGTCATAGCACGGCCTCCTCTTGTAAAATAGTGAGCACGGTATCGTGGATCGCGCGGGCGGCCGAGAGCGGCGCGACCCGCCCGGGCAGCGAAAGCGCGTGCAGCACGCGGCAGTCCGGCGGCGCCTTGGCGTCCGGCGCCACGCCGCCGGGCAGGGACGCGAGGTCGATAACCAGACAGGGCGGCGTCAGACCGGCCAGCTCGGGCGCGCCCAAAACGGGCGCGGGCACGGTGTTGAAAATCAGATCAAACGGGGCGAGCCGTCCGGAAAGCTGTCTGGTGTCGAGCGTGGGCATGCCTTCCGCTTCGATGCGGGCGAAATCGCGCGGCGAGCGGGCGGATACCGTCACATGCGCGTCAAGCGCGCGCAGCTTGTGCGCGAGCAGCGCGCCGATGCGCCCATATCCGATAACCAGACAGGCCGCGCCTTGCAGGGTGTGCGCCGTCTGCTCCATGGCAAGCTGAAGCGCACCCTCGCAGGTAGGGAAATCGTTGGCGTTCTGTACCCGCGTTCCGCCGCATAGGATAAGGGCGCAAGGGAGGCGATCTGAATGAAGCAAAACAAGGCGCTGGAGACCCGCGTGCGCCGCGGCCTGCTCCGCGCGCTGTATGAGGCGGGGATGCTGACCGAGCCGATTTACCGCGCGCTGCTGGAACGCGAGGGCTGAGATGGAACGGCTGCGCGTTGCGGCGTACTGCCGCGTATCCACCGACAAGGACGACCAGCTGCACTCGCTGGAAGCGCAAAAACGGTATTTTTCGGACTACATCGCTTCGCACCCGGACTGGGAGCCGGCCGGTATATGGGCCGACGAGGGCATCAGCGGCACCTCGACCCGCAGGCGGCAGTTCCGCGCGCTGCTCGCCGCCGCCGAAAACGGCGAGATCGACCTGATCTTGACCAAGGAGGTCTCGCGTTTCGCGCGCAATACGGTCGACGCGCTCGCCTGTACACGCCGTCTCAAGGAATGGGGCGTGGGCGTGCTGTTTTTGAACGACAATATTGACACGCGCGCGGGCGAGGGCGAGTTCCGCCTGACCATTATGGCGAGCGTTGCGCAGGAGGAGAGCCGAAAAACCTCGGAGCGCGTCAAGTGGGGACAGCGCCGTTCGATGGAGCGCGGCGTGGTGTTCGGCGCGCACGGCGTGTACGGCTACCGGCTGCAAAACGGGGTGCTGACCGTGCGGGAGGAGCAGGCGGAGATCGTGCGGCGGGTGTACCATATGTTTTTGGAGGCGGGTAAGGGCACGCATGTCATTGCGCGCGAATTGACGGAGGCGGGCGTGCCCACGCCGAAAGCGCAGGGAAACGCATGGTCGTCCACCATGGTGCTGCGCCTGCTGCGGAATGAAAAATACTGCGGCGACCTGCTGCAAAAAAAGACCTGTACGCCCGATTTTTTGACCCATCAAAAGGTGCCGAACCGCGGGCAGGAGGAACAAATCTATCTGCGGGACCACCATCAGGCGATCGTCAGCCGAGCGGCGTTCGAACGGGCGCAGCGCGAGCTGGAGCGGCGGCAAGCGGGCCGCGCGCGCCATTCGGCGCGGTATTGGTGCTCGGGCAAGGCGCGGTGCGGCCGGTGCGGCCGCGCGCTGCTGCCGCGCCGCGCCGAACGGAAGGACGGTACGGTGCGCGTTCGCTGGGGCTGCCGCGCGTGCGGCGGGGGCACGGTGAGCGACGCGCTGCTGCGCGTCTGTGTCGGAGAGGCGCTGCGCGCGGCCGGCATAGACGGGGAGAAGATCATACGGCGGCTGTGTGCGGATTGGCGTGCGCTAGAGCAGGCGGCGCGCGGCGAGACCCGGCGCGCGGCGGATGAGATCGCAAAACGGAGCGCGCGGCTGCTCGACGCCTATTGCGCGGGCGCGGTCGACGGGGACGAATGGCGGCGGCGCCAAGCCGCCTATGAGCGGGAACGGAAACGGCTGGAGGCGGCCTCGGACGGAGAACCCGGCCAGTGGCAGGAGCGGAGCGAATGGCTCCGGGCGCGGCTGTATGAGGCGGAGCCGGTCTGCGCGGAGGCCGTCCAAGGCTTGGCCGTGGACGGGAAAACCATAGCCGTATCGCTTTTTGGCATGAGCCGAAACACACAAACGGTGTATCAAATCACTGGAAAGGGAGACGGCCAACGAGCCGTGCCGGAGGCGTCAAAGGCGCTTTCGCCACCGTAAAATGTCTATAAATGTCGACGAATGTCGGAATTTTTGGAAAAAGATTGCTTTTTGTCACTTGCGCGGTTTATCAGATTATGCAAAAATAAAGGGGTGAGGCTTGAAACCGAGTTCAGCCTACTGAAATTACAGGCGGGAGAATATGAAAATGGCGGAAGAGAGAAAAAGACTCCGCGTTTTATTGGCACATGCAGAGCAAGCGTTTGTGAAGCAGGTGCGGCTGCTGCTGCAAACGGAGGAACGGATCGAACTGGTGGGCGGCGTGACGGACGGAGACAGTGCGACAGAGCAATTTTTGTGTTGTCGTCCGGATCTGACGATCTTGGACACCGATCTTCCCCGCGCCGACGGACTGACGGTCGCAGCCCGTATCCGGAGCAGGGATCGCGATACGGGCATTTTGCTGATGAGCGTATTCATGGGCGCGCAGGTATCCGCGGAGAGCGAGCTGCTCCGCATAGATTACATGATGCGCAAGCCGGTATCGCCGGAGGCCCTGTGCGAACAAATACGGCTATGGGCGGCGGGCGTCAAATTCCGGCAGGAGAAATCCGAGAACGTGGTGTTTGAGCGGCGGCTGTCCAAAATCCTGCGGGTGATCGGCATGCGCGGCAACACGAAGGGCTTTCGCTGCACCTTTGATATGCTTTGCTTGACCCGGGACGGCAAAGTCGGCCTGACGAAAGTGATCTATCCCGATATCGCCAAGAAATACAATTCGACGGGAGAAAACGTCGAACGCATTATCCGGTACGCCATCCATAATGCGTGGCTCAATTGCAGCACGGAGGTGCTCGCCCGGTACTTCGGCAGGGAGTATGCGGAAATGGATCAGATCAGCAACGGGGAATTTTGCAGCCGGCTGTTCCAATATCTGAATGAGACCGAGGATGAAAATTAACACGGTATTTTTGCCCGCTCGCTTGAGAAAACAGAATGATATGCTATAATTAAAGGCGAATAGACGGGCGCTGCCGCGCCCGAAACGGGTGGAGATTGGAATGGGTAAGGAAAAGCGGGACGGAGCGTTTCCGGAAGAGCGGCAGACGGCCGGCGAGCGGCTCAAGCGGCTGCTGCTGATTGTGATTGCGTCGACGGTCATGGCGCTGAACATCAAGAGCTTCGTCGAGGCGGGCGGCCTGTTTCCGGGCGGCTTTAACGGGCTGACGCTGCTCATACAGCGCAGCGCGCAGCAGTTTTGGGGGATTGCGCTGCCGTTTACCGCGATCAACTTCGCGCTCAACGCGGTGCCGGCGGTTGTCAGCTTTAAGCTGATCGGCAGGCGGTTTACTTTGTATTCCTGCCTGATGATCGTGCTGACCAGCGTGCTGACCGATTTTCTGCCCTCTGTGCGCCTGACCAACGACGTGCTGCTCGTGTGTATTTTCGGCGGTATCATCAACGGCCTTGCGATCAGCCTGTGCCTGCTCGGCCGGGCGACGAGCGGCGGCACGGACTTTATCGCGGTTGCGATTTCCGAGCGGCTGGGCGTCGATGCGTGGAATTATATCTTTGTGGGGAACTGCGTCATGCTTGCGGTTGCCGGCATGCTGTTCGGCTGGGATAAAGCGCTGTACTCGATCATCTTTCAGTTTGCTTCCACGCAGGTTGTGCATATGCTCGACCCGCGCTTCAAGAGGACGACGCTTTTCATTATTTCAGACCGCGCGACCGATGTGTATGAGCAAATCAAGGATACAACGCACCATGGCGCGACGCTGTTCCGCGGAACCGGCTTGTATAACGGGGAGGAACGCGACATGATCTATTCGGTTATTGCGGGCGATCAAGTCAAAACAATCACCCGCGCGGTGCATGAGATCGATCCGAAGGCGTTTATCAATATCCTGAAAACCGACCAAGTCGCGGGGAATTTTTATCGGAAGCCCAACGATTGAAGCAAAACGGAAAGCGCCGGAATGAAAGTTCCGGCGCTTTTTTCTTCCTGCCAAACGGATCGCTTTTTGGCGAAACCGCATCCGGTCCGCCCTTTTTGCAAAGGAAACAGGTACTGCGTTGCGTATCGCAAGCTCGTCGCGCGATAAGTAATCCAGCAGGCGGAGCTCGTTCTGCACCGCGCGGGCATGCACCCAGAAGGGCACCGAGCCCGCGAGCGTAAGCGTGCCTGCCGGAATGGCGTCCATCACATCGGAAAGCGGGTGCGGGGCGTTGGAGAGCGGCGCGTTGAGCTGCGCGTCGCCGTGCTGTATGGGCAGCGGCAGAATGACGGCCTGCACGCCGGAAAAGCCGGCGCGCGGATCGCTGACAGGGGTGCAGCCTTCTATCGGATGGCGTTCAAGCGCATAAGTGCGCACCTCGTGCCCGTCGGCGCGCAGCAGGGAAGCCAGATAGGCCTGCCGCACATCGCCGCCGACAACCGCGAGAGTCGCCGATTTGTTCATAACAAAACCTCCTTTGCGCCAGTCTATGCGCCGCGACGCTGTGCGGTGAACGCGCCATAGGCGCGCGGTTTGGCTTTGCCCCGGCTTTTTGACAAAGGGAAAAGCGGCTTGGAATTCAGCCTCCAAGCCGCTTTTGATGCAATGGGCCGCGCGGGACAAGCCCGCGCCGGCGTTTCTCGTTTGAAGCCGCGCGCTGAAACGGCTGCTTTTATTCCGGCGTGCGCTCCCCGCCGAAAAAGAACGCCGTCAGCACGCCGGGGCCGGTGTGCGAACCGATAACGGTGCCGATATAGCGGATATCCGACTTTACGCCCGCGCGCAACAGCAGATCGGAAAGCTGCTGCGCGTCTTCCGGGCAGTCTCCGTGGCAGATGCGCACAATCTGGTTTTTGTCCGTCATTTCGCGCAGGGTGCGCTCGGCCACGTAAGAAATCGACTTTTGGCGTCCGCGCACCTTGTGGCCGACGCCGAGCCGCCCCTCGTTGTCCACCCAGATGCAGGGCTTGATGCCGAGCAGGCTGCCGACGACAGCGGTCGTTTTGCTCAGTCTCCCGCCGCGGTGCAGGTGATGCAGGTCGTCCACCGTAATGACATGGATCACGTGCAGACGCATTTGCTCGATCGCGGCGGCTGTTACCTCGGCGGTGCAGCCGCTGTCGCGCATCTCGCGCGCCTTGTCCACCAGCAGGTATTCGCCGCCCGTCGCGCTCAGCGTGTCGACGCACAGGATCTTGCGGTCCGGAAATTCGGGCGCAAGCTCGTCCCGCGCCATGCAGCCCGCGTTGTAAGTGCCGGACAGGCCGGAGGAAAACCCGACATACAGCACATCCTGACCGGCCTCGAGCGCTTCGCGGAACAGGCGTACGAAGGTTTCCAGCTTGGCCTGCGAGGTGGAGGACATCTTACCCTGCCGCAGCAGGTCGTAAAACTGATGGAAGGATACGGTCTGGCCGCAGTCCTCCTCAATGGTGCGGTCGTCAATTGTAAAGGAGAGCGGCGCGCAGCGGATGTCGTTTTCCTCAAAATAGGCCGCGGTCTCGTCAATGGTCGAATCGGTCACAAGGGCGAATTTGCGCATAGTGGTTCCTCATTTCTGCGGCGGTCAGCCGCTGATTTCAAATAGGGTGTCGCAGCCGCCGGTCAGCGACTGCGCGGGGCCTTGGGCCACGATTTCGTAAGTGTTTTCGCAGCCGACCAGCCCGATTCCTTCGAGCGCGATCTTGGGCTCGACGGCGAGCGTCATGCCGGCCTCGAGCGGCGCGCGGAAGCCGGCGGCGAGCACGGGGGTTTCGTCCATCGTCAGGCCGATCGAATGCCCGATAAATTTGCAGGCGTTCATAAAGCCCGGCCGGAAAGCGGGATCGACGCAGGAAAGGATTTTTTCATAAATTTCCGCAGGCACGGCGCCGGGCCGCATCAGAGAGGCGGCCTCCCGCTCCAGAAACGCGCACTGCTCGCGCGCGGCGCGGATGCGCGCCCCTTTGGGATGCCGGGACAGCGATCCGAAGAAAAAGGAGATGCTTTTATCCGTATGATAACCGCGGAAACCGCAGGGTATGTCCAGCAGCACGGTGTCGCCCTCGCGCAGGCGGCGCTGGGACGAGCCGATCGACTTCATCGCAATGCAGGTGCCGACCGTGCCGGTCGGGCTGTCGTTTGCAGCGGCGCGCAGGCTGTTTTCGCCAAAGTTTGCCACGCCGAGCACATCCTCGGCCGCGGGCTGGTTAAAGCGTGAAACGCCCATGGCGCCGTGCTCGAGCAGCGCGGTGCAGACCTCGCTGCAAAGCCGCGCTTCGCTGACCCCGTTTCGCAGCAGGGCGGGGGCGACCTCCTCCAGCGCGTACTGGTGGACGCCGCCTGAGTGGCGCATGCAGGTAAGCTCGTACTCGCTTTTGACCGACCGCAGCGCGGCCAGCACATCGTCCACCGGATGGGTCGCGGTGAAGGGAAGATACTTTTGCAGCAGCGAAAGCTTTTGCAGCGTCATCGTGCGCGCGGCGACATACACCGTTTCCGGAATATCGGGGAAGGCCTCGGCAATGCCGCGGAAGCTGCCCATGGGGCGGATATCGGGAAACAGCGAATCGCGCTTTGCGCATTCGTAGGAGTGGCGCGCAAACAGCACGGCCTCGGCGGGCGTGACAAGCAGCGCGCCCTCCTGTATCGTGCCGGTCAGGTAATAAAGATCTATTTTATTGTCCAGAATGATCATGGACCATGCGGGATCACGCTCCGTCATCGCGCGGCGCAGCCGGTTCAGGCGGGCGGCAAGCTCGTCGGCCGGCACAGGTGTATGTGGCATTTGTGTTTCGTCCTCCGTTGCTGTATTTTGTATTTGATATATTTTATCACAGTTTTTACCGCAGGGCAATGTACGTGCGTTGACTTTTGACAAATCGTGCGATATGATGATATTAGTGAAAATTTGTGAGGAAGGGAGTCGAAAATGCGTAGATTACTGGGAAGAATCCTTGGCGACCGCCGTATTGTCGGCGGCTTTCTGCTGGCGCTGCAGCTGCTTGTTGTAATGTCCGGCGTCGGCTGGATGAGCGAACAGTGGTATTGGGTGCCGCGCGTGCTCACGGTGCTTAGCGTGATCATCGTTATTTGGCTGGTGCGCAAGTACGACAACCCGACCTACAAGATCAGTTGGATCATCGTTATTTTAGTGCTGCCGCTGTTTGGCGGCCTGTTTTATCTGCTGTGGGGCAACACGCCGCTCAACCGCGCCCGCACCCAGCATAAATATGAGCCGAGCCCGCCGGATTTTACGGATTATATGCGCCAGCCCGCGACGGAGGAGCTCGCCGAGCAGGATCCGCGGCACGCGGCGCGCGTCCGGTACATCGAAGCGCTCGACGGCATGCCCGCGTGGACCAATACGGAGGCGCACTACTTCCGTGTCGGCGAGGATATGTTCGCTTCCATGTGCGAGGAATTGGAGCGGGCGCATAAATTTATTTTTTTCGAGTACTTTATCATCGAGGAGGGCGTCATGTGGAACGCCATTCTCGATATCTTGAAGCAAAAGGTGCGCGAGGGCGTGGATGTGCGCGTCGTTTACGACGACGTCGGTTCGATTGCCACGCTGCCGCAGCATTATGACCGCTACCTCGCCTCGCTCGGCATCCGCGCCGTGCGCTTCAACCGCTTTATCCCGACGCTGAACACCTATCTCAATTACCGCAACCACCGCAAAATGATGATCATTGACGGCAACGTCGGCTATATGGGCGGCATCAATCTTGCCGATGAATACATCAACGAGAAGGTGCGGTTCGGCCACTGGAAGGATTCCGGCATTATGCTGCGCGGCGAGGGGACGGCCAACATGACCTCGCTGTTCCTGCAAATGTGGGAATATGTGACCGGCGAGCCGGTGCCGCCGCTCGACGCCTACCTGCCGACGGTCAAGCTGCCGGCGGACGGCTGGGTGCAGCCCTTTGCCGATTCGCCGCTCGACGATCTCAATATCGGCGAATCGAACTATTTGCAGATTATCCACAACGCCCGCGATTATGTATATATCACCACGCCTTATCTCGTGCTTGACAACGAGATGATCACGGCGCTGACCATCGCGGCGCAGTCGGGCGTCGACGTGCGCATCCTGACGCCCGGCATACCGGACAAAAAGCTGGTGTATATGATCACGCGCTCATACTATCAGCAGCTTCACCGCGCGGGCGTTAAGATTTACGAATACCGGCCGGGCTTTCTGCACGCCAAAAGCATCGTGGCGGACGACGACACCGCGGTCGTCGGCACGATCAACATGGATTTCCGTTCGTTCTTCCTGCATTTTGAATGCGCGACCTGCTTTTACAACAGCTCGGTTGTCGCGGCCGTCAAGCAGGATATTTTGGAAACCGTCAATGTCAGCCGGCAGATCGACGACGAATGGCTGCGCAAGGTGCCGTGGCTGCGCTCGGTCGCGGCAAGCGTGCTGCGCCTGTTCGCGCCGCTGCTGTAACTCCCTGTTCGGAAAGGGCAGGTTTCATGGAACAACAGGAACAGATTTTATGCGCGATTCTGGACGCGGGCGAAGCGCTGCTCGTTTCGGGCGCCGAGGTTGCGCGCGTGGAGGATACGATGCGCCGCATGGCGCTGGCCTACGGCTTTACGCGCGCCGACGTGCTGACGATTACGGCCAGCATGGTTGTGACCGCGCACGCGCCGGACGGCGCGGTGCTGACGCAGACCCGCCGCATCCTGCGGCGGGAAACGGATATGCGCCGGATCGAGGCGGTCAACGCCCTGTCCCGCGCGGTCTGCGCCGCGCCGCTGCCGCTTGACGAGCTGCGCGCCCGCATCGCCGCCATCCGCGATATGGGCGGCGGCGCGCCGTGGCGTATGCCGCTGGCATATCTGCTGATCGCGGGCTCGTTTGCCGTATTTTTCGGCGGTTCGGTGCGCGACGGCTTGGCGGCCATGCTGTGCAGCATGGTTCTGTATGCGATCGGGCGCGCGGGCGCGCGCATCGAGCTGCAGCCGATCGTGCTGACGGTGGTCAGCGCGGCCGCGATGTGCCTTGCTGCGTTTCTGACCGTGTGGATTGGCTTGGGGCAGGCGCCCGATACCATTATCATCGCCAATATCATGCTGCTGGTGCCGGGCATCGCGCTGGTCAATTCGCTGCGCGACATGATCGGCGGCGACACGATCAGCGGCCTGCTGGGCGCCTGCGAGGCGCTGCTGCGCGCGGTCGCCATCGCGGCGGGCTGCGCGCTTGTGCTGATGCAGCTGGGAGGTGCGGGATGACGGCGGAAATGACCGTACAGATCGTTATGGCGGCGGTCGGCGCGCTGGGCTTCGGCCTGCTGTTCCGCGTGTCGGGCAGCCGGCTGATCACGCTCGCGCTCGGCGGCGCGGCCAACTGGGGCTTTTATCTGCTCGCGTTTCACGCATATGGAGACCGCGTGCTGGCGTTTTTCCTCGCGGCGCTGGCCACCGCGGCACTGGCCGAGGTGCTGGCCCGGCTGCTGAAAACGCCTGTGCTGACGCTGCTGGTGCCCATGCTGGTGCCGCTCGTGCCGGGCGGCGACCTGTATTACACGACGCTTGCGCTTGTGCAGGGGAACATGGAGGCTTTTGCGCGGTTCGGCAGCCTTGTGGTCAAGGAGGCGGGCGCCATTTCCTTCGGCGTTATTCTGGTCGCGTGCGCCGTGCAGACCGTGCTGAAGATATGGGCGCTGGCGCGGAAGAAAACGATATAAAAAAAGCGTTCTGCACCCAAACGGGCAGAACGCTTTTTAAAACGGCAGGTGCAGCAAAAGGTATACGGCGCAGGCTGCGATGCCCGCCCACAGCAGGCAGGTGGCGAACAGGCAGCCGATATGCCGGAGGGGGCAGTGCGCCTGCCGCAGGCTCCGGCCGAGGGCGTCCGGATCGCCGAGCAGGCACACGGCCTGCGCGACGGCTTCGTCCCATTCATATCCGCGCTCATTTTGCAGGTATTCGGCGCGGGTCAGGATATGGTCGGCCAGCTCACGGCGTACGCGCGCGCGATAGGGGGGCCAGCAGAGATGAACGCACACGCGGTCGAGATAACGCGCGATGCGCTCATCCGAGGACACAGGCTTCACCTCCGACCACCTTGCCGAAGTTTTTACAGAAATTCTCCCATTCGCGGCGGCAGCGCGCGAGCGTCTTGACGCCTTGGCGGGTCAGCTTGTAATAGCGGCGCCGGCGGCCTGCGTCGGACTCCCGCTCGTAGGAGCGCACCTCGCCCCGTTCTTCGAGCCCATGCAGGATGGGATAGAGCGTGCCCTCGTTCATCGAAAAGGTTTTGTCGGAGCGGCATTCCAGCTCGCGGATGATCTGGTAGCCGTATTTATCCTCATCCTCAAGCAGCGCGAGCACGAGCAGGATGTTGCTGCCCGGAAATGCGCCGTCCTCTTTTTTGCGCGGCATAAAAACACCTCCCCAATACCTCGCTTATCTATGTATCCACAGTATACCTCGGCGTACGAGGTATGTCAAATGTAAAATTTCTTGAAACTATTGCGTTTTTGGCGTGTTTGGGGTATCATAAGCAATAGTTTGCAGGCTCTGGAGGGTAGGGAACCGATGTTTGATCAATTATTCGACTGGCTGCTCGGGGCGGGGCGGGAGTTGGCGGTCGTGCTCATCTCAATGGTGCCGCTGGTTGAACTGCGCGGCGCGGTGCCGCTCGGCGTTATGGCGGCCGGCATGCCGTGGTATGAAGTGCTGCCGCTGGCTTATTTGGGCAATCTGCTTCCGATTCCGTTCGCGCTGTTTTTCGGGGAAAAGGCGCTGGACTGGGTGGGCACGCTGCGGCCGTTTACCGGCTTTGTCACCCGCTATAAGGCCAAGCTGGCAGGAAAGAAGGATCAGGTGACCAAGTACGCCCGCATCGGCCTGTTCCTGTTTGTCGCAATCCCGCTGCCCGGTACGGGCGCGTGGTCGGGCGCGCTGATCGCGACGCTTTTAAAAATGCCCAAGGGAAAGGCGCTGCTTTCGATCACGGCGGGCGTTATTACGGCGGGGCTTATCATGCTGGTCGCCTCCAACGGCGTGCTCGGCGTCGTCAATATGTTTTAAAAAATCCCGTGGCTGAGGCCACGGGATTTTTTATGCTTTTTTCTTGAAATACTGCGCATTGATCACGGCGGACACGATCAGCAGCACGGCTGCAAGCAGCAGCATCGCAAACCCGCGGCGCAGGTCGAACCGGTCGGCGGCCAGACCCACCGCGGTCGGCGCGACCGCGCCGCCGATGCCGGTGATGGTGACGAACAGCCCCATGGAGGCCGGGTAGCGGGTGAACGTATCGCCGGCGTTGGAGATGGAGGTGCCGTACATGCCGGACATGCACAGTCCCAGCCCGGCTGTCGCGATCAAAAGCACGGGCAGGCTGGCGCCGCAGATCAGCAGCGCGAGGAATAACGCCATGCCGCTGCACATGACAAGCATCATCTGCCACGGCCGCCAGTGCGCGGCGATTACGCTGCACGAGAACCGGCCGATCAGCAGCGCGATCCACAAGAGCGAGGTGACGGCCTGTGCCGAACCGGCGCTCATCACGCCGGAATCGACGTAAAAGCTGGTCAGCCAGCCCATCATGGAGGCCTCGACCGCCTGATAGAAAAAGCCGATGGCGGTCGTCTGCCAGAACAGCCGCTCTCGGAAAAAACCGAAGCCGCCGCCCGCCGGCGTTTGATAGTCCTCCGCGGGACGGCCGCTGTCCATGCGCATGAACAGGCCGAAAACGAACGCCGCAATCAGCAGAACAGAAGCGGCTGTCAGCGCCAGCCGCCAGCCGTTCCCGCCCTTGCGCAGGCACAGCAGGACGAGCAGCGGGGCCGCGCACGCGCCGATTGCAAAGAACGCGTGCAGCAGGTTGAGCGGCGTGGCGTTGCCGCCCGAATACTCGCTCATGATGCGGTTGTTGTAATCGGTGATCGCGCCCTTGGCCAGACCGATCAGCAGCATGGCGGCCATCAGCCAGAGCGGCGCGCCGTTCGTCAGCAGCATGACAAAGCCGACCGGCATGAGCGCGTACAGCGCAAGATAGGCGCGCTTTTGGCCAAGCTTAACCGAGGCCGCGCCCGTTACCAGCCCAACCGCGAGATAGCCGACCGATTGGACGGACAGCAGCGTGCCGCCGGTCTTGTAATCCAGCCCGTAGGCCGCGCGCAGCTCGGGCAGCACCGAGCCGAGCATGATCAGCCCGATACCCAAGGCCAAATAGACCAGAAACAGCTCGGCGACCACGTAAGCCTTGCGCTTGCCGAGCGATGTGAAAAACAGTCTCATTTTATATGTCTCCCTTTTATTCCTTATCTATAATAGGAGGAAGGAATCGGTCTGTCAATTTACTTTTTTTGCTATCAGTGTGAAAAAACGCACAAAAGAACAGCGGACCGTTTGGGGTCCGCTGTTCGTCCGTATCGGCAGCATAATTCAGATGCGGCAGGCTTCGAGCAGTTCGTTTTTGCAGGTCCAAAGCTTTTTGGACAGGTCGACGAAATAGGTCTGCGGATTTTCAAAGCGCTTGATCTGCTCCCACAGCGTGTCCACCTCGGCCAGACAATAGGCGCGGATCTGGCTGATCGGGGGGCTCTGGTAGACGCATTTGCCGCGCTCAAAGAGCGGCACGCGGAGCGGACGCGCGGTATAATCGGTAACGACTCGTTGCTTCCATGTGTGGATGGGGTGGAACAGGGTGTAGGGCTGGGTCTCGTCGATGGTTTCGTCGTATTGTGTGATCACGTCGCCCAGCGCTTTGCCGGTTTGCTTGTCAAACAGGCGGTATACCTGCTTGAAGTGCGGAGTCGTAATTTTTTCGACGTTTTCGGATACCTTGATTTTGGGGATGATTTCGCCTTTTTCGTTTTCAACGGCGGCCAGCTTATATACGCCGCCGAACACCGGCTCGGATTTGGAGGTGATCAGCCGTTCGCCGATGCCGAACGAGTCAAGCCGGGCGCCCTGCGTGATCAGGTCGCGCACCAGATATTCGTCGAGCGAGTTGGAGGCCATGATCTGCATGTCGGGGAAGCCGGCGTCGTCAAGCATTTTGCGCGCTTCGATCGAAAGGTAGGCGATATCGCCCGAATCGAGGCGGATGCCCTTGGGACGGACGCCCGTCTCGGCCGCCATTTCGCGTGCGACGCGCAGCGCGTTGGGCACGCCGCTTTTCAGCACGTTGTACGTGTCCACTAGAAAAACGCAGTTGTCAGGGTAGATATCCGCGTAGGCTTTGAAGGCTTCATACTCGCTGTCAAACATCTGCACCCAGCTATGCGCCATCGTTCCGCCGGCGGGGATTTGGTAGTCGCGGTCGGCCAGCGCGCAGGCTGTGCCGTCGCAGCCGCCGATATAGGCCGCGCGCGCGCCGTAGATCGCGCCGTCGTACCCCTGCGCGCGGCGGGAGCCGAACTCCAGCACCGTCCGCCCCTGCGCGGCGCGCGTGATGCGGGAGGCCTTGGTGGCGATCAGCGTCTGGTGGTTGATGGTGAGCAGCACCATGGTTTCGACGAACTGCGCCTGAATCATCGGTCCCGCGACCGTGACGAGCGGCTCGCCGGGGAATACGGGCGTGCCCTCGGGCACGGCCCAAACGTCGCACTCGAACTTAAAATCGCGCAGATAGTCGAGAAAGGCCTCGGAAAAGCATTTGCGTCCGCGCAGGTAGGCGAGATCCTCCTCGGTGAAATGCAGGTTCTGGAAATAGTCGATGAGCTGCTCCACGCCCGCCATGATGGCATAGCCGCCGCCGTCCGGCACGCGGCGGAAAAACATATCAAAGTATGCGCGGCGTTCGCCAACCCCCTTTTCAAAATAGCCGTGCGCCATTGTAAATTCGTAAAAATCGGTCAGCATCGTTAGGTTTTTATCGGTCATTGCGTAAAACGCCCCTTTGCACACACGGTTTTGTGCGCGTTTATTCATTTCATGCATCTGTCTTGACATGAAACATTTATAGATATAATAGTACGTTTTCTGGCAAAGTGCAAGTCTTTCTTTTGTGGAAAGAATACAACAAATGAATAAATATGCATCATATAAAATAATTATAAATAAATCTTGCCAAATACATGGTTAGGAGGTATAATAAGAAGGTCGAAGAAATGACGTATTGCGGAGGGAACGAAGACATGGAAAAGAAATACAACAAGGTTGTTTTAGCGTACTCGGGCGGTTTGGACACCTCGGTGCTCATCCCGTGGCTCAAGGAGCATTACGGCTGCGAGGTCATCGCGGTTTCCGGCAACGTCGGTCAGGGCACCGAGCTGGACGGGCTGGAGGAAAAAGCCCTGAAAACCGGCGCGTCCAAGCTGTACATTGAGGATTTGACCCGCGAGTTTGTCGACGATTATATCATTCCGACCATGAAGGCCGGCGCGACCTACGAGCAGTACCTGCTCGGCACGTCGTTCGCGCGCCCGATCATCGCCAAGCGCATCGTTGAGATTGCACTTCAGGAAGGCGCGGACGCGATCTGCCACGGCTGCACGGGCAAGGGCAACGATCAGGTGCGCTTCGAGCTGGCCATCCACGCCTTTGCGCCGCAGATGGATATTATCGCCCCGTGGCGCTTCTGGGAGCTGAACAGCCGCGAAAAGGAGATCGCCTACGCCGAGGCGCATAATATCCCGCTGAAGATCAACAAGGAGACCAACTACTCCAAGGATAAGAACCTGTGGCATCTCTCGCACGAGGGCCTCGATCTCGAGCTGCCGTCGAACGAAGCGCCGATCAACCGCCCGGGCTTTTTGGAGCTTGGCGTGTCGCCCGAAATGGCGCCCGACAAGCCGACCTACGTCGATATCCATTTTGAAAAGGGCGTGCCGACCGCGGTCAACGGCCAAGAGATGGACAGCGTCAAGCTCATCGAAACGCTCAATCAGATCGGCGGCGAAAACGGCGTCGGCATTCTGGACATCGTCGAGAACCGCCTTGTCGGCATGAAGAGCCGCGGCGTGTACGAGACTCCGGGCGGCGCGGTGCTGTATGCCGCGCACCAGAAGCTCGAGGAGATTACGCTCGACAAGGAGACCGCGCACTACAAGACGCAGGTCGCCCTGAAATTCGGCGAGCTGGTCTATAACGGCCAGTGGTACACCCCGCTGCGCAAGGCGCTGTCCGCGTTTGTCGATTCCACGCAGGAAACCGTAACCGGCGACGTAAAGCTCAAGCTCTACAAGGGCAATATCATTCCCGCCTCCGTTACCTCGCCGTACAGCCTGTATTCCGAGGACATGGCGACGTTCAACGAGGACGACTGCTACGATCAGGCTGATTCCGCCGGCTTCATCAACCTGTTCGGCCTGCCGCTCAAGGTGCGCGCGCTGAACGACCAGATGCTGGCTGAAAAGACCGGTAAGCACTTCCCGTCGGTAGATAAGTAACGCTTCGCGTCAGGGCGCACCGTCAAGGCGCGCCCGCACGCATTTTCAGAGAGGATAACGGATTATGGCTAAACTTTGGGCAGGGCGGTTTCAGAAGGAAACCGATCTGGTGGTAAACGATTTCAACTCGTCCATCCTGTTTGACTGCCGCCTGTATAAGGAAGACATCGAAGGCTCGATCGCCCATGCGACCATGCTGGGCCGGCAGGGCATCATCGAGCCGCACGAGTCCGAGAAGATCGTCGAGGGGCTGCGCGGCATCCTCGAAGACATCGAGGACGGCAAGGTGGAGTTCTCGCTTGATTATGAGGACATCCACATGAACGTCGAGCAGCTCTTGACCGAGCGCATCGGCGACACGGGCAAGCGTCTGCACACCGGCCGTTCGCGCAACGATCAGGTCGCGCTCGATATGCGTCTGTACGTCAAAAAGGAGATCGGAGAGATCGTTGGGCTGATCTGCGGCTTTATGAAGGCGCTGGCGAAAAAGAGCCGCGAAAACCTCGACGCGGTCATGCCAGGCTACACGCACTTGCAGCGCGCGCAGCCGACGACCTTCGCGCACTACATGATGGCCTATGCCAATATGCTGAGGCGCGACGTGTCCCGCCTGCAGGACTGCTTGGAGCGCATGGACGAAATGCCGCTCGGCTCGGGCGCGCTTGCCTCGACCACCTATCCGATCGACCGCGAGTTCGTCCGGCAGCAGCTCGGCTTTGCGCGGCTGACCGACAATTCGCTCGACGGCGTGTCCGACCGCGATTACTGCGTCGAGCTGCTTTCAGCGCTGTCCATCCTGATGATGCACCTGTCGCGCCTGTCGGAGGAGATCATCTCGTGGTGCTCGTGGGAGTTTAAGTTCGTCGAGCTGGACGACGCGTATTCGACCGGCTCCTCCATCATGCCGCAGAAGAAAAACCCCGACGTTTGCGAGCTGATCCGCGGCAAGACCGGCCGCGTGTACGGCAGCCTGACCACGATGCTGACCGTTTTAAAGGGCCTGCCGCTGGCCTACAACAAGGATATGCAGGAGGATAAGGAGGCCGTGTTCGGCGCGATCGACACCGTCAAGCAGTGCCTTGAGGTGTTCACGCCCATGTTCTCCACGATGACGCTGCGCCGCGACAACATGCGCCGCGCGGCGTCGGGCGGCTTCATCAACGCGACCGACTGCGCCGATTACCTGACCAAGAAGGGTATGCCCTTCCGCGACGCATACAAGACGGTCGGCCGGCTGGTCAACCAGTGCATCCGCGCGGACGAGACGCTTGAAACGATGACGCTCAAGGATTTTTCTGCGATTTCCGATAAATTCGGCGACGACGTGTACGACGCGCTCGACCTGCGCACCTGCGTGGGCGAACGCAAGGTGATCGGCGGCCCCGCGCCGCAGGAGGTCGCGCGCCAGATCGACAAGATCGAAAAATTCGTCGCGGAGGTCGAGGGCGATGAAGCCTAAAATCTACATAGACGGCAAGGAAGGCACGACCGGCCTGCAAATCTACGAGCGGTTGGGCAAGCGGGACGATATCGACCTGCTGCTGATCGACGAGGCCAAGCGCAAGGACGTTTCCGAGCGCCGCAGGCTGCTGAACGCCGCCGACGTCGCGTTCCTCTGTCTGCCCGACGCGGCGGCAAGGGAAGCGGTCGCGCTGATCGAAAACGATACCACCCGCGTGATCGACGCTTCGACCGCGCACCGCACCGCGGAAGGGTGGGACTACGGCTTTGCCGAGCTGTCCCGCGCGCACCGGGCGGCGATTGCAGGCTCCAAACGGGTCGCGAACCCGGGCTGCCATGCGTCGGGGTTCATTTCGTCGGTCTATCCGCTCGTCGCGCACGAAATTGCGCCCGCGGACTTCGCGTTCACCTGCTCGTCGCTGACGGGGTATTCGGGCGGCGGCAAAAAGTTGATCGCCGAATACGAGGATGGAAACCGCGACCCGCGCCACGCTTCCCACCGCATCTATGGTCTGAATCTGCATCACAAGCACCTGCCCGAAATGGCGCACGTGTGCGGGCTGACGCGGGAGCCGGTGTTCGTTCCGATTCTGGGCGATTTCTACAAGGGCATGGCGACCACCGTCATGCTGCCCGGCTTCGACGCGGCGCGCGTGCACGACTGCCTTGCGGCGCACTACGAGGGGCAGAAGCTGGTCACGGTCGCGCCGCTCGGCGGCGACGAGCCGGTCATCTACGCCGACACCCTCGCCGGACGAGACAGCCTGCGGCTGATCGTCACCGGACACGAGACGCAGGCCATCGTCACCGCGCTGTTTGACAACCTCGGCAAGGGCGCGTCGGGCGCGGCGGTGCAGAATATGAATATCATGCTCGGGCTGGAGGAAGCGACCGGCCTATCTGTATAGGGCAAAGGGAACTCTGTATATCGCTGTCGTCGGTTTATTGGAAGCCGACTATTATCTGGATTATCGAAGTGGCGGTGTAGGAGGCAAGCGTATGCCTCATCTCACACGGATTATTCCGCCGCACCGCGAAAAAAAGAGCGGCTTGCCACCGCTTAATCATGCTCCGAAAGGATGGGCAATTTATGAAAATCATCGAAGGCGGCGTGTGCGCCGCGAAGGGCTTTACGGCGGGCAGCATCCGCTGCGGCGTCAAGGAGAGCCGGGAAAACGACGACACCGCCATCATTGCGAGCGAATGCGAATGCGCCGCCGCGGCGACCTATACGATGAACCGCGTCAAGGCCGCGCCGCTCTACGTCACGATGGAGCATCTGGAAAACGGCGTGGCGCGCGCCATCGTTGCGAACGCGGGAAACGCCAACGCCTGTGCGCCGGACGGCATGGAAAACGCCCGCCGCATGGCGAAGGCCGCGGCAGATGTCCTCGGCGTGGACGAGGACGACGTGCTCGTCGCCTCGACCGGTGTGATCGGCCAGCGGCTGAACATCGAGTGCATCGAGCAAAACCTGCCGCATATCGTTATGGAGGAAAACGCCTCGGAAAAGGCGAATTTCGCCATCATGACGACCGACACGCGCCCCAAGACGGCGGCGGTCGAGTTCACGGTCGGCGGCAAGACCTGCCGCATCGGCGGCATCTGCAAGGGCAGCGGCATGATCCACCCCAACATGGGCACCATGCTGTCGTTCGTGACGACTGACTGCGCGATCACGCACGAAATGCTGCTGGACGCCTTGCAGGAAAACGTCAAAAAGACCTACAACCGCGTCACGGTCGACGGCGACACCTCGACCAACGACATGTGCGTCGTGCTGGCGAACGGCAAAGCGGGCAACGCGCTGATCGAGTGGCAGGACGAGGATTATCAGACCTTCTGCAAGGCTTTAAACGAGGTCAACACCCGTCTCGCGCGGCAGATCGCGGCGGACGGCGAGGGCGCGACCAAGCTTGTCGCCTGCACGGTTCAGAACTCCCGCTCGGAGGAAGCCGCCGAGCGGCTGGCCAAGGCGGTCGTCGGGTCGAACCTTGTCAAGGCGGCCATGTTCGGCGCGGACGCCAACTGGGGCCGCGTGCTGTGCGCAATGGGGTATTCCAAGGCGCCGTTCAGGCCCGAATACGTCACGGTTTCGTTTTCATCCGACGCTGGCAGCGTGACCGTCTGCGAAAAGGGCGCGGCGCTGGACTTTGACGAGGCGCTTGCCAAGCAGGTGCTTTCCGAGAGCGAGATTGCCATTCTGGTGGACGTGAACGAGGGAAGCGAAAGCGCCACCGCGTGGGGCTGCGACCTGACCTACGATTATGTGAAGATCAACGGAGATTACCGGACATGATGGACGAACAATTTGATTTAGACGCGGAGCTGAAAGCTCAAATTCTGGTCGAAGCGCTGCCGCATATCCAAATGTACTATGGGCAGACCGTGGTCGTCAAATACGGCGGCAACGCCATGATTAACGAGGAGCTCAAGGACGCGGTCATCCACGATCTCGTGCTGCTGAATCTGGTCGGCATTAAGGTCGTCGTCGTGCACGGCGGCGGGCCGGAGATCAACGAAATGCTCGGCAAGATCGGCAAGGAGTCCAAATTTGTAAACGGTCTGCGCTACACCGACCGCGAGACGATGGATATTGTCCAGATGGTGCTGTGCGGCAAGGTGAATAAGGACCTCGTCACTCTGCTGGAAAAAGCGGGCGGGCGCGGCATCGGCCTTGGCGGCATGGACGGCGGCCTGTTTCAGGCCAAGCGCCTGACCGACCGCGTCGGCACCGATTACGGCTACGTCGGCGAGATCGTCGACGTGGACCCGTCGCCCGTGATCGACGTGCTTGAGCAGGGCTATATTCCGGTTGTGTCGACCGTCGCGCAGGGCGTCGACGACGAGACCAACTACAATATTAACGCCGATACGGCGGCGAGCAAGCTGGCGGTCGCGCTGAAAGCGAAAAAGCTGATTCTGCTGACCGATGTGCGCGGCCTGATGCTCGACCCCAAGGATGAGACGACGCTGCTGCCCATGCTCAAGGTGTCCGAGGTGCCCAAGCTGGTGCGGGACGGCGTGATCAAGGGCGGCATGATCCCCAAGGTGGACTGCTGCGTCGAGGCCGTGCGCAAGGGCGTCGGCGCAGCCAACATCCAAGACGGCCGCGTCGCGCACTCGATTTTGATCGAGCTGCTCAGCAAGGTCGGCGTCGGCACCATGTTCCAGTGAGAAAGAGTGATTTGACAACATGACATACCAAGAACTGAAGGCCGAGGAAAACCAATATGTAATGAACACCTACGGCCGTTTCCCGATCGCGCTCGATCACGGCGAGGGCGCGACGCTGTGGGATGTGGAGGGCAAAAGGTACATCGACCTCACCTCCGGCATCGGCGTCAACTGTCTGGGTTATAACAATGAGAAGATCGTCTCGGCCCTCACCGAGCAGGCGCGCAAGCTGATGCACGTATCCAACCTCTTTACGACCGAGCCGATGGTCAAGGTGGCAAAAACGCTGGTCGAGCGCACGCATCTGGAGGGCAAGGTGTTCTTCGCCAACTCCGGCGCGGAGGCCAACGAGGGCGCGATTAAGCTCGCCCGCAAATACTCGTTTGACAAATACGGCGAGGGACGCTTTAAAATCGTAACGCTCGTCAACTCTTTCCACGGCCGCACGGTGACGACGCTCAAGGCGACCGGACAGGATCGCTTCCACAACTACTTTTTCCCCTTTACCGAGGGGTTCGACTACGCCGAGGCGAACGATTTCGATTCCCTCCGCAAAAAGTGCGACGATATGACCTGCGCCGTGATGATGGAACTGATTCAGGGTGAGGGCGGCGTTCTGCCGCTCGATCGGGAATTTGTAAAGCAGGTCGAGGCGCTCTGCCGCGAAAAGGATCTGCTGCTCATCATCGACGAGGTGCAGACCGGCGTCGGCCGCACGGGCAGCCTGTTCTGCTTCCAGCAGTACGGAGTCAAGCCTGACGTGGTCACGATGGCCAAGGGGCTGGGCGGCGGCGCGCCGATCGGCGCGGTGCTCGCGGCGAAAAGCTGCTGTGATGTGCTGACGCCCGGCACGCATGCGACCACCTTCGGCGGCACGCCGCTGGTGTGCGCTGCGGCGAACGCCGTGCTCGACACCGTGGCGGACGGCGCCTTTCTCGCTTCCGTGCGCGAAAAAGGGGAGTACCTGAAAAACGGCATTTTGGCGCTCGGCTCGCCCGCTATCCATGGCGTGCGCGGCATGGGGCTGATGCTCGGCGTCATCGTGGACGAGGGCAAGCACACCGCGTTTGCCAACAAGCTGATCGAAAAAGGTGTGCTCGCCCTTACGGCGGGCAAAAACGCAGTCCGCCTGCTGCCGCCGCTGACCATCTCGAAAGAGGAGATGGACGAGGCGCTGACCATCATGAAAGAGGTGTTTTAAATGAAGCATTTGCTCAAGCTGCTCGACTGCTCGACCGAGGAGATCGTCGGTCTGCTCGATCTGGCCGACCAGCTCAAATATGAGAAGAAGCACAACATTTCCCACCGCCATCTGGAGGGCAAAAGCCTCGGCATGATCTTCCAGAAGTCGTCCACCCGCACGCGCGTCTCGTTTGAGACCGGCATGTACCAGCTCGGCGGGCAGGCGCTGTTCCTCTCGAACCGCGATTTGCAGATCGGCCGCGGCGAGCCGGTGCAGGATACCGCCCGCGTGCTCTCCCGCTATCTGGACGGCATCATGATCCGCACCTACGAGCAGAAGGAGGTCGAGGACCTCGCGGGCTACGGCACGATCCCGATCATCAATGGCCTGACCGATTTCTGCCACCCGTGCCAAGTGCTGGCCGACTTGATGACCATTCGAGAGAAATTTGCCGTGCTCGAGGGGCTTAAAATGTGCTACATCGGAGACGGCAACAATATGGCGAACTCGCTGATCGTCGGCGGCCTGAAAACCGGTATGCAGGTGTCGGTTGCGACGCCTGAGGGCTACCGCCCGCATGCGGACGTTTTGGCGTTCGCCGCGGATTACGAGGCGTTCTCGCTGACGGACGATCCGATGAAGGCGGCGGAGAACGCAGACGTCGTCATCACCGACACGTGGGCCTCGATGGGGCAGGAAGCCGAAAAGGAAGCCCGCCTCAAGGCGTTCCAAGGCTATCAGGTAAACGACGCGCTGCTCGCCGCCGCCAAGCCCGGCTGCATGGTGCAGCACTGCCTGCCCGCCTACCGCGAGCAGGAGATCACCACCAAGGTGTTTGAAGCGCACGCCGACGAAATTTTTGAGGAAGCCGAAAACCGTCTGCACGCACAGAAGGCCGTCATGGTCACGCTGATGGGCAGTCAGGAATAAAAAAGCCGCTCGCGACCACGCTACACTCATTATAATCGTCGCACGGCGACGAAACATGGATAGTGGGCTGCGGCCGCGAGCGAAATTCCTTCTCCGAACCGCGTCCTGCGGACAGAAGGAGAATTGCCGCGCGGACTTTTTTGACAAGCAAAGAACGCATCGCCTTTTGGCAATGCGTTCTTTGCTTGTTCTGGTTTACTCTTTTTCGGACGGCATATTCCACGAAAAATGATCGCAGTGAAGCAGTCCTTCGGCTTTTTCCGAGCATGGCGCGTCGAGGTATTCGGCGTACAGCGCCTGCACCGCTGGGTTTTCATGCGAGAAGCGCAGGTCCGCAGTCTGATCGAGCTCATAGAGCACGTCGCCGCGCGGCGCGGCCCTTTCGACGTCGCTGCCGTCCACCGGCTGCCCGCCGCCGCCCGCGCAGCCGCCCGGACAGGCCATGACCTCGACAAACTCGTACCGCACCTCTCCGCGCTCAAGCGCGCGCAGCAGATGCCGCGCGTTGGAAAGGCCGCTGGCGACCGCACAGCGCACGGGCGTGCCGCCGAGATCGAAGGTCGCCTCGCGCCAGCCGCCGTGTCCCGCGGCGTAGCCGCGCACGTCTCGGAACGCATCCGCCGGCGGGTTTTCGCCGGTGACAAGCGCGTAGGCCGAGCGCAGCGCCGCTTCCATCACGCCGCCGGTCGCGCCGAAGATTACGCCCGCGCCCGAGCCGTCGCCGAGCGGAGCGTCAAAAGGCGCTTCTTCGAGCGTCTGCACGTCAAGATTTTCGGCGCGCACCATGCGCGCCAGCTCGCGCGTCGTCAGCACGAGATCAACGTCCGGGCCGTGCGCCGTTGAACGCATGCCCGGCAGCTCGCATTCGGCCTTTTTCGCCACGCAGGGCATGATTGAAACGCTGAAGATTTTATCAGGATCCACGCCCAGCTTGTAGGCCAGCCAGGTCTTGCTGACCGCGCCGAACATCTGCTGCGGCGATTTGGCGGTGGACAGCCGCCCGGTCAGCGCGGGGTACTGCGACTTGAGGAACCGCACCCAGCCGGGGCAGCACGAGGTAAACATCGGCTGCTCCGCAAGGTCGCCTGCCTTGAGGCGGTGCAGCAGCTCGGTGCCTTCCTCCATGATGGTGAGATCGGCGGAAAACGTCGTGTCGAACACGTATTCCGCGCCCATTTTGCGCAGCGCGGACACAATCTGGCCGACCGTCGCGCCGCCTGTCTCCAATCCGAGCGCCTCGCCCCACGCGGCGCGCACGGCGGGCGCGATCTGCACGACGGTCACCTTGTCCGGATCGGCGAGGCCTGCGAACGCGCGGGCGGTATCGTCTCGCTCGCGCAGCGCGCCGGTCGGGCAGTGGGTGATGCACTGGCCGCACAGCGAGCAGTCGGCTTCCTTGATAAAACGGTTGCCGGATACGTCGATCGTGGTGCGCGAACCGGAGCCGGAAACGTCCCACACCGAAAGCGACTGCACCTTGTCGCAGACCTGCACGCAGCGCATGCACTTGATGCATTTGTTCACGTCGCGGTGGAGCGGGAAGGTGGTCGTCCAGTTAAGCTTTTTGCCCTGCGCCAGATCGACGGGGTAGGGGACGTTCAGCACGCCGAGATCGTTTGCCACCTTCTGCAGCCGGCAGGTGCCGGACCGCACGCAGGTTGCGCATTTGTTGTCGTGCTGGGACAGAATAAGCTCGACGTTGACGCGGCGCGCCTCGCGCACGCGCGGCGAATTGGTGTGCACAACCATGCCCTCTCGCACCACGTTGTTGCAGGAGGGGACGAGCTTGCCCTCGCCCTCGATTTCGACGCAGCATACCCGGCAGGCGGAAATTTCGTTGAGCTTTTTCAAATAGCACAGGTTGGGAATCTCAATGCCGGCGGACGCGGCCGCGTCCAGAATGGTTGTGCCGGCGGCAACCGACACGGGAATGTCGTTTATCGTAAGATTTACCATTTGGATGTGCGCCCTCCTTTGAAAATGCCGTAGCCGAAGTGGTCGCAGCGCAGGCAGCGCGAGGTTTCCTGCTGCGCCTCCTCCTCGGTCATGCCGCATTTGACCAGCTCGAAGTTGTCCACGCCCTCGGCGAGCGGCCGGTTTTTCAGTTCGACGCGGCCGCAGGCGGGCGAATTGGTCAGATGTGCAGGCGGGATGTCGATGTCGGTTGTGATAATATGGTGGTAGCCCAGATGCGCGTCGATATTCGCCGCCGCGACCTTACCTGCCGCAACGGCGCGGATGACGGTCGCGGGGCCGGTGACGGCGTCGCCGCCGGCGAACACATGCGGCGTGTTGGCGACAAAGGCGTCCGATTCGGCCTTGATTTTGCCGCGGACAACGGGCGCGACCTGCTCAAAGGGCTTGGCGTCGATCGCCTGCCCGATGGCGACGATCACAACGTCGCAGGGAATGCGGTGGAGCGGCTCGTGCGCGTCATGCGGGCGGGGCCGTCCGTCCGAGCCGTAAGCGCCGATGATCTGCGGCTTCGTCCAGAGCGCGGCAACGCGGCCTTGCCCGTCGGCCTCGATGTGGTCGGGCGCCTGCAAGGTCAGCACCTCGCAGCCTTCGCCCATCGCCTCCTCGATCTCCTCGGACAGGGCGGTCATATCGGCTACGCGCCGGCGGTAAACGCAGGTGACGGACGCAGCGCCGAGGCGGAGGGCGGTGCGGGTTGCGTCCATCGACACATTGCCGCCGCCGATAACGCAGACACGCTTGCCGGCAAGGTCGGGCGCGTTGCCCTCGCCAATGTCGCGCAAAAGCTGAACGGCGGAGTAAACGCCCGCGCTGTCCTCGCCCTCGATGCCCAGCTTTTTGTCGTTATGAGCGCCAATGGCGATATAAACGGCGTCGTATTGCTGCTCAATATCCTGAAACGAGATATCGCGTCCGATCGCGGTATCGGTATGTACCTCAATGCCGGTGGACAGGATAAAAGCGATGTCGGCGTCCAGCTTTTCCTGCGGCAGCCGGTAATCGGGAATGCCGTAGCGCAGCATGCCGCCAAGCTGCGGGCGCTGGTCGTATACGACGACCTTATGTCCCATCAGCGAAAGAAAATATGCAGCGGAAAGGCCGCCCGGGCCGCCGCCGATCACCGCGATGCGCTTTCCGGTTTCCGGCGCGCAGGGAGGCGGCGTGTTGTTTTGCGCATGGTCGCAGGCAAAGCGTTTGATGCCGCAGATGTTGACCGCGTCGTCCACCATCCGGCGGCGGCAGCGCGCCTCGCAGGGGTGTTCGCACACATAGCCGCAGACGGTGGGGAAAGGGTTGTCCTTGCGGATCAGACGAACCGCGTCGTCGTACCGGCGGGCGCGCACCAGCGCGATGTAGCCAGGGATATCGACGCCTGCGGGACACAGTGCAACGCAGGGGACGGGCTGGTTTAAGCCGAACAGGCATCTGCCGTGTTCGACATGCGAAATATAATCCTCGCGGAAGCCCTGCACGCCTTGCAGCACCATGCGCGCAGCCTCATAGCCGATGGCGCAGTCGGCGGTGTCCTGAATGACGCGGGCGGTTTTTTCGATTAAGTCGATCGTTTCCAGATCGGCGGTGGAATCCAGCACACTTTCCAGAAGCGAGGTCAGCTGGCCGAGACCGATGCGGCAGGGCACGCATTTGCCGCAGGTCTGCGCATGGCACAAACGCAAAAAAGACAGCGCCATATCGACCGGACATAACCCCGGCGGGCTGGCGCTTAAACGGCGTTCGACGTCGCGGTACAGGCCTTCGACAACAGTTTGGGCGCGGCCGGGCGTCTCGATGGATAATCTGCTCAAATTTGACTCCTCCCCAGATCGTATGTAATGTAGCTGCACGCTTTTTTTATGATAGACCATTTTGTCGGAAAAGTCAATTCAGAAACCGGTATCGGGCGGTAAAATTGGGAAAAATACATAAACACGGTCGGAAATACAGTGTTTTTGTTAATTTGATCTTCCTGCGCCGCCGGCTTAAATCTCCTTTGCGTGAGAGGCGCGCCGCCGCTCTTGACATGCCGCCCGGGGATTTGGTATACTAATCAACAGAGACAAAAAGGATGGGTTGGTCGGCGGCGTAAAATCTATGAAGAAATAGCTTTCTCACCGCACTTCTTTCATCAAAAAGCCGAACACCGGGGCGCAGCGCAGTTGCAAGCGTGCCTGCTTTGGGAGTGCCGTGCCGCTATCCGGAATAGGCGAGGCCGGAACCCCGGAAGCCGTTGGGACACGGGCGTTTGCTGGGTTTGACCGCCGTTTGAAAACCGCACCAAAATTCCGTTTGACCACAGCAATGACCACAGACAGCAGAATTACCAGAAACCGAAAAAACAAATATCCGGGTGTAGCGGAGCTGGTACCGCGCCACATTTGGGATGTGGAGATCGCACGTTCGAATCGTGTCACTCGGACCAAAATCCCTCTGAAATCGTTGATTTCAGAGGGATTTTTCATTGAAAAGTTTGCATTTTGTACTTACACCTGCTGCTGGTTTTGAGTCTCCTCAAAACCAGCTTTTCTTTG
>JAUNGZ010000017.1:31971-57580 GCA_030524205.1 Eubacteriales bacterium
TCGAAACCGTCTTTTTCTTTGTTTACTGCGGCGCAGAATTTGAGGACGGCAATGTTTGCATCAGCGCATAGAAATCCTCGGCTTTGCCAGTACTGAAATATTTATACCAAGATTCCAGCGTGTCAGCTTGGAAAACGTCTAAATGCTCAATTATCTGCTTAGCCCACGCAAGACCACCGGTACTGCCTGCCGTAATCAGATTTCCGTCCGACACAGAAGGCTCATCCGCATAAAAGCTCGTCCCTTTGTAGCCGGGAGCAAACCCCTCCAGAAATCCCGGTCCGTTGCTGGTATGGGGACGGCTGTCCAGCAGTCCGACGTTTGCGAGAGCTGTGGTGGCTCCGCAGATGGCGCACACGGTTCCACCCGTCAAAAGCAATTCGTTTGCTTTTGAAATAATCGCACTGTGTTTCGGGTCGTTCCATGTATTTGCACCCGGCAGCAGAAGAACGCTCGTTGTCTCTACGGCGATTTCTTCGATCAGGCAGTCGGGCACCACCGTCAGCCCGCCCATTGTCCTGATCGGCTCTTTTGATAAGCCTACCGTCTTGAGTGATACCGGCGGCGCGTCCTTTTTGAAGAACCGGCCGGAATTCAATTCCGAAGTAACATGCCCCAGCTCCCAGTCGGCCAACGTATCCAGAACGTAAACATAGATCGTAAACATACATTTCCTCCATTTGGATTATTTTGATATCTAGTTTTCGTTCTAATCGTATCACACGATTGTTGACAACAGTATGGACACAATTCATAATGGAAAGCAGAAATTTTGAAAGGCGGCTGTCAGATGAAAGTAGACAGGCTGGTCAGCATCATTATGATACTCCTTGAAAAGGAGCGGATCGGCGCGCAGGCGCTGGCGGAAATGTTTGAAGTCTCCCCCCGCACCATCTACCGCGATATCGATACGATCAACATGGCGGGGATTCCCGTCCGCTCCACCTCTGGAGTGGGCGGCGGCTTTGAAATCATGCGGAACTATAAGATTGATAAAAAGGTCTTTTCCACTGCCGACCTCTCCGCGCTCCTGATGGGACTTTCCGGCCTTTCCAACATAGTACGAGGGGACGAACTGGTAGGCGCCCTTGCGAAGATCAAGAGCTTTATTCCCGCTGACCGGGCGAGAGATATTGAATTAAAAGCAAATCAAATCTGCATTGATTATAGTCCGTGGATGGGCAGCAGAAACATGCAGCCGTATTTGGAACTTATAAAAACGGCTATGCAGGAAAGCAGGCTGCTGACCTTTGCATATATCGCCCACCACGGAAATCAAACCGTACGAACAGCCGAGCCATATCAGCTGGTGTTAAAAAACAGTCAGTGGTACTTGCAGGGGTATTGCCATAAAAGAAATGATTTTCGCCTGTTCAGGCTCTCCCGCATGTCAAATCTGTACGTGCAGGAGGAAACCTTTACCCCGCGAGAGTACCAAAAACCAATTTTAGATTTTGCGGGCACTTTAGAAACGCTGCAAACAAAAATCAAAATTCGTATCCATAGATCTGTGATGGATCGGGTACTTGATTTTTGCGCTTTTGAAGATTTCTCGCCGGACGGTGATGAGCATTACCTTGTAAACTTCCCTTTCATAGAGAACGATTACCACTACGATATTCTTCTCGGTTTTGGGAATCAATGCGAGTGCTTGGCGCCGCCGCATATCCGCGAGAAAATGAAGCGTAAAATCAAAGAGATAGCCGCCTTATACGCTTGAATTATTTTAAATATTCAAGCTTTAAAAGGTTCTTTCCCTCGCCGCTGCTTTTTTGCCTCCGCAATCTCCGTCTTCATCTGTATAATCAGCGCTTTTAACCGCTCCTCGCACTCCGCTCGGGTTTTGGCGTAGACGTTCCGGGCATGCTTTTTGCCGTCGGGCCACATGGGGGAATACCGCCCCTCAAACAGGTGGTCGTTGATCTCGCTGATACAGCCGGTGCCGGGTTTGCGCTTACAGCCCAGATAGGGATTAAAGTCGGTCATCCTCAGCGCTTCGGGATGGGTCGGCGCGTTTGCCGAATCGTTTTGAACCGGTTCTGTCTTGCCGATGCCCCGGTCGATATTGACGGCGGCGGTGCGGCGCATATCGTCGGTTATGTGGGTATAGATGTCCAGCGTGGTGGCCGCCGATACATGTCCCAGCATGGCGGAGAGGGTCTTCACGTCCATACCGTTTTGCAGGGACAGGGTGGCAAATGTGTGGCGCAAGTCGTGGAAACGGACGTGCTTACACCCGGCGTGTTCCAGAATGCGTTGGAGCCGCCTGCGCACCGCGCATGGGGTCATGGGGCAGTCCTTCTTCACCGGGGACGGAAACATCCAGCGGGAGTCCACCGTTTCACGGTACTCCTTCAGTACGGCCACCACGGCGGGCGGCAGCGCCAGCTTGCGGATAGAGGTCTTGGTTTTCGGCGTACTGAGCTGGAGCTCGCCCTTTACATCATAAATCTGTTTGTTCACATTCAGCATGCCCGTTTTGAAATCAAGGTCATCCCATTGGAGCGCCATCAGCTCTCCGCGCCGCAGTCCCGTGGCCAAATCCAGAAGG
The DNA here is from genome assembly GCA_030524205.1 of Eubacteriales bacterium. Taxonomy (GTDB): domain Bacteria; phylum Bacillota; class Clostridia; order Oscillospirales; family Butyricicoccaceae; genus Agathobaculum. The sequence continues at coordinate 34,523 of JAUNGZ010000017.1, forward strand.
AACAGCTCGTAGTACCCCTCCGCTTTGGCTTGTATGAGGAAACGCTGCAGCTCCGCCCGGTCCAGCACCTGCATCTCCCGCGCTTTCTTAGGCGGCAGCTTACAGCCGATAGCGGGGTTCGTGCGGATGAGTCCGTCCCGCACCGCCTTTTCCAGCGCGGTGCGGCAGGTGGCATGGCACATTCTGACCATCCGGTCGGACAGCCCTTTACCGTATTGATCGGTAAAGCGCATCCGTCCGGTCTTTTTTAGTCGCGCATAGAATTGCTGTAAATCATTTTGCGTCAGCTTGTTCAGCGGGGTTTTACCCAGCTCCGGCACGATGTGCAGGCGGATACGGCTCTCGTAGTTTTCCTGAGTGGTAGGGCGGAGTTTCGGCATAGAGTGATTTTCAAACCAATATTCCAGCCAGTCCCCGAAGAGCATCTCAGGTCGTACCTTCACCGATTTTGTTCCACCGCAGGATTCCTTGAGTGTTTGGAGCTTTTCCAGACACTCGTTTTTTGTTTTGGCAAGAACATTCTTGGTTTTGGGATATCCGTGGTCGTCGTAGCCGATAACCACCCGGCCCTCCCACCGGCCGTCCTTGCGCAGTCTTACGGTTCCATCCCCGTTTTTCCGCTTTCTTGCCACGGTTTCAGCTCCTTTCCTAAGAGGTCTTCCATGAAGCCGCCCACGATGCCGCTGGCGGTCTTCTGCATGTCCGGTGTCACGTGGGTGTAGGTGTCCAGCGTGAAGCTGGCGTTGGTGTGGCCCAGAATGTCGGAGAGCGTCTTGGCGTCCACGCCGCTGGCGAGCGCGTGGGTGGCGAAGGTATGCCGCAAATCGTGGAAGCGGATGCTGGGCAGCCCCGCCCGCTTCAATAGAGTTTTTAGGTGGTTATAGGCCGAGCCGGGGGATACGGGAAGCTCCGGCATGACGGGATTGGGAAATATCCATTGACTGATGGACTTCTCCCCGCGCCGCCGCAAAAGCTCCGCCGTGCTCTGAGGCAGAACGATGGTGCGCGTCCCCGTGCCCGTCTTGGTGTCGCCCAGAGAGAACACCCCCAGCTTCTTGCTGTGGAGAGTGCGGCACACCTTCAGCGTACCATTTCTCCCGTCGAAGTCCCGCCACATAAGGCCGCAGATCTCGCCTCGCCGCAGGCCGGTGGTCAGCTCGGTGTAGAAGAAATCATGCCAGATATCATCCTCTTTGATAACGGCAAGGAAAGCGTCCAGCTCCCGGTCATTCAGCACCTGCCTTTTGCCGCCGCTTTGCTTGGGTACGGTGGCTCCCTCAGTAGGGTTTCTGGCGATAATATGCGCTTTTTCCGCGTCCTTCATCGCCAGATGGAGCATGGAGTGGATGCGCCTGATAGTGGAATCGGAGAGCTGGCTGCCCAGCTCCGGGTGTTCATTGACGCGCCCCTCTTTTTTCAACCGGCGGTACATTCGTTGAATATCCTGCGTGCTGATGAGGGACACCTGCTAGTCTCCCAGCTGGGGCTTAATGTATTGTTCGATGTGAGTCCGGTAGCCCCGCAGGGTGCCGGGGCGAACGGTATCCGCCTTGTACTCATTGAGCCAGCGATCCAGCCATTCACCCAGCGTCATGCGGCTGTCCTCGGTCAACTCCACGTCGTGGTAATTGTCGATATTTCGGTGGAGCTTGTCCAACAATGCCTTCTGCGTCTTGGCGTAGACATGGCGGAAGATGGAGTCGCCGTTTTTCTTGTGTCCAACCACGATGCGGCCCTCCCAGCGGCCGTCCTCCCGCTTGCGTACCATGCCGTCGCCGGACGGGCGGCGCTTTGCCATGGGTCAAGCCTCCTCTCGCGTGCAGGCGGCTTCCGCCGCCCTTTTCTTGATTTTATAAAGCTCTGTCGCTCGCTTTTCCTCCTCCTGATCGAAGGAGTGGGGCAGTTCTTGTTGCAGCTCCCGGCAGATGCCGCAGGCCAGCCGATAGCCGGCGAGGAAGCTCCGGAGTGAGACCTCCTCCCGCAGCGCCGACTGGCAGTCCACCAGATACAGCAGCTTTCTGCGGCCTTCTTTGTCCATTCCGTCCCGCAGAGCTTGAAGGGGCTTCTCCATTTCTCGGCGCAATTCACTGCACTCCGGTTCTCGAAAGAACTGTCGGTGCAGGGATTTCATGTAGTCGTACATCTCGTGTCGCCTCCTGTTCAAGACAACACATATACCACAACTCGCGGTACAAAGCTACTATAAAAAGCGAAGTATTTTCAGTCGTTTGCGGGTTTTATATGGACATGGTGGGACCGGCGTATTCCCCATGTTCGTCCGCCTTGTGGCCCATGGCGATTTTCTTCTCCCGCTCCCGCCGTCGGAGCTTGTGATCGGCGTGGCGGATGCCCTCCGAACCGGACTTCGGCAGGGAGTTATCCTGAAAGATGCGGCCGATCTGTCGAAGCAGATGGGTTGCCGCCAACAGCGCCGAGGGCGGATGGAACTGATCCAGCCGATCGAGAAAGAATTGTGCGTACTCGTTGCCTTGGGCGGCGGATCGTTCCAGCCAGTGCACCGCCAATCCCTTATCCTGCGGCACCACGCGCCCCAGCAGGTAGAGCTTGCCCAGCGTGTACTGGGCAAACTGATTGCCTCGCCCAGCCGCGTCGTTCAGATATTCCAGCGCCTTTGGCATATCCCTTGGGACAATTTTGCCCCGCAGATACTCCTTGCCCAGCCGATACCCGGCGTAGGAGCTGCCGCTTTGCCGTGCCAGCTCCAGCCAGCGCAGCCCCTCCGGGATGTTCCGCACCAGCGGGTCATCGGTGAGCAACAGCTTGCCCAAGGCGTACCGGGCAGCGTTTAATCCCTGCGCCGCCGACCGCTGAAACCACTCCCGTGCCTGTTCCGCATCGGGAATCACCACCGTGCCGTCCCGGTAGAGCTTGCCCAGCAGGTGCTGTGCATAAGGGTTGCCCGCTTTGGCGGCCTGAGTCATCTGCTCCACAGCGTAGTCCCGCTCATCCAGCGGCAGGCTGGCGTCGTAGATCTTGTCCCGGTAGCGGCAGTAGAACTCGGCATTGTAGCGGGTGCTCTCCGGCTCATCCTCCGCCAAAAGAGCTTCGTCCTCAAAGGTGATTTCTCCCAAGCGGATGTGCTCGGCCTCCCGAATCACCGCGTTCTTGATGGCGCGGAATTCCTTTTGCTCGGATAATTTCAGCCGCTTGCGCTCGTCGCCGCCATAGCAGCTGTCCACCTGTCCTTGGAGCGTTAGCCAGCGGTCATAGCACTGTGCCACTGCCGGGATGCGCTCCATCTGGTCGATGATGCGGCCGACCACCGGCTTGAGTTGTTTGGGAAGATACCCATAGGATTTCTTGCCCCGCACCGCTTCCAGCCCCTGCGCCAGCTCCATTATGAGCTGCTCTACCTCGGGGTGGCCGCACAGACCTGTCTGCATGGCGCGCACCAAATCCAGCAGCTCCCGCCGCGCCAGCCGTACCAACTCGTCCCGGCTGGCAGACTTCTGCTCATAAACATGGAGCAGTCCCTGCTTAAAGATATCATTTGTAAGAATAGATTTGATTTGGCGGATGCCATCACGGGAGAGATACGCCTGTCCCGGTTTGACTGACCATGCCATCATGTGGACGTGTGGATGGTCGCCCTCATCGTAGAATGCGGCGTATCAGCGGAAGTCCTGCGGCGGAATCCTCATCGCCGCCGCGATGTCGCTGCGGTGAGCACGAATGAGGTTGCGCCACACCTGAGCACTGTCATAGCCCAGACGGGCGGCGTCCTCCCGGCGCAGGGAAATGATGTGCGTCCAGACGTTTCCGGTATAGGAGTTGAGCTCCGCCATCGCTTTGTTAAGATCTACGCTGTCCTCATCACCGAACAGACCGTGGGAACCGAATCGCTCCGCGCGGGGACGTGTGGCGATATATTTCATATAGCCATCCATCTGAATGACCGCCGGCCAGTTTTCCTCCAGCGCCATGGTGATCAGTGCCGAGGCGTTGGCTTTGGTCCTGCGATCTTCGTAGTCGCTGTACTCATCCAGCTGTTTCACGCCGGGAAAATCTTTCGTGAGCTTTGCGATGAGCTGCTCCTGCTTCCGTGTCGGAGGACGGTCGCCGTTCAGCTTTTGCACATGCTCACGGGTGCCGATGTAGTGTAGGTAGCCCCCGGCACCGGCAGCATCGCCGCTGCCGGTGCACCTGATGTAGGGACTTTTGACGATCAGCTTTGCCATCACAGGTCACCCGAATTTTTTGCCCGCTGCTCCAACGAGATAAGCCCGTTGGTCTGCTTCACATTTTTAATACTCTGCGCTCTGCGTCGGCGAAGGCTTTCCTCATCGAACTCATAGGCGTCCGAGAGAATGCCCACGTTCATATCAGTGGCGACTGTCAGCTTGAACAGCAGGCTTGCCATGCGGTCCTCCAGCATCCCAAGCCGGCCGTCAAGGGCTGTGGCGATCTCCTTTGGCAGCAGGGATTGGGCGCCCTGTATCTCTTGATAGTCCGTATAAAACCGAATCGCGTTTTCGATATACTCCCGCCGGCTTCGGCTGCCGTCCATGGTATAACAGCGCTCCAGCCGCTCCCGCAGATCCGGCTCCAGCCGAATGGCTAATTTTTCTCTGTCGCTCATTTTCCCTCCGTTTCTCCGCAAGACCCCTGCGGAAAGGCTGTCCACATGGGGATTCTCTGATTTCAGACCCCTTGTGGTGCGTATTTTCCGTTTCAAGACTCCCGTCCGAAGTCCCCGAAACTGCCCGTACTGCGGGCAGTTGTGACCGGGCCGGCGCGCTTGCGACGCCTGCCCTTTATCCTGCTTTGCCTTTCGCCCCTCGCACCTCACCCAACAGCGGCTCAAATTTGCGTTTAACGCCTTGGGCGTGGTGTTTCCCTGCGCCCTGCGCCAAAGCCGCACACAGCGGCTCACAGGGGCCGACAGGGGCGGGCTTTGCCAGCTTGTCCAGCACGTCAGCGCTGTGCGGCCAGCTCTGCTTGCGCCATCTGCCGCTCGTAGAATAAATCCAGCGCTTCCTGAATGGGACGAATGGTGTAGAGCAGACTGCCGTTGCGCTTTTGACCGGACTTGGTGTAGACGGAGGTCGGTTCAGTTCGAATCAGCGCCTTCTCCTCCAGTGCCATTACATATTTCCGCACCGTGTTCTGGCTCATAGCCACCGCCTTGCCGATGGTATTGTAGCTGGGCCAGCATTGAAAGGTTTTCCGGTTCTCCAAATAGAGCAGATAGGAATAGACCGAAATTTCACCAGCGCTCAGCCTGAGTGCAAAAATCTTATTGGGCAGCGGGAAGTAGTTTTTGATGGCATCGCGCTTAGGGTGTCGCTTGTACCTCAAATTGCACCTCCCGTGTTTTGCTCCACCCATGTCATAAATTTCTCTTTAGGAACGACAATACGGTTTCCAATTTTCAGAATAGGAAAGCCCTTTTCGTGCATCAGCTCGTATCCCGTCGACGGCGACACCCCCAGCACCTTTGCTACCGTTTCCGCGTTAAGGAACAGCGGCAGCTCATCGTAGCTCTTATACATGGATTCCTTCAAATAAAAACCTCCTTTGTTATCCGATTGATTTGCTTATATATATCGGGTATAATGAGCTTAACAGAAACCAAATGGCGCTTCAATAGCTTCGGAGCGCATTGGGGAAATCCCAAATCTCTATCGGATACAGGATGTGAGAGCATATGGCAGACGCATTTGATTGTTTTTCCGTCTTTTTTGCAAAAGACGAAGTATTTGTGAACGAGCAGGCCTTTCCGCTAGGGCAGTGCAGTACTGACATTTTGAATTTGGACGACGCGGTGCTGACGGAGCTTGATCGAAGAGTCGGCAGACTGATGCCGGCAGTGGAAAATTTGATTCGTGAAAAAACAGACAGCGTCGCATGCTCCGCGCAGGAGGAGCTGAACGCTGTCTGGGAGTTGATATTTGCACTGCCGGTTTATCGGACGCTGGCATTGGATCGGTGGTCCTCCTATAATCTTTTTCCGCTGCTGCTTGCGGATGAGGAGAGCTGGAGGGAAACACAGGACGAGCACTCCGAGGCCCATGCCATGTTCCGAAAGCTAATGGATGGGCTGGAATATTTCCCAGAGAGCCTCCGCGTGTTTCGAGGTCAGGTCTCCGGTTTTCTGGAGCTGTATGTAGAGCCGCTCACGCGCAGAAGCGTGGACACCTACGCCGGGGCCTTCGCTCGGTATTTTGGGGATATGAAAGCAGTGGAGAGAATTTTGGGCGGCGCTCCTTTTGAACAGAGCTTTCCGACAGAAATTCTATTTGTCCCGATGGCGCAGCCGGGAACGCCTAACAAAGCTATTCTGGCGGAGCGGGCGGCGTTTTCCTATCTCACACATTTTCTGTACGCGGATTTTTATCGCGGTCTGCTGGCGGGTAATGCACCCCGCCGTTGTCACAACTGCGGCACTTACTTTCTGCTCACCGCCGGGTATAACATCTGCTACTGCAATAATCTCGCCCCCGGCGAGACTGAGCGCACCTGCCGCAAGGTGGGTGCACACAGAAAAGAAGCGCAGGAGCGCGTCGCCGCAACCCCTGCGCAGAAAGAATATTCAAAGACCTATAACCGTCTGAAAGCCAGAAAGCAGAGAGGAAAAATCAGCGTGGATGATTGGAACGCCGCCGTTGCTAAAGCACAGGACTTAAAAGCACAGACCGAGCGTGGGGAGATGAGCGATGAGGAGCTCCGCAGGCAATTGCAGGCGCTATAAGTCAAAGAACACGGCGGACTGATTTTCAACATTCAGTCCGCCGTGTTTCTTTGTTTATGTGACGCAAAATTTTTCACTGTTATTCCAATCGATCCGCGCCTTTAGCCAAATCCAGAAAACGATTAAAATTACTTTGTGGCGTGCCAGTGTATGTTTACGCTATTTTAATACCGATTTGGGCTATTCGAAAATTCTAAATGGTTCGATTCTCAATTCGCCTTTTACTAAAATCTTATGCGATACAACACGCGCGTCCTCGATTTGAGTTGTTAAGTTTTACTTAATAGCTGCCCTTACTCATTTGAACTATCCGGGATTTCCGGATAGTTTACTTACACTTTGAGTGATTAAGTAATTCTAAACAGGTGTAAAGTAATTCAACTCGCTTTCCTCATGAATTTTTAAATATGCTGATATATCGCGACAATGGAAATACTAGAAAGCCACCTCATTGTCTCTTGTATGAACCAACTGTTCTACTCTTCATAGTACATCCTCTTTGCCGCCGAGAGCAGCAATAAAGTCAGTTGAAACAGTCTTCCTGATTATCTATCGACATTTTAATTCTCCTTTTCACTTTTTGAAAGGAAGCGTTACAAAAGAATCTTTATCAGTGCTGCGGCAATCCTCTCAACATCTTCCTCGGTATTATTTTTCCCCAACGAGATGCGAATTGTACCCTCGACATAGTCCTTATCAAGTCGAATTGCCTGCAAAACATGGGAAATTTTCGTGTTCACGCTGTCACAGGCAGAACCGGTTGAAATGCTGATGCCCATAAGGTCCATGCGATGAAGGATTGCCTCTCCGTCCTTTCCCCGGAATGAAAGGCTCAGCAGTCCGGGTAGCTTATTGTCTCCGCCGTTGCGTTTATACGCAAGCCCAGATTCATTAAGATTTGATACGAGTTGCCTTTCCAGATTTAAAATGTGCTGCTGATTTTGCTCTAGCAAATCGCAGTTTGCCTTTAATGCTGCAGCCATGCCTACAATTGCAGCCACATTCTCCGTTCCTGCCCGATGTGCACTTTCCTGCGCACCTCCATCTGCGTAAGGCGGTAGTTCCACGCCATTGCGAATAAAAAGGAAGCCGATGCCCTTCGGTCCATTAAACTTGTGCGCAGAAGCCGATAGGAAATCCACTCCCAGCTCGTGAACATCGATTTTAATATGCCCGACTGCCTGAACTGCGTCTGTATGGAATAACGCACCGTAAGCATGGGATACTTCGCACAGCTTCTGTATGGGCAGAATGCTTCCAATCTCGTTATTGGAGAGCATCACAGAAACGAGCCGTGTATTATTAGTAATATACTTTTCCAATGTTTCCTCAGCAATATAGCCTTCGTCTGATGGCCACATGTACGCTACCGGGTATCCCAACCGCTCAATGGCCGCGCAGGAGTGAAGAACAGCATGATGTTCAAATGCGGAAGTTATTGTTGCTCGTTTCTTCGGATCAGCAAAGGCTGAGCTCTTGATAACCCAGTTATCGCTCTCAGTGCCACCGGAAGTGAAATAAATCTCCTCTGGCAAGGCACCTATACATTCCGCGATAGTAGCTCTTGCATCTGCAAGGGCTTTTTGGGGCTTGCGGGCAAACGCATAGGGCTGTGAGGCATTCCCGTATTCTTCGAGAAGCCAAGGTGTCATTGCCTCAAACGCAGTTTTATCCAGTTTTGTTGTTGCCGCATTATCGGCATAGATGTATTGCTTCATCAGTTAACACCTCACTTGAAAAGTGTACAGCCCTCGTTTTTGAATTCCTCCATCTTAGCGAGTAGTTCCTCTTCGGTAACCTCAAGGTACTCAGCTAGACAGGGCAGGCAATAAAAAGTTGTAGTTTTCTTATCAATTATCTTTTTAGTAAGGCCTATTTCGTCCTTAGTCAGCGGTTTTTTTCCGCATACATAACATTTTTTTGTTTTCATGTCATCCTACATCTATACCGTAAATCTTAAATGGCGGCAAATCCTTTCCGGTATACTCTACATCAAGCAAGCCAAGCTGATACTTAATTGTATCTCTCATCCTTCGAGCACGGTCAAAACAGTATCTCTTGAATTCTCTCGGCGTTATATCTTTCATATGCTGAACATTCGGGAAGAGTAACTTCAGGTACGCCGTAGCAATCCGCTTCACGGCTTCTGTATCACGCGTGTCGGCGCCTTCCGGAACGATAATGTACTCATCCACAATACTTCTGTAGGTCATATCGCTACGGAGCTCATGCATAATTGAGCAGAAGTATTCGGAATTCAGTGCCCAGCCATTTACCTTTAAGTCGTCTTTCATGCGTGGGATATTCCATCCCTTAATAAATCCATGAAATCTTTCAATCAACGCCGACTCATGGAAAACAACCGGCAGCTCGGTGAACATATTTTCATAGCCGTCTGCATCCATAATTTCCTTGCGGATGTTACCGCAAAGCACCATACCAGCATCTGCAGTTCCTTTATAATCGCCCACGGTAAAGGTGCCCTGTTCCAGATAGCCTTTCAAAGCAGCCCGCATCTCATCCGTATCGGTAAAGGAAATTGTCTGCACTTCGTCCAGTGTGACGAAATCGCTCCCGGCAATCAAGCCCTCTCTGCGCTTTGTCTGGTCATAAAACATCTTGGCGCGGCTCATGACACCGCCACTGGAAAGCCACCCATATCGGCTGACATTTCCAAACAGATAAGACTTACCAGTACCTTTGGGAGCAAGCTCAATCAGATTCAAACGTTTTTCCACAAACGGAAGCAATCTGGTAAGCATAGTGAGCTTTTCTTCTTCGGTTTCGTAACCGGCGGCATTATAGTCAACAGCTCCAAGGATAACATCTATCCACTCATCTGTAGTAAATTCCTTGCGGGCATCTTTATAATCCTCAATGTTACTATCGTAAGGACAGAAATTCTTGAAAGAAACAAGTTTAATTTTCCCATCCTTTGAATTCTTGGCCTTGGAAGATCTTCTTTCGTACTCAAAGGAGAAATCAAAATCGTCCGGAGAACGATATCCAAGCTCTACCATTCCCCATATATCTCTTCCTTTTACAAGATCATCCTTGCATGAATCCCACACATCGCTTTCGATGATGGTCTCTTTGAATCCCAAACCGAAGTCTGACAGGGAAAAAGAAATCTCACCAGTTTTGATGTCAATGTTTACAGATACCTTGGCAAGAAATTTCACTGTCTTGCCTTCGATAACAATGTCATTCTTTATCGCATTCCAGTCATCTTTTCTCGGAATAAATTTCTTGACGAATCTGGCAAGATCGTCTTTATCAAATTCACCCTCGTCATCCTCAAACTTTTTCAGCAGCCAATCGCGCATAAAAGAAGGAAGACTCAGTGTGGAGAAGAAGTTGGTTTTCTTCAAATCTTTATAGACGACCATCTCGTCAAAATTATCTCTTAGCTTTTCGGAAAGCTCCATCGTTCTCCTCCTTAGAATTCATCACCAAAATCTAAATCATCTATGATTGTAGCAGTTTTACCCTTCACCTTAAAGGAAACACTACCAATTAAATCAGACCCATCAAAGACCTCGACCGTGTATGGCTTTGCCTTTGCCCGCTTAATGTCCTTGATCCCAAAGGTGTAATGTGCTCCATCTTCTGATTTGCCCTGATAAGGCTTATCCTCAATTACAAGGCTAATGTTGTCTGGCGACTCCACATCTGAAATATACAAGTTCAGCGTAACACCGTCATGCCGGTCTGCAGTAATATCATCAGGATGGATGACAGTAATCTGAACGCCTGCTTGCTTTTTTAGTGTCAGCGTAATTACAGGTACAACAATTTCCTCAAGGCTGGCGCCTCCGTGAACTTCCACATTGGCAGGGCGGCTTCCACGGAATCTGCCATAATCGGAAAGAATGATAAATCCGTTATCCTCGACCTTGTAAGGAACATCGCATCCATCAAAAGCCTTGCAGCAGCGTCCGGAGTGCTCACCCTTGGTATCGGTTTCATACGGCACCTCCTGCTTCTTTATAACAGCCAATCTCGAAGCGCCGTGATCGCTTGCGATAACAAATGATTTGCAGTTATGCATACCAAGCTCCATCGCGGCAGTATTCAGAGCTTTTTCAATTACCTCAAGCTCTGCCGGGATATGAATTGGGTCCTCATCATCCGTAAAGAAATAGCCGCCCTTGTCCTTATGCTTGATGTTGTCTAGTTGCTCTTCTTTGTACTTTTTTCCGCCCGTCCACTGTTCATAGAACTGCTTGTTTATCAATGTGATCGTCGGCAAATCAGAGCGAACAATATCTGTATGAATCGACAGCCCCTTTTTCTTCGCAAGGGTGGTAATATAAGACAGGTACTCCACACCTAATGCATCAATCCAATACAGGTAAGTACTTCTTTTGTCTGCGATGGCCTTAATTGCATTATCCCTTGTAGGCAACTGCGCGTATGAAATGCCGGATGCATACTTTTCAACGAGCTTGACAAAATCCTCTGAAAGGTGGTTCGAAACTTTTTGCTGCTTATAAGCAGCAAAATATTCTGTCAACTCACTTGCAAGTACAGGACAGTCAAATATATATTTCTTCAAATATGCGTCAAGAGCAGGATATACATAAGATATGGCTTCACTAAAGCCGTTCCGTACTGTCCACTTAACAACAGTCTTCTTTTCCAGCAATGTATTATCGGTCAGGCGATAGATGCTCTCTTCCGGGTCAATTTCATTTGCCTTCACGAAGATGGCAATATCCTCCTCTGGGAAATCCCTAAGCAGTTTCTTTCGCTCGTCATACAGTTGCCTGAAATGCCGGTCTTTATGGGAAATCTCTGTAATCATTACCATTAGATTATTTTTGAAATCCTCAAAACTCACAGTTTCGACCACCACAAGTTTCAGGTAGGAATTCTGTATTTTTTCTGCGTTTAATTTGAGATACAGGAAAACAAGCCAGTTTCGGTATTCAAGGCCAGAAACTGACAAGCACAAATCGTCAATGATTCTTTCATCAATGCCATTTTTATAAAATACGGCATTGATGTTTTTACCACTTTTATTCAAATCCTTCAGAAGCCGCTGCCACTGTTCTTCTGTGCCGTGCCCACTGTCAAATGTACAGTCCTCAACAAGCAGCTTTACGACAGAATATGCTCCGGAGAGGGTAGTCAGCGGAAACAGCGCATTACCAAGAAACAGTGAGGTACTTGTAAATACATTACCGAAAGCGCCGTCTTCCAGAATCCGCAGCAGATGTTTCATCCCAGTTTTTGCAACAAGCCCAATATCTTCCGGCATATTCACAATTGATATATTTGTGAGAGGGTTGACGGAAATATAGGCTCTCTGCTGATCCACCATTTTGTTATCCTCTCGGATGATTTTTATGGCCTGAGTAGAAACACCTCTCAGCAGGAGAATGGCTCTTGCGTTTCCAAGGGTGGTATTCTTTAGCCTGCGAAGTTCCTTGTCTGCAATGGCAGGTCCTCTGAGTGCAAGATACTCACCAAGACCAACTACGACAAACTTGTTGTCTCTATAATTCACATCAGAGGTCCGAAAATAATCCACCAGCTCATCTACACTGGGAAATTTATCGTCCTTGAAACAGAAATCACTCATTCTCACAATGGAGAGATCCGCTTGTTTCAATTCTTCCAGTACAGAACAGTAGCCTTCATCACCAATGGCATAGAAAAATGGCAGCCCTTTTGTAGTCGATATGTAGTTTTGCACTTCTCTGCAAAGCATAGCTTACTCCTTCTGGTTAATGATGATCTTTACACCAAGACCCATATCCTTTTTTACAATATTAGTCAGCCACTTCTTCAGTTCTGTATCACCCATACCTTCAATGATGCGGATAACCTTATCGCTACCGCCTGCGTTATATTCGGCAGCCGCCATATTAGAAACCTTGCTTCCGATAGAAGGATTGTCATTCCATTCGTAAGCACTTATTCCAGTTGTCTCCAACAAATCTCTAACCACATCAATATCAGAAATTAGGTTTGTGTAATCCCCAATAATACGCTTTGCGAAACACCTGTCACGATAATCGGCAGAAGCGATGTCATTAAAAAAGTCTGCTTTCTGGAGGAATGCCAAGGCCTCCTTGATATCCACTTCGCTTTGTGCGTTGCTGTTAAGTGTGGCAAACACTTTCTTTGCGTCAGCATACTGAGCGGCATTCATGCAACACAAAATCGGCGTGCGGTATTTCTCAGACCAAACACGCGGATTTTTGCTTCCACCTGTCTTATCGCTCCACAGCTTATATAGCTGCGACTTTACCTGATTCTTTCTGTATTCTTCCGCAGCCTTTTTCACTGTGGCATTGCTTGCTGTAGATGAGGCAGTAAACATTTCGGATGTAATGGAGTTTTTAATTTCCTCACATTCTACCTCAGTAAAGCCTTCCAGATAAGGAGCGTAGACATCCATAAAGACTGTCAGAGGATTATCAAGTATCTCCCGAACATCCGCAATATGATTTGTCATCTCATCAAGAAATGATTTCACATGCTCTGGAAGCATGTCCTCATAGTTTGCAATGCGAAGCAAATTGTAGAAGAATTTATCTAGCGCAGGTTTCTTTGCCTTGACGGACTCGCAGGAGAATCCGATAAACTTCAATGTCTCGCGCCATTCCTTATATGCAGCATCCATAGAATGGGCAGTGACGTTCAGAAGAATATTGGTAGACTTCACAACTTCATATTCTGTTATGAGTTTTCGAATTTCATCCTCTCCGGTTGACCTAATCCAAAGTGAAGAATACTGAACGCTGAACAGCTTCTTAATATCCGACAGAACGGAATTCTCTGCGCCGATTTCTTTGGCAATATTCAACAGCTTGCCACCCTCAAACCGCCCGAGGAATATATGCATACCCTTCTTGCAGCCATCGAGAGTAAGCAGTGCTTTCAAATTTTGTGCGGATGATGGACGCTGAATTGCAATCTTACCGATTTCATTGGCTATATCGTGCGCTTCGTCACCCTTGCTCTGCACGAGCTTGATATAAAGCTTGACAAGATCAAATACCCCGATAGTGTCCATATCCTCCAGACACCAAACGGGATAGGACAGTTCTCTCATTTTTGAAAGAACGAGTGTCCCTGCCTGCTGGGGCGAAGAACAGGTATTGGCGGTAATATTCCATGCGCTTTCCGTAAGCTCATAAAATGCTTTCTCCTCGTCGGTCAGGCTGACGATATAGGTTGGTTTAGGGTTCTTTCCAATATAGTTACCAATCATTTCAGAAAGCTTATCCGGCGTCATAGAATCCCTGTGTCCTTCCGCATCCATGGAACGATACGGCTCCATGCTATATTCCTTCAGAAGGAAACCAGTAATAAAAGCTGAAAGGTTGCAAACGGAAAACCCAAAGGTGGTTTCCAAATGATCGTAAATCTCACCAATTGATATTTTGCCGCTACTCTGGAAGGCATCAGCAATCATCTTGTCAACAGACTTTTTTATGATGACGATATGTTCGCCTGCGAGGGATTCGTCCTTCCAGTATTCCGGCTTGCTCCAGAATTTTCCCAGAACAGACTTCTCACATCCAGCAATCAGGCCCTTGATTTCCATCACGCCCATACCGTATTTTGCAACAGGCTTCGAAGTAGTGAGCTTCAACTGAGTTTCAGAAAGCCCCTTTGTAAAATCCTGCACATATTTGAAGCGATTCAGGACAATCGTCTGTAAAATAGTCTGGACGGCACCAGCGCCAGATGCTTTTTCACCGTCCTGATTTGCATAGGTAAAGACAATAAAATGCCCGTCGTGAATGCGATCCTTCCAATCACGCTCCAGCATATCCTTTGCCTTTTTCGCATATTCCTTTGACTGCTGTCCATTGTTGTGGTTGTAATACATTGACATAGCAGAGTAGTCCACATATTGCTCAAAGGCTTCTAAACCTAGAGGTGTGGATAGAGCATCGATAACAGCAATATTTTTATACACAGAGTCAGCGACGGTTTTCTTTATCAGTGTGCGGAAGCTATGAGCTTCCTCGTCGGTCTTTGCCAGTGCAAGCACGGCATAGAAATGCCAGCCCACATCCTTGTTCTTCAAAGCATCCATAGCCTTTTTGAAATCGGAAATAGTTACAACCGGTAGATTGCCGCTTTCCAAATCCAGCGCGTAACGAAGCTTCAGCGCAGGAGAAAGGCTGAGCGCCGTTGCAACAGCAGCACCTTCCGAAACCAGTTTGGCAGTTGTGCCTTGCTTTTCACGGATATCCTTCTTGAACGCCTCAATCTTAGCACCGTCACCTGCTAGAACAGCTGCGGAATACACCCTTTTACCATCCGCAATCGGACTTTCAATCAAGACACCCTTCTTTACAAGAGCTTTTGCGATGCTTTTGCATGAGGATTCCAGTTCGTCGATATCCCCCTCAAAAGCATAGCTGAGATTTTGGTCCGTCGGCTTCAGAAGCGGCAGAGCACCGCCCAGCCGCTGGTCAATAGACTGCATAATTAGAATGGTCTTCAGGACGACTTTTTCTTTATCGTTTAGCTGTGTCTGCTGGGGAAATGTGTCCAAAATAAGTTTAATATCGGAGGACAGATAGTCCTTACCCTTCTCATAGAAGAAGTCCCACAGCATATCCACTGTGAGAAAGGGTCTGTCGGAAAGTGGACTGGTGTTCTGAATAAACCACTGGAATGCCTTTACGTCCATATCCTTAGGCGTTTTGATGAAGTCAAACATACTGCGCTGATTGGACTGAAAAGCAGAGGCAATATTTTTTATTGCCTGATACCGGAATAACCCGGCAAAAGGCGGCGGGACTTCTCATAGGAAAGCCCCGCAAACCCGCATGAAATGGGCGTTTTCTCACAATTCCATAATATCGTGTCAAGGCTCCTAATAACGTGTTTTTGTAAGGTTGGGCACCATTTGGGCACCACGGGCAACACGGAAAAGGAGGCAAACAGACATGCAAGAATTGATAGACAAGGGGGTACTGCGCCCTTCGGGGGAGATCGTCAAGGACAAGATCAACCTGCTTTCGGGGGCGCATACGCCGCCGTTTGTGGAAATGCTCTGGACGGTCACGGGCGGCGATACGGACACGACCGACCGCGTGTATACCCTGCTTACCGACCTGTACCAAGAGGGCCGGGAAACTGAAATGCTGGAAGTGCTGCGGACGCTGTACGGCGTGTTGGGCCTGCCGTTCCCGGAAGATGTGGAACAGCTGGCCGGACACCCGGAGGCGCGGGGGTACTTCCTTTTTTCGTTCCTGCTGGACTATGACGACGCCATAGAGGACTACAAGGCCGGGCAGGACGGCGCATAAAACCGATACGTTCATTATAGGGGGAAGTGCGCCCATTTGCAAGCGGACGGGGAAAGTCTGTGTTTCCCCCCCTGCACCCCCCTCTTTCTACCAGCTGGTAAGACTTTACTTGCTGGAAAAAGGTTAATTTCATACGCTGTACCTTATGGGGCGACCGAAAAAAGGCCGTCCTTTTTTTGTGCGAAAAAACGGTTGGAGGGGAGCGCCCCGCTTTCTTTTCCAGCTGGTAAAAGGAGGTTTTCGGATTTTACAGGAATTAACGCTGTTTGGGGAGATCGACCGCGTACAGACGGCCATTGACCGGCTGCGTATGCTTGCCCCAAACGCGGAGGCCAACCACCCTAACGGCCTTATGGTCTGTGACAGTGGCGGGAAGGACAGCGACGTAATCAAGGAGCTTGCCCGGCTTGCCGGTGTGCGGTTTGAAATCGCCCATAGCCATACCACCGCCGACCACCCGCTGACCGTGCGCTATGTGCGGGAGGAACAAGCCCGCTGGCGGGCGCTGGGCGTTCCGTATACCATCATTTACCCCACATTCAAGGGAAAAAGCACGTCCATGTGGGCGCTGATTCCGATAAAAGGCGCTCCCATGCGTCAAAGACGCTGGTGCTGCGACATTCTCAAAGAAACGGCGGGGGCGGGACGGTACACGGTAACGGGGGTACGCTGGGCAGAGAGCGCAAACCGCAAGCAGCGGCGGGCGACCTACGAGCTGCCCAGCGGCAGGCGGGAGCGCGTGAAGCTCAACAACGACAACGACCTGAAACGGCGCATGACCGAGTTTTGCATGAAGCGGGGCAAGGTGGTTGTCAATCCGATTATCGACTGGCAGGACGCCGACGTGTGGGAGTTTCACGATCTGTACCACCTTCCGCACAATCCGCTGTATGACATGGGGTATAAGCGCGTGGGCTGTATCGGCTGCCCTATGGCCCTGAACCTGCGGGAGTTTGACGACCTGCCGCAATACAAGGCGCTGTATATCCGTTCTTTCCAGCGGTATTTAGACCTGCGCCCAGAGATTGCCGCCCGTTTCCATTGGCAGACGGGGGCCGACATGTTCCGCTGGTGGATTTCCCGCAAGGGCTGGGAGGATTCGGAAAGCGGGCAGCTGGACATTGAGGAATACTTATCGGGCCTTGTTGACGGTGACGACGACGAGGCCCTTTTTTAATGCAAAAAGGAGGTGTTGCCCATGCCCGGAGTGACGCGGGAACAGATAGACCGGGCGAAACAGTGGGATTTGCTTTCGTATCTGCAAACCTACGAGCCGGGAGAGCTGAAAAAGGCGGGGCCGCATGAGTATTGCACGGTGACGCATGACAGCCTGAAAATCTCAAATGGGAAATGGCACTGGACGGCGCGGGGCTTCGGCGGCAAGACGGCGCTGGACTATCTAATCAAGGTGCGGGATATGCCCTTTGTGGAGGCCGTGCGGACGTTGTGCGGCGAAAGCGCCCCTATTCTTTCCCAGCCGGTAACAAGGCCCCCGGAGCAGCCGAGGGCCTTTGCTCTGCCGGAGGCGTCCCGCTGCGCCACCGCCGCCGTGTCGTACTTGCAGCGCCGGGGCATTGATTCGGAGATCATCAGCCGGTGCATACAGGCCGGTATGTTCTTCGAGAGCCGGAAATACCACAACTGCGTGTTTGTGGGCAGGGACAAGGCCGGAAAAGCCCGGTTTGCCTGCCTGCGCGGGACGGTGGGCGACTTCAAGGGCGACGTGCCGGGGAGCGATAAGCGGTTTAACTTCTGCTTCCCGGCCAACGGGCCGAGCCGCACCGTGGCCGTGTTTGAAAGCGCCATAGACGCCCTATCGCTGGCGACGCTGTTTAAGGCGCGGGGGGCCGCCACATGGGACAGGGGGCATTACCTGTCATTGGGCGGCACGTCCCCGCTGGCGCTGCTGCAATTCCTCCACGACCGCCCGGAGATCGACCGTGTGTATTTGTGCTTAGACAACGACAAGGCGGGGCTGGACGGCATGGCCCGGATAGAGGCGGCCCTACGGGACGACAAGGAGCTGCAAGGCCGGAGCTTCACCGTGGAACGCAAGCCGCCCCCTGTGGAGCACGGCAAGGACTACAACGAACTGTTGCGGGCGACGCTGGCCGGACGACCGGCCCCGGCCCGTGGCCCCAAGGAAAGGAGTATTTGACTATGAAAAGACCTTTGGCATACATCAGCGCCGCGTGGAGCGGCACGGAAACCGAGAACATGGAGGCGGCCCGCCGCTATTGCCGGGCGGTGTACGAGGCCGGATTTTCCCCTGTCTGCCCGCGCTTGTACCTCCCTCTTTACATCGACGACGCAATCCCCCGCGAACACAAGGACGGCGTGGATATGGCCCGCGACATGCTGCGGCGCTCCCATGTCCTGATTGTCTGCGGCGGCGTGGTGGACGAGGGCGTGAAAAACGAGATCGCCACCGCCCAGCGGTTGAACATCACGGCGACGACGCTTGACGGGATTCTGGCGGTCAAGGGGCAGGGCGAAACGGGAGGCGCGGCCCATGAGTGAGAAAAAGCCGCTGGAAGTCCTGATTATCAACAGCAGACAGGACGACCGGCAGGAATGGCTTGCGCTGCCTACCGACGCCGACAAGGTGCGGGCGCTGTTCGACCGGCTGGGGATTGAGCCTATTCCATTTTCCCAAGGCCCCAAGGCTGACTACTACGTTTCAATGGCTGATAACCTGCCGTTTCCGGAGCTGGACGCCGTGATTGGCAAGCCGAACACCATAGACGGGCTAAACTGGCTGGCGGCCCGTCTGGACGCTCTGGACGAAACCGAGCTTGCCACTGTCCGGGCGGCTATGGCCGTGGGCAACTACTACCGCTTGCAGGACGTGATCGCTCTGACGTATAACACCGAGTTTTACGTCCTTGTGCCACATGTTCATAACGAGGCCGATTTGGGCCGCTACTACCTGAACGATTCCGGCATGGTGCAAATGCCGGAGGAATGGAAAGCCGGGATTGACCCGGCCCAGTTTGGGGCGCACATCATGGGACAGGAAAAGGGCCGGTTTACCCCGCAAGGCTACCTTGTGCCGTCCGGCGACGAGTGGAAAGAAGTAGGCCGGGCAAATATCCCGGAGGAATACAAGGCCGAGTTTGGCAAGCCCACCCCTGCCAAGGAAAAGCAGTCTGTCCGGGACGCGCTGAAACACACCGGACAGCCGGGCAAGGACGCCCCCGCCAAACCGAGAACCAAGCACCACGGCCCGGAATTGTAAGCGGGCATTTTCTTTCCAGCCTGTAAGAAAGGAGGCTGATTCATGCAGGAGGAAGTAAACAACGGCACGACGCAAGTAGCTATAAAAGTTACCAAGTTGACCGGGCGGGCGCTGCAAGCGGCTGTGAAAAAGCTGCTGAAAGTGTGGCAGGAGAAGCGCGACCCGCAAAAGCTCCACCGGGGCAAGCAGACCGTGAAGCAGCTGGCGGCCCAAAACAAGGGCATGTCGAGTATCGACGTGGACAAAGCCGGGATTCGTTCATTTGAGCGTGTGGCCCGCAAGTACGGCGTGGACTTCGCGCCCAAGAAGGGGCGGGACGGCAAGTATTACGTCTTTTTCAAGGGCAAGGACGCCGACGCCCTGACCGCCGCCTTTACGGAGTACACGGCAAAGCGCGTCAAGCAGCATGGCAAGCCGTCCCTGCTGGCAAGCCTCGCCAAGTTCAAGGAGCTGTCCAAGGCCACCATCGGCAAGGAAAAACATCTGGATAAGGGGGAGCGTTCACTATGACGGATAAGCTGAAAAAGTACGTTGTCCCCAACCTTCCCTATCTGTTCATCTTCTGGCTGGCCGACAAGCTGGGGCAGGCGTTCCGTCTGTCCACCGGGGAGAACATGGGCAAGCGATTCATGGACACGGTGAACGGGCTGGCGCTCTTAGGCCGCGACCCGCTGCCCAGCGTCCACCCCCGCGACCTGCTGGCCGGGATAGCCGGGGCCGCTGTGATCTGGCTTGTGGTGTACTTCAAGAAAAAGAACGGCAAGAAATGGCGAAAGAATATCGAATACGGAAGCGCCCGCTGGGGTACGCCGGAGGACATAAAGCCTTTCGTAGACCCCAAGCCGGAAAACAACGTGATTCTCACGCAAACGGAGTTTCTAACCATGAACAGCCGCCCCAAGAATCCGGCCACGGCCCGGAATAAAAACTGCCTAATCGTGGGCGGCAGCGGCAGCGGAAAGACCCGTTTCTGGCTAAAGCCCAACCTGTTACAGCTGCATAGCTCCTACGTCGTGGTAGACCCCAAAGGTAATTTACAATAAGGATAAAGGGAGCGCGCACCCTCAAGAAAGGAGGTTACACCCCATGAAGAAACAGCCGGACAAGGGAAAAATCACAGCCCTGTACGAGCGTCTTTCCCATGACGATGAACGAGCCGGGGAAAGCGTGTCGATAGAAAACCAAAAAAGGATTTTGGAGGACTACGCCCAAAAGAACGGCTTTACGAATATCCGGCACTTCACCGATGACGGAGTGCGGGGAACGACTTTTAAGCGTCCGGGGCTGGACGCTATGCTGGAAGAAATCCGGGCGGGAAATGTGGCTACGGTCATTATCAAAGACCAAAGCAGGATTGGCCGTGATGTTGTCGAAGTGGGGCTTTTGAAGCGCACCTTTGACGAGTACCATGTACGCTTTATTGCGGCGAATGACAACCTTGATACCGCCAATGGTTTTGATATAATGTCAATTTTCCGAGATGTGATAAACGAGTGGTATGTTGCCGACACCAGCCGGAAAATCAAGACCGTTTTCAAGTCGAGAATGGAAAAGGGCTTGCGCTGCTCCGGCAGCGTCAGCTATGGCTACCTTGCGTCCAAGGAGAACAAGGGCGAGTGGGTAATCGACGAGGAAGCCGCCGCCGTTGTGCGCCGTATCTTCCACAGCGTTGTTGCCGGGGAGAGTATCGCCAGCATAGCAAGGGAACTCCGCGCCGAGAAAATCCCTATCCCGTCCGAGCATTGGAAGCGGGTAGGCGCACCCGTCCGGGCGGCGAAGTACACAGACCCCTACGCATGGTCAACAACAACTATCAGCTATATCCTCAAACGCCCGGAGTACACGGGGCGCAAGGTTTTAGGGAAAACCGTCTGCGAGAACTACAAGACCAAAAGCACCCGCAAGACCGCGCCGGAGGAACAGTATATTTTTGACGGGGAGATACCCGCCATTGTGGACGAGGAAACATGGAATACCGTCCAGCGGCTTATGGGGACAAAACGCCGCGTCCCCAAGCGGCAGACCACCCCAAACCGCTTGACCGGGCTTCTCTACTGCGCCGACTGCGGCGCGAAGCTGACCCACCGCAGCAGCCTTGTGCAAGGCAAGTATCTGGACGACGCTTTTGTGTGTTCCAGCTACCGCCAGCTTACCCGCGACTGTACCATGCACTATATCCCCACCGCGAAAATGGAAGCCGCCATTCTTGCCGCAATCCAGCGCGTGAGCTGGTATGTGCGGCACAATGAAGCGGAGTTTATCGAGCGTGTGCGGGAAGCGTCCGACCAGCACCAAGAGAACGCCGTCAAGGAGTACCGGCAGAAAGTGAGCAAGGCACAGCGGAGATGTAAGGAGCTGGACGGCCTTGTGAAAAAGCTCTATGAGGGCAACGCCACAGGCAAGATACCCGATAAGCACTTTACCCGTCTGCTTGCCGAATACGACGAGGAACAGACCAAGCTGGAAGCCGCTATCGCACAATGGCAGGAAGCAATCGAGAGCTGGAACGCCGACAGGCTGAAAACAGATAAGTTTATCGAGCTTGTGAGCCGCTACACTGATTTTTCCGAATTGACAACGCCCATGCTTAACGAGTTTATCGAAAAAGTCGTTGTCCATGAGGGCGAGGGACGCGGGAACAGCCGCCGTCAGCGGATAGATATTTACCTCAACTTCATCGGCGCGTTTGAAGTCCCCGCCCATATCGTTACCCCAATGGAAGCCGAGGAACAACGCCGCCAGCAGGAGGAACAGGCCGCAAAGGAAGCCCGTTCACAGGAGCTTGCCAAAGCGCGGGAAGAAAAGCGCAAGGCAGAGAAACGGGAGTTTACCGCGAGGAAGAAAGCGGGCTTGCTGACCCCGGAGGAACAGGCGGCAGACGAAGCGCGGTTAGCCCATAACCGGGCATGGCAAAAGGAATGGCGGGAGAAGCGGAAAGCCGCCGAACCGCCCAAGCCCCCGAAGCCAAAATCCTTAAAGGAGCTTGCCGCGCTGCAAAAGGCCGGAGCCGACCTCACGCCGGAGGAAGCAGAGCGTCTTGCCGCCTACCGGGAGAAGAAGAACCGCCAGCACAAGGCATGGTATGAGCGGCAGAAAGCGGCACAGCCGCCCAAGCCCCGGACGCTGAAAGAGCTTGCTGCCGCGCAGGACGCAGGCCAGCCACTCACGCCAGAGGAAGCGGAACGCCTTGAAGCCAGCCGGAGTCGGAAAAAGAACGCATACCAAGAACTGAAAGCCCAAGCGGAAACCGACCCCGCCGCAGCCGCCGAGCTTGCAAGGCGGCGGGCATACCATAGTGAAGCTACCAAGAAATCCCGTCAGAAGATGTACGAGGAAGCCGCAGCCGGAAATCCTGAAGCCCAAGCCCGGTATGAAAACTTCCTTGCTGCAAAGCGGGAGAACTACCATAAAAAGAAGCAGGACGAGAAAGGAGAACAAATCGCATGAGAAGATTGATTGACAATGGGAACCGCCCTATTACCCCGAAGCCCCATATCGGCCACTATGGGCGGCTGCGGAAAGCCTATCTGGAACAATACCGCCACCGCCTTTATACTGCCCTTGTAGCCAGTGAGAAGCTATATCCCCACCTTGAGGAAACAGACCGGGCGGCGCGGGATATGCTGGACTACCTCATGCCTCGCCTTGCCAGAGAAGCGGGAGCCACCGAAGCCCTCAAAGCCGCCGACCCGATGAAATGGGTAGGTTTGATGAACAACTGCAAGGCGAGAGCCGAGGAAATCGTAATGCATGAGCTAATCTATGTTTAACGGTCAAGAGCCGGAAAAATCGGAAATCTTGCGATAACAGCCGCCCCGACGATA
>JAUNGZ010000018.1 GCA_030524205.1 Eubacteriales bacterium
CCGGTGACAAAGTCGTTGAAGCGCGTGCCCACGCCGATGATCAGGTCGCAGTCCTTGCACAGCGCGTTCGCCGCCAGACCGCCCGTGACGCCCACGCCGCCGACCGAAAGCTCGAACGAGTCCGGCAGCGCCGAATGGCCCGCCTGTGTCTGCGAAACCGGGATGTTGAACGCCTTGCAGAACTCCATCACGGTCTCGCCCGCCTCCGAGTAGCGCACGCCGCCGCCCGAAATCAGCATCGGCTTCTTCGCCGCCTTGATCAGCTCGACCGCCTGCTCAAGCTCATACTCGTCCGCGCACCGGCGGGAGATATGATGCACGCGCTTCTGGAAGAAGTAGTCCGGATACTCGAACGACTCGCCCTGCACATCCTGCGGCAGGGAGATGACCGCCGTGCCGCAGTTGGCCGTATCGGTCAGCACGCGCATCGCGTTGACCAGCGCGCTCATCAGCTGCTCGGGCCGCGATACGCGGTCCCAGTATTTCGCAACCGGCTTGAAGCAGTCCGACGCCGTGATCGACAGATCCGCCGGCGACTCGAGCTGCTGCAGCACCGGGTCCGGCTGCCGCGTTGCAAACGTGTCCGACGGGAACAGCAGCAGCGGAATGTTGTTGATCGTCGCCGTCAGCGCCGCGGTCACCATGTTCGCCGCGCCCGGGCCGATCGAGGACGAGCACGCGATGATCTTCCGGCGGTTGTGCTGCTTGGCGTAGCTGATCGCCGCGTGCGCCATGCCCTGCTCGTTGCGCCCCTGATAGACGCGCAGACGGCCCGGGTCCTCGTCCAGCGCCTGCCCAAGGCCCACCACCATGCCGTGCCCGAAAATCGTGAACACGCCGTCCACGAACGGCTCTACCTTGCCGTCATACTCGATGTACTGCTGGTTCAGAAACTTTACCACTGCCTGCCCTACTGTCATTTTGCTCTTGCTCATGCTTTTTGCCTCCTCATATTTGTCTGCCTTTCCTCGCTTCCGCTTCGAGGCTCCTCTGCCTTTATGTTCTTAGTTTAACAGCCTTACGTTTATATTTCTTCTAACTTCTTGACTTTTTGAAAAGCGCAACGAATTCCTGCGTTAACCGCTACGATTTTCCCGTTTCTTTTGATTTCATTCATTTTTACTCGTTCATTCCGGCATTTTTCAACCGCCTGTTCCGCAGGCCGTCCGGTATGTTAACGCGCAGTTTTTTAATATTCCGCTTTTCTTTTCAAACGGCGCACGCCGCATCAGAACGGCTGGATAAGGCTGGGCACAAAAGCGCCCTATCTTATCCAGCCGTTTGTGCGATATGGCTTGGCACTTTCGTTTTCAAACGGCGCCGAGCAAGCGCTTACCGTCGTATGTTACTGATAATCCGAAGCATTATCCTTTGTTACCCAAATGCATTCGGTGTAATTGAGCGCCTCGACGCTTTCTCCGTTCAAGAATCGGTACATCGTTTCAACCCCCAGCGCGCCCTGAAGCTTTGCGGCCTGCGAAACCGTACCGTCCATAGCGCCGGCGGCGACGGAAGCAATGCCTTCCGGTACTGCGTCAATGCCGAATACCATGATATCGTCCTGCTTGCCGGCGTCTTCTACCGCCTTCTGCGCGCCCAACGCCATGGAGTCGTTCTGCGCAACCACCGCGTTGATTTCCGTACCGGTCTGAAGCCATGTTTCGACCTTGGTCAGCGCTTCATCGGTCGTCCAGTTGGCGGTATCTTCAAATACGATATGCACATTGGGATAATTGGCAAGCACCTTGTCGTAGCCCTCCTTGCGGATGATCTGCGCGTCGGAGCCCATGGGGCCGTACAGCACGACAATATTGCCCGCTTCACCCAGCGCCTCTACCGCTTTCTGCATTTGCAGCTCGCCGGCCTTGCTGTCATCGCCGCCGCAGTGCGACTTCGCCAGCTCCTGCTGGCTCATTTTCTGCACAACCGTCATAACCGGAACATCCGCTTCGTTTGCCGTTTTTACGGAAGGCGCGATGCCGTCAACTGAAATGGGTTCAACCAAAATGCCGTCGTAGCCCTGCGTAATGCACTGTTCCATCTGAGACGCCTGCTTCGCTTGGTCCTGCGCACCGTCGAACACGTCTACCGTGACGCCCAATTCTTCGCTTTTTTCCTTTGCGCCTTCGGAAACAGCCGTCGTGAACGCGTTGGTCTGATGACTCATCAGCAGCGCGATTCTATAATTCTTCGCGTCCGCGCCGCCGCTGCCCGCGCCGCTGTCACCCGTATCCGCGCCGCCGCCCGAATTATCGCTGCATGCTGCCAACGACAGGCACATTGCACCCGTCAGCAAAAGGGCCAATACTCTTTTCTTCATCTTTGTTTCTCCTCTCATAAGTAGGCATTATTTATACCAAAGCTCAGGCCTTTTTCCCCTTGCTTCTGATATCCATCAACACGGCGAAAATAATAATCAAACCCTTGATAACCGGCTGCCAGTTGGAATCGACACGCATAATGTCCAGACCGTTTGCAATTACCGCGATCATCAACGCGCCGATCACCACGCCGTGCCATTTGCCCGAACCGCCGGACATTGATACGCCGCCGATAACAGTTGCAGCGATCGCATCCATTTCATAGCTCTGCCCGGCAGTGGGCGCCCCCGTGATCGTACGTGAAGCAACCAGCAGGCCGCAGAAACCGGCAAGCAGGCCGGCGATCATATAAACTAGCACGCGCACTTTTTTCACATTGATTCCCGATACCGAAGCCGCAACTTCATTGCCGCCGATGGCGTAAACATGGCGGCCAAATACGGTTTTTTGCAGAACAAACGCGCAGATCGCGGCGACAATCACCAGATATACAGCCAAGATTGGTATGGAAAACGGCTTCAGCGAGGCAATCGCTTCAAAGGAACCTGTCACGCCGAACACCGGCGAACCGCCGGAAATGATCAGGGCAAGTCCGCGGACGATCGTCATTGACCCAAGCGTTACAATAAAGGGAGGAATCGCGCCGTATGCAATACCCACGCCGTTGAGCGCGCCGATCAGCGCGCCGACTGCCAGCGCCGCGAGGATCGGAACGAGCAGCGGGAACTGCCCTGCGCCCGTCGTGCTGCCCGCTGCGGGATGAGCGAGCATGCAGGCGATTACGCCGGTCAGGCCGACGGTCGAACCCACCGAAAGGTCAATGCCGTTTGAAATGATTACAAAGGTCATGCCCATTGCCAGAATGCCGTTGACCGCGGTCTGCTTAAGCACGCTGATCAAATTGCCGGGCTTGACGAACGCGCCGCCCGAAATAATCGCCAATATGGCGACAAGCACCAGAAAAATGATGATTAAGCCAAAATTCTTTAAAAAACTTTTCGATTTTACTGTACTCATTCTTTTCGCTCCCCAAATTGTGCCGCATATGTCATAATGCGCTCTTGTGTAAAGTCCGCGCGCTCGATTTCACCGGTCAGCCGTCCCTCGGCCAGTACTATGATCCGGTCGGACAGACCCATGACTTCCGGTATTTCGGACGAGATCACGATGACTGCTTTCCCCTGCTTGACCATTTCCCCGATCAGCAGATAGATATCCCGTTTTGCGCCAACGTCGATGCCGCGGGTCGGCTCATCGAGGATGATGATATCGGGATCGGTCAGCAGCCATTTAGCGATGACTACCTTCTGCTGGTTGCCGCCGGATAGGTTGCCGACCAGCTGCGCCGTGCCGGGCGTTTTAATAGAAAGCTCTCCGATGTAGCGGTTGGCGATTTCGTTTTCCTTCTTCCTGTCGATCAGGCCGGAGGGAAACAGCTTTTTTAAATTGACAAGCGTTATGTTCTCCGCTACGCTGCCGACCAAATTTAAGCCGGTGAACTTTCGATCCTCGGTAATCAGCGCGATCCTGTGCGCGATGGCGTGCCGCGGATGTGTGACGTTAACCGGTTTTCCGCCAATCAGCACCTCGCCGCCGGATTTTTGCCGCATTCCAAAAATCGTCTCGACAAGCTCGCTCCGTCCCGCGCCGACCAAGCCGGCAATACCGAGCACCTCGCCATGCCGCAGCGTAAAGCTGACGTTCTTGACCTGCCTTCCGTACGAAAGGTTTTTTACTTCCAGCGCAATCCCGCCGATTTCAGCTTCGGTCTTGGGGAATACTTCGGTGATATCGCGGCCGACCATCATGCGGATGAGCTGATCGTTGTTCATGTTGGACGCGGCGTCCGTTCCAATGAATTTGCCGTCCCGCAGCACGGTGATGGTATCGCAGATCTGAAAGATTTCGTCCATCTTGTGCGAAATGTAGATGATTGCCACGCCCTCGCTTTTCAAGCGGCGAATCTGCGTAAAAAGCGTCTCGACCTCGTGCTCGGTGATTGCGGAGGTCGGTTCATCCATCACAACGACCTTAGCGTTTACCGAAATCGCTTTAACAATCTCGATCAACTGACATTGCGCAACGCTTAAATCCCGCATATAGGCGGTCGGTGAAATGTCGATGTTCAAATTTTCCAGCAGCTCTCGCGTTTCACGAATCATCCGCTTTTTGTCGACTAAAATTCCCTGTTTTCGCTCCCGACCGACATAAATGTTCTCAAACACCTGCATGTCCAGAATAGGGTTCAGCTCCTGATGGATCATTGCCACCCCCCTGTCCATCGCCTCTCGGGGGTTCCTCGCGCGAAGCGGCTGGCCGTTCATCACGACCTCGCCCGCGTCGGCGCTGTATATTCCCATCAGTATCTTCATCAGCGTTGATTTTCCGGCTCCGTTCTCGCCCATCAATGCGTGAACTTCGCCCGCCCTAACACGAAGCGTCACATCGTCCAGTACTTTAACGCCCGGAAAACTTTTTACAATATGGTTCATCTTCAGAATGAATTCCGACATCCTCTGCACCTCCTGCATCGGCTTGCTTTTATGGTATTGATTCTATCCTGTGAACCATTTCGCCACAATGAGACGTTCTTAAGTTTTGGGGGACGAAATTAAGATTTTGTGATTTTTGTTGATATTGCAAAGAAAAGGATGGCACCTTTTATAACATTTTGATAATACG
Source organism: Eubacteriales bacterium (assembly GCA_030524205.1). GTDB lineage: Bacteria > Bacillota > Clostridia > Oscillospirales > Butyricicoccaceae > Agathobaculum. The sequence continues at coordinate 5,004 of JAUNGZ010000018.1, forward strand.
GCGCGATACGGAGCACTAAAAAAGCCGCAGTCAGCAACGAAAGAAACACGGCTGAGCAGACCACCGGCAGCACGCGGCCCCGTCCGCCGGAGAAGCCGACGCCGCCAAGCGCCGCTATCGTCAGCACATCCAGAACCCAGCTGTCCCCCGCCGAAAGCGAAGCCACGCCAACCCTGCCCACGTACAAAATTGACGCTACCGCCGTGTACATGCCGGACAAGGCGAACGCCAGACTGCACGTCTTGTGAACCGGCACGCCCGCTTTTGCCGCCGTTTCCACATCCCAGCCTCTTGCAAAGAAAAACCGTCCCCAATAGGTACCGTGCAGAATCCATGCGGTCAGCGCCGCCATCATCAGAAACAATACCGCTGGAAACGGGATATTAAACACTTTCAGCTTTGCGATCTGCTCCAAAAGCGCGGGAATGTCAAATACAGGCGTGCCGTTGGCGAGAATGCTTGCCAGTCCGCTCACGGCAACACCGACCGCAATCGTGGCAATCATCGCATTCAGCTTTTTTGCGGCGATCACATATCCGATCACCGCGCCGACAGTGGCGGCAGTCAGCAGCGTCAGCATAATTGCCGCGGGAGGCGGCAGATACAGCGACTTGGTTAAAAAAACGCATAAAACCCCATAAAGCGCGCTTTGCGCGCCGACAGCCAGATCAATATTGCCGCAAATTAAAACAAACATCATGCCGAGCGCAAGCATTCCGGTGGTAGATGCCTGCACCAAAATGCCGGAGTACATTTCAAACCGGTCAAATCCCGGTACAAACAGCACGCCAAGCACAGCGGAAATCATAAGCAGTAGCAGCGGAATATAATTCTTCCATGCACGGTTTCTCATATATCCTCCTTTAGTTCCCCATTTTTCCAAACATAAAGCCTATCGGCGCGTCCCAGCAGCTCATCCGTTGTATTCACAATATAAAACACCGTACACCCGGTTTTCAGCAAGTGGTTAGCCGCAATTTGCAGCGCAACAAAATCCGCGCGGTCGGCGCCCGGACGGTCGATCACGCAAATACGCGCACCCAGCAGCGAGAAGCGGTAGAGCAGCAAACGCAGCTGCTCCGCACGGGAAAGCTGTTTGGGACGCAACAGCAGTTGCGCGTCGGTCAGCCCGGTTTGCTCCGAGCATTCCGCACGGATCAGACGCTGCATTTTCCGGCTCAGCCGCCAGCCAAAGCCGACGCTTTTGGACGCTGCGGTCAGCAGAATATTATCGAGCACGGATATTTGATTCAGCAACGCGCCGTCAAGCGCCTCATTATCCAGCACACCCGGCGCCGGCAGGCCGGCCGCGGCGCAGCGTGAGCAAATCAAGCGCACCAGCGCATCCGCCGAGCCGTCCGCATCCCGGACGACGCACAGCTCACCCAGACAAACGGGAAGGCCCGGTAAATCAAATACTTTCTTTCCTCCGCCCGAGCGCGTGTCCCACGGGAAATTTGCGCCCGAATAGCCGTATAGATAGGTGTTCATCGCGGCTTGTTCACGTGTATTGGGGGAGAGTATTTTTACAATTCTTCCGTCCGCCATTACCACGTTTTTTTGCATCCCCTGCTGCACCGCGTCCATGCGGCGCGAAAGATACAGCACTGCGACGCCGCGGCGGCTGACCGCGCGGATCGTGTGCAGTAGTGCCGCCTGTTCCTTGACCGGCAGGCGGTCGCCCTCGCTCTCCAAAATAACAAACTTCTTTTCGCACAACACGGCATGCACAAGCAAGATACGATGCTGAACATGAGACGGCAGCTGCGCCGGCTGCGCCTGTGCGTATCCCGTCAGACCATACTCTTCTAAGATTTCGGCGCACAGCGCGCGCATCCGGCGTTTTTTCCATATCCAGTGCCCCTTAAGGCACACCGAAAGCAGATTTTCTGCTACCGTCAAATTGCCGATCAGCCGACTCGTGCGCGCAATGCGTCCCCCTTCGCGCCGCAGAACGCCCAGCGGCGCGCGCTTTTCCCGCAGCAGAACCATGCCCGCATCCGGCGCAATCTCTCCTGCAAGCACCTGTGCCAGCTGCGTCTTTCCGGCTCCGCTTCGGCCAATGATGCCAAGCATCTGGCCTTCGGCAAGCAGCAGGCTTACGCCGTCAAGTCTTCTGCGTCCTGCGCTCTCAGAAACCACACCTGACGCGCGAAGCAGTTCACGCTCCATATGTTTTCGTCTCCTCCGTCACGCGCGGAAGCGTCAGCACCACATCCGTCCCTTGCCCCAGCGTGCTGTAAACCTGCACATCATAGCAGTCGCCATACAGCAGCCGAATGCGCCGCGCCACATTGGGCAGGGCAAGCCCTCCCCGCTTGTCTGCAGGCTCCGGGATGGCTTGGCCTCTCACCCTGTTCCGCAGCATCTGCAGCGTTTCATTTTCCATGCCCGCCCCGTTATCCGAAATCGTAACGATAACCAGCTTATCCGTACCCTCTATCCGCACTGTGATTTCTCCGCCGCTGGTCTTGCCTTCCAGCCCATGCAGGATAGCATTTTCAACGATAGGCTGCAGCGCCAGCTTTGGCAGGCGGCATTGCTCTTTATTCTCCCGCTCGGTGGGCTGGATGGATAATTGGAATCGGTTATCAAAGCGAAACTGCTGTATTTTGAAATAATCGCGTACATTCTCCAACTCCTCTGCCAGCGTCACTACATTATTGCGGTTGGATATGGAATACCGGAAAAAGGCAGAAAGAGCCTCCGTCATATCGGCGATATCCACCGCGCCCTCATGCAGCGCCTGTCCCCGGATGGAATCGAGCGTATTGTACAGAAAATGCGGGTTTATCTGACTTTGCAGCATATCCAACTCCGCCTGCGTGCCGGCGAGCGTTTCCGTATGCCGCGCTTCCAATTCATCCGCTAGAGACAGCAGCAAGCGCGACGCCGGATCATTCAGCTGCCGCAGCAATGCAAGCCGCGCTTTCAACGGCGCCGCATCGTCCTCCAGCGTGCGCTCCGCACGGCGGATCGGCGCAATGAAGCCCCAGATCACCGCCGACATGCCGCCCGCCGCGCAAAGCGCAAGCAGAATTGCGGCCGATACCGGACGCAGCAATCCGAACGCGCTCAGCATGCCGACCGCGCCCAGCGCAGCGAATCCGCCCGCTGTTGACAGCATCAACTGGAAGGACCACGGACGGCTGTTGCTTTCCTGTCGCATCGTTTTTCCTCTTAATTATACAGATTTTTGTATTGTGTCGGCTTAACGCCTACAATACGCGTGAACAGCTTGCTGAAATACCGCACATCCTTGTACCCCACCGCTTCCGCGATTTCGGACAGTGTTTTCCCGTCCCGCAGCAGGCTTTTTGCAGTTTCAATGCGAACCGCGGTCAAATAATCCTTAAAGTTTGTGCCCGTATCCTTTTTAAACAGCATTGACAGATAAATCGGGTTAAGCCCGACTTCCTCGGCCACCTCGTTCAGGCTGATCTGATCCATATACCGACGCCCGACGATTTCCTTTACCATCCTCACCGGACGGTTCTCCGCGTTGCGGATTGTAGTCTTTACCAGACTTATCTGGGCGGTCAACGCTTCTTTCAGACAAAGCCCGATTTGCCCCAGCGAGGGCGAATGATACATCCGATCCATCAGCGCTACGCGGTCCAAGTAGCGGCCGATCGCATTGTCTCCGCCGGTCTCAAAGCCGCTGAGTGCATGGTTCATTTCGCTGATCACCCATTCGGCGTAGCCAAACACCGCCTGTGCGCTCAGCTTTGGCTGCGCAGCGAAGGACGTGAAGGCCCCGTCTATCTCCTTGGACACCGCAGCGGCGTCCAATACCTGCATGGCGGACATCAGTTTTTCACAATCGTCATATGAGACCAGCCGCCGAAAATCCGTGATATCCCGCGCTGCATGCTGCCATAGATAAGTGCCGCGCCCCGGATCAAATATGTAATCATCCGCAGCGAGCGCGGCTTCCTTCAGAGGAACGTCCAGCGGCTGTTCCTCGTTCCATTGGCATACCCCCAGCGCAGCTTCCCATGCGCTGAAAATTGAAATCACCGCTTGGCAGTTTTCGCGAAGCAGGCTGTACCCGAGCATCTTTTTATCGCTGTCGACCGCGCAGATCAGGAAAAGCCGTCCCTCCACGCGCAGTACCGCAAAGGTGCGGAACCATTCCTTTCCCTGTTCGCCAAGCCACGCGACCACCTTGCCCTCCAACAGGCGCAGAGTCTCTTTGGAGTAGTCGCCGTGGCAGATAAACCGCCAGCTGAACACCGTGCAGACGCCGGAAAAATCCAGTCCATATACCTCCTGCACACATTTCATCACGGCTTGCGATACGGGCAGAACGCCGCTCTGCAAATCGGCCGCAAAGCGTTCTCTTCCCGATACCGTTTCCGCTTTTCCCGGCTTCGGCTCGTGCGCAGCGCCTTCCCGGTTGAGCTCGTCTATTGCTTTTTGAACGGCGTCGATCAGTTCCGCCCGTTTGAGCGGCTTCACGATATAATCCGTCACGCCGAATCGAATCGCCTTTTGCGCAAACGCAAACTCCCTGTATCCGCTGATGAGGATAAAACGGCAGTGCAGTCCAAGCATCCGTGTTTTCTCTAGCAACTCAACGCCGCTGCATCCGGACATCCGGATATCTGAAATAACGATGTCCGGCGTGCATTCCACGATCTTTTCAAACGCTTCCACACCGCTGTGCGCCATACCAATCAGTTCCAAATTTAATCCGGACCAGTCAACAAGGTACTGCACCAGCTGACAGACATGGATTTCATCATCCGCAATAAGCACTCGATACATTGTTTTCTTCCTCTTCTCCCGCAGTTTGGCATCCGTTATTTGACGCACGGCTTTTCAGCCGAAACCCTTTTTGAAAGCGCACGGTGCGGCCTTTCCCCAGCCTTACGAATGCCACATGAAATACCGCAGCCGTTTTTATAGATTCCTGCTATGCCTTTGCCGCACCACCGCGCCGGACCGTTTCACCCGGGCACACATCTGCGCCCACGGCGCAGACACATGAATCCCCTGATTCAGGCAGTACGGCGCCGAATCCCTATTTTATACAAAAATTTGTATACGCTTCTCACTTTAATATTTATTTTATATCACAGCGGGCCGAACCCTACTTCTAACATCTTGCTTTTTAGGAACGGGCCCCCTTCTGACCGGCTCTTGCAAAAAACATCCGCAAACAGGTTGCCGCGCCGCAGCCAAACGCTACAAAAGCCCCGTTCCGTTAACCGGAAAGGGGCTTTTGTAAAAAGGACATATGAAAGGCGGCACGGAAAATGTTTCCCATGCCGCCTTATGCTTTATTCTGCCGGGGATTGTTCTTCGGGTGCGGAGTCGGGCGCAAAGCTTACGCCGCCGACGTGGATATCCACCTCGGTCACCTTGAGCTCGGTCATCGACTCGACCGAAGCCTTGACGTTCTGCTGCACCTGCTTTGCCACCTCGCAGATGTTGTGTCCAAATAGCGCAAGAAAACCGATTTCGATTTTAACCGTTCCATCCTCGCCGATTTCAATGCGCACACCCTTCGAAAGATTTTTCTTGCTTAAAAAGCTGACGATATCGCTGGTCAAGCTCGAATACAGGCCGCTGACGCCCTCGGTTTCCGAGGCGGAAAGCGCGGCGATCGAAGCGACGACATCCTCAGAGATCCGAATGGAGCCCTGATCGCCGGTCGTCGACCAATACTCCTTGTGATCTGCCATAGTGCTCACTCTCCTTTACACGGATTATAGCACAGTTTTGGCAAAAAGCAAAGGAAAAATGCATGTTTAGGCGGCTTCTACAATCTTAATTTGACCGCCCGCCATGCCGGTTTCGGAAACGGCGATATCTTTGATGACCGTCACATCGGTTGCCTGCAAGCCGCCCTCGGGCGGCGCGACAACGATGTTGACGCTGTTGTCCCCTATCATCACCACCGCGTCCTCATAGCCTTTGGCGCGGATCATGCTTTCGATGTTCGCCTCTGTCACTGAGTTTTCGGCCAGCACGGAAATTTGCGCCACAGCGTCTTCCTTGGCCGTCTGGTCGGCCTTCTCGCTCTCGGAAACCTCCTTGAGCGTGGACACCGCTTCGTCGCGGGCCTGTTCCCTTGTCAGTCGGGAAGCCGCAAAATAATCGCTCGACGGCGGCGTTTCCGCCCCCTCCGCGCTGGTTTTTTCACCGGCCGGTTCGGTCTGTTCGGCCACCAGCAAGTCCTCCGGCGCACCGATATAGCTCCAGTTGAGATAGACTGCAACGCAAAGCAAAAGCGCAATCACGCCGTAAACCGCCCCGCGTTTTTTGATTTTTTTCATTACTGCTCGCCCTCCTGTATTTCGTTATTACTGTTTATGAGTCCGCCGCCATTTTCAGAACCGTAACTTTGTCCGAGCCGATGCCGCACACCGTGCCGACCGCCCGCGTGACGGCCAGCCGCACCTCCGCATTGTCCGCGCCGTCGCACAACACCACCGCGCCGCGGAAGGTCGGCAGCAGGCTTTTGACGGTCACGGGCGCTTCCCCATAGCTGCCGTCGGAAAGCACGGTCAGGCTGCTCTCGTAGCTCTGGCCGCTGTCGCCGTTTTTTGTCTGCCGCACGTTGACCGCATAGACCGCCTCCTCCGTTTCGTCAAGCGAAAGCATGAGCGAAACGCGCCCCACGCCGTCGATCGACGCAAGCTTGCCGCTCAAATCCCGCTCGAAATCGGCAAGGCTGAAGCCCTCCGGAGCCGGCTCGGCGGACGGCGCTTTTTCTTTTTGCCTGCCGCCCGACCCGCCACTGGACGCGAGCAGCAGCACGCCCGCGAGCAGCACGATCAGCACGGCTTTGTATTTTTGCAGCAGCGGGAGCAGCTTGCCCGAAGCCGTGCCGAGCCACGCAAATGACGGTTTCTTCATCGCTCAATCAACTCCTGTCTGTCCTTCGGCACGCCGCATTCGTCCATGATAAGCGTTTGCAGCTCGTCCAGCAGAGCGGCGTCCTGCTTCGCATGGTAAACCGTCACGCGGTCAATCTGTAAAACGCCCTGCCCGTCCGTTGCCATCGCAACCGTGACGGTGCAGTCGATCCCCTGCTGCGCGGCGCGTTTTTCCAGCGTGCCGGCGATGCTGTTCGCCACGGAGCTTTGTGCCGTTCGATTGTTTTGTTCCTCTATTTCCGCCGTTTGGGCGCGGGATGTATCCAGTATTCCTGTCCACGCAGGCAGCCGAAGCCGTCCGAGGGGCTGCAATAGGGCAAGCAGCATCAGCAGTCCCGCCGCCAGCTTGACGATCTCCCGCAGCGCGCCGCCGCCGACCACGCGAAGCGCCGCCGCCGACGCGATACCCGCCAGCGTGACCCGGAACAGGATCGTGCGAAACAATTCCGTCATATCGGCTTCACCATCGCTACCACATAAACCAGCTCCAAATACAAAATGACGCAGCAGGTGCTCAGCATGCCGAGCAAAAGGCCGAAGCCCGTGCCCATGCCGTTTAATAATTGACGCAGGCTGCCCGAGCAGAGCGGCGACAGCACTGCCGCGCCCGCCCGATAGCACAGGTAGCTCGCGCCAGCCCGCAAAAACGGCACAAGGCAGATCGCCGTGACGCACAGCATGCCGAATACGCCGATCGAGCTTTTAAGCAGCGCCGCGCCCGAGAGCATGGTCTCCGTCGCGTCCGAAATCACGCCGCCGACGACGGGCACCGCGCCCGAAACCGCGAATTTTGCGGTTTTCAGCGTCATGCGGTCGACATTGCCCGAAATGCCGCCCGCAATCGTTAAGTAAGCGGTAAACAGCGTCAAAATCAGCTTGAGAGCTCCCGAGGTCAGGCTTTTGATTCCGTCCGCGATGCCGTGCAGCATCTCCCCGCCGGTTGCCGCATCGACGACGATAATCGCCAAATAGGCGCATGCGGCGGGCACCAGCAGCGTATTGATCAAGCGGATGACCAGATCGAACACCACCATGGCCGCCACCTGCAAAACCGTTGCGGTCGCAGCGCTGCCGCCGACGGAAAGCACCGTAGCCAGCACCGGCTGCAGCGTCGCGGAAAACAAGCTGATCTGCTCGAGCGTGTCGCGGCACAGCGCGAGCACGCCGGTGAAGTCCCGCAGCAGAACGCCAGCGCAGCCCAGCGCACCCGCCATGTCGATCCAGATATTGCTTTCTCCTCCGGCAGCGGCGGAAAAACCGCGCGCCGCCGCCGTCAAAATGATCACTGCCGCGACGCAGACCAAGCTGTGCAAAGCGCTTTGCAGCGCCGTACGGCCGTCCGACGCGGCATTTTCCAGCAGCCGTCCCATGGACGCGGCCAAATCATCTGCCGTTTCGGGCCGTATGCCGTCCAAATAAGCGCGCTGTTCATCCGGCATGGCGTCGGTCAGCGCGTCTCCGCCCACGTTCTGGACGTCCTCCTCGGTAACAGCCGCCGCAGGTATGACGCACAGCGCCGCCAGCAGCAGGGCGATAACCAGCCTTTTCATACTTCCGTTCCCTTTCATATCGTCCAGTCCGCAACCAGCCCCAGCACCTGCTCGAGCAGCGGCAGGCACATGGACAGCGCCAGCGCCGCGCCCGCAATTTCCAGCTTTGCGGCGAGCGCCGACTGGCCCGCATCCTTGCAAAGCGCGCTCATAATGCGCACCACCACCGCCACGCCGACGGTTTTCGCAACCGGCAGGTACAGGCTGTCCGTAATGCCGCCCTGTTCCAGCATGGCGCCGATCCGCTGCGCGGTGCCGCCGAACTGTCCGAAGGCCTGCATCAGGATCAGGATTCCGGTCATCAGCGTCAGCAGGAACGCGATGACGGGAGCGTCCTTTTTAAGCGTCAGCGCGAGCACCAGCGCGAGCAGCGCAAGGCCGCAGGCCGCCGTCAGTCCGCTCAAAACCCGAACACGCTCTTCATCATCGAGAAAAGCTGGCTGATCTCCTGCACGATCAGCATCAGCACGACGACAAGACCGGCCAGCGTCGTCATCAGCGCCTGTTCCTCCCGCCCCGACCGGATCAGCAGTTGGTTGAACACCGCAACCAGAATGCCGACGGCCGCGATCCGGAAAATCAGATCCACATCCATAATTTCCTCCGCTTCAAATCAGCACCAGAATGACCAATATCCCGAGCGCGATACCGCAGGTGCGATATAAGTTCCCCTTATTCTGCAATTCCCCCGCCGCCGCGTCGCGAGAGGCGCTCAGGCGGCGCGCGACCTGCCGCAGCCCCGCGGTTTGCTCGGCCGCGTCATAGCGGCCCAAGTAGTTGGCGGCCTCGCACAGGATATCGCATTCCGCCGTCCCAAGGCCGATTTCCTCGCGCTTGTCCCTGAGATTTTTTCGCCACAGATAGCCGAGCGACAGCCCCGCCGCTTCCGTCAAACGGCGCTTCAGGCTGCAAAACACCTCCCGGATCACCGCATTTTCATTCTCCGACAGCTGCTCGATCAATTCGGGCAGCGGCGCGCGGCGGCAGGAAATTTCGCTTTCCAGCAGCGACAGCGCGAGCAGCATAGCGTCCGCCGCCAGCACGCGGCGCCGCAGATTCTGCCGTGCGGACAGTCCAAGCGCCGCGCACGCGCCGAAAATCATCACCGCGCCGATCAGTTTCAGCATGCTCCTCCCTCCAAACGCACCATCCGGTAGCTTCGGCCTCCGTCCTTCCTGCCGATCACCACGGCCCGCTCGAACAGGTGCAGCTCGAGCAGCGCACGGTACAGCGGACGTTTCGCGAGATCTTCCACGCCCTCTGCGTGCGCGCTGGCAAGCACGGCTGTGCCGCAGTGCGCGCAGAGCGATACTGCTTCAACGTCCTCGGGCGCGGTGATCTCGTCAAACGCCAAAAGCGCGGGCGACATGGTCTTGAGCAGCATGAGCGCGGCCTGTTTTTTGCCGCAGGCCTCGAGCACGTCCGTACAGCGCCCGACCTCAAACTGCGGCACGCCGTCCGACAGTGCGGCGATTTCGCTGCGCTCGTCCGCGACGGCGACCGTATAGCCCTTGTCGGACACCAGCCGCACCCATTCGCGCAGCAGCGTAGTCTTGCCGTACCCCGGCGGCGAGAGCAGCAGCACCGACCGCGGCGGGCCGTCGCCCACCCACGGCGCAATCTCGTCTCCAACGCCTTCGATCTGGCGCGCCACGCGCAGGTTGACCGAGGACAGGCCGCGCACGCCGATAACCTGTCCGTTTTCGGCGGCAACCGTGCCGCAAAGCCCCAGCCGGTGTCCGCCGGACAGGGGGACGAACCCGTTTTTCAAGCTCTCCGTATAGCTATGTACCGAATAGCGCGCCGCCCGGCTGAGCGTTTCGCGCAGTTCCTGCGGCGTGACCGCCGCGAGGTCGAGCGCCCGCTCGCCCGCGGCCGTTTTGACGGCCGGCGGCCTGCCGGCGCGCAGCCGCAGCTCCTCAACGATTCCCTGTCCTTCCAGCGCGGCAAGCTGCGCCGCGCGAAGCGGCGTCAGGCAGGTCAGCGCCTGCTGGTATGCTTTGTCCTGTTTCACTTCCATTTTCATCACCTGTCCTACTCTATGCGGCGGCCTGTCCCGGATATGACTGAAACAGAAACGTAACAAAAGAAGCATTGACAAATCCGTCAAACGCTCTTATAATAATCACATATATTGCACAAAGCGATGACAGAGGAAAGTAATTGTCCCAAGCGCGGCTTTCAGGGAGTGTCCGGCATGACTGGAAACGGACGCAGACGCCGGTACGATGAAGTTCCCTCTTGAGCTGCGGCGCTGAAACCAGTTTTGCAGTAGGCGCCGACGGGTCTCCTCCGTTACAGGGATAGGATATGCTTTGTATCCGAAAAAGTGCGGCGCAATTTGTGCCGAATGTGGGTGGTACCGCGGAACCGTTTGTCTTTCGTCCCTCTTTGTGGATGAAGGGCTTTTTTTATGCTTTTTTCTCCGCCGGACAAACGCAAACATCCACATTTTCATCATCAAAGGAGAGAAACACAATGATCATCATCATGAAGCCCACCGCGACCCGCGAGCACGTCGAACAGCTCACCGCGCATATCGAGCGCTGGAACGTCAAGGCCAATCCCATTTTTGGCAAGGACCAGATCGTCATCGGTCTGGTGGGCGATACGACCGCGGTCGACAAGGACGCGCTGCTGCGCGACCCCGAGGTTGACAATATTATTAAGGTGCAGGAGCCGTTCAAGCTGGCCAACCGCAAGTTCCATCCGGACGACACGGCCGTCACGATCGGAAAGGACGTTGTTGTCGGCGGCAAGAAGATCGTCGTCATGGCGGGTCCTTGTTCGGTCGAAGGGCATGACCAGATCATCGACGTGGCCCGCCATGTGCAGGCGGACGGCGCGGCGGTGCTGCGCGGCGGCGCGTGGAAGCCCCGCTCCTCCCCGTACTCGTTCCAAGGCATGAAGGCCGAGGGGCTTGAACTGCTGCACGAGGCCAGCCTCGACACCGGCCTGCCGGTCGTGACCGAAATCACCAACCCCGCGCACATCGACCTGTTCATGGAGAAATGCGACTGCTTTCAGGTCGGCGCGCGCAACATGCAGAACTTCGAGCTGCTCAAGGAGCTGGGACAGACAAACAAGCCTGTTCTTTTAAAGCGCGGCTTCGCCAACACGATGGAGGAGTTCCTCATGTCCGCCGAATACCTGATGGCGGGCGGCAACGAAAACGTCATCCTGTGCGAGCGCGGCATCCGCACCTATGAAACCTACACCCGCAACACGCTGGACATTTCCGCCGTGCCGGTTTTAAAGCGCATGAGCCATCTGCCCGTTATTGTCGACCCGTCCCACGCGGGCGGCATTTACTGGATGGTCGAGCCGCTGGCCAAGGCCGCGGTCGCCGCGGGCGCGGACGGCCTGATGATCGAGGTGCATAACGACCCGGCGCGCGCGCTGTCGGACGGCGCGCAGAGCCTGACCTACGATTCGTTCCACGAAACCATGAACAGCCTGCGCGCGGTGGCCGCCGCCGTCGGCCGCGAATTATAAGTTCGATTGCAATACGCGCTGTCGCGCGAAAAAACCGGATATACACAGCAAAAGGAGTGTTGTCAGTGGCGCAGACCCTGTCCCTTTCGGGCGCGAACGGCGTGTCCGACATTCAGATCGAAACCGGGCTGCTGTCCCGCGCGGGCGCGGCCATCGGGGCGGTTTTCTCCCCCAGCCGCATCCATATTGTGACCGACTCAACCGTCGCGCCGCTGTATTTGGAGACGCTGGAGACGCAGCTTGCCCTGCCCGTCTCGCACACAGTCATTCCGGCGGGCGAGGAGCATAAGCGGCTTAAAACCGTCGAGACCATCTATCACGACCTGCTGGCAAACAGCATGACGCGCAAGGATCTGATCGTCGCGCTCGGCGGCGGCGTGGTGGGCGATATCACCGGCTTTGCCGCCGCGACCTTTCTGCGCGGCGTGTCCCTCTGCCATATCCCGACGACGCTTTTAGCGCAGGTCGATTCCTCGGTCGGCGGCAAGACGGGCGTGGACCTTGCCGAGGGCAAGAACCTCGTCGGCGCGTTTTACCAGCCCCGTCTGGTGCTGATCGACCCCGCCGTGCTCTCCTCCCTGCCCGATGGAACCTTTGCCGACGGCATGGCCGAGGTGGTCAAGTACGGCTATATTGCAAATCCCGCGATTCTCGACATGATCGCGCGTCCCGACTACAAGTCGAACATCGAAAGCATCATCTACGAATGCGTCAAGATCAAGCGCGACGTAGTCGCGATCGACGAGCACGACACCGGCCTGCGCATGATCCTGAATTTCGGTCACACGGTCGGCCACGCGGCGGAAAAACTAGGGGGTTACACCGAGCTGACGCATGGGCAGGCTGTCGCCGTCGGCATGGTGGCGGCGATGCGGCTCTCCGCCCTGCGGGGGGACGCTGACCTGACCGCGCCGCTCGTTTCGCTGCTGCAAAAGCTCGGCCTGCCGACCGCGCTGACCTACGACCGCGAGGCAGTATTCGACGCCCTGCTTTCCGATAAGAAGAAGTTCGGCGGCACGGTCAATTTCATCCTCGTGCGCGAGCCGGGACGGGCGGAAATCACGCCTATCGAGGCCGAAACGCTGCACAACTACATCAAACAACTGTAAGGAGGGGCGTTCATGGGCTCCACTTGGGGAAACAGCATCAAGCTCTCCATCTTCGGCGAATCGCACGGCGCGGGCATCGGCGTCGTGCTGGACGGCTTCCCGTCCGGCGTGCCTTACGACGAGGCGTTTATCCTGCGTGAAATGGAACGCCGCGCGCCCGGCCGCAACAAGCAGTCGACTGCGCGGAAAGAGGCCGATCTGCCCAAAGTCCAGTCGGGCGTTTATAACGGCAAGACCACGGGCACGCCGATCTGCGCCGTGATCGAGAACACGAACCAGCACTCGGGCGATTACACGGCGCTCGCCCCCCAGCCGCGCCCCGGCCACGCCGACTATACGGGCGCGGTGCGCTATCAGGGCTGTAACGACCCGCGCGGCGGCGGGCATTTTTCCGGACGGCTGACCGCGCCGCTCGTGTTCGCGGGCGCCCTGTGCAAAACGTGGCTCAAGACGCAGGGCGTGACCGTCGGCTCGCACATCCAGTCGATCGCGCAGATTCAGGACATGCCGTTCGACGACGTAAACGTGCCGGTCTCCCAGCTCGAAACGCTGCGCGCGGCCGATTATCCGGTCAACAACCCGCGCGCGCTGGAGGCCATGCTGGCCGCCATCGAGGACGCGCGGGGCGAGCAGGACTCGGTCGGCGGCGTGATCGAATGCGCGGCCGTCGGCCTGCCCGCGGGGCTTGGCAGCCCAATGATGGACACGGTCGAGAGCCGTCTGTCCTCCATTTTGTTCGCCGTGCCCGCCGTCAAGGGCGTGGAGTTTGGCGCGGGCTTCGCCTTCGCCGCGCTGCGCGGCTCGCACGCGAACGATACCTTTTATCTGGACGGCGATACCGTCAAGACCGAGACCAACAATAACGGCGGCATGCTCGGCGGCATCACCAGCGGCATGCCGCTGATCGTGCGGGCGTGCGTCAAGCCCACGCCGTCCATCGCGGCGGCGCAGAACACCTTAAACGTACAGACCGGCAGGGTCGAGCCGCTGTCCATTCACGGGCGGCACGACCCCTGCATCGTCACCCGCGCCGCGCCGGTCGTCGAAGCGGCCTGCGCCGTCGCGCTGGCCGATCTGCTGAGGGAGGCGAAGGGCTATGCGTGAGCTTCCCGCCATCCGGCAGGACATCAACGAGGTAGACGAGCAGATCCGCGAATTGTTTTTAAAGCGCATGTCGCTTGCGCTCGAAGTAGCGCAGACCAAGGCCGAAACCGACGACAAAATCTATAAGCCCGAACGCGAGGCCGAGATCATCAAAAAGCGCGCAACCGGCATGAGCGAGGAGCTGCGGCTCAAATACGTCGCCCTGCTGCAAAGCATGATCCGCGCCAGCCGTGAATACCAATATGGCGAGACCCTGCGCCGAAATCCGGCTAAGTTCCCCTTCCACCCCGACCGCGCCCCGCTCGAGCCGCAAACCGTGCTGTATCAGGGCGTGCCGGGCGCGTATCAGGAGCTCGCCGCGCGGGCGCTCTTCCCCGCCTGTGAGCCGCAGTGCGTGCCGACGTGGGAGCAGGTGTTCCAGTCCGTGCGCGACGGCAAGGCCGATGTGGGCGTCGTGCCGGTCGAAAACACGACGGCGGGCACGGTCAGCGAGGTGTACGACCTTCTGCTCGATTACGACCTGTCGATCGGCCGCTCCTATGTCAAAAAAATCTCGCACTGTCTGGCCGCCGTGCCGGGCGCGGCGCTTTCCGACATCGAGCGCGTCTGCTCGCATCCGCACGCGCTGCCCCAGTGCCGCGCCTTTATCAGCGAGCACGGCTTGGAGGCCATCGAGGTCGCCAACACCGCCATCGCGGCGCAGAACGTGCGGCAGCGCGGCGACAAAAGCCTAGCCGCCATCTGCTCGCGCGAAGCGGCCGAGCGGTACGGTCTTTCCGTCCTTGCCGAGGGGGTCAACGATCTAAAGCACAACGAAACGCGCTTTATCGCGGTCAGCCGGCGTCTGACCTGCCGGCCGGAGGATAACCGCATCGAGATCGCATTCCACATCCCCAATGTGCCCGGCTCGCTGCGCGGTGTGCTCGACCTCTTTGCCGACTACGGCATAGACATGACCGAAATCCACTCGCGCCCCTTAAAGGGCAGCCCGTGGTGCTATGTTTTCTACATTGACTTCACCGGCAATATGGACGAACACGCCGTGCGGTCGCTGCTGTACCAGCTCCACGAGGAGCTTCCCTACATCAAAGTCATCGGCAGCTATCATGCCGCCGATGCGACGGAGGAGTAAAACCAAATGCAAGTACATCCCTGCGGCCCGCTGCGCGGCGTGATCACCGTGCCGGGCGACAAATCCATTTCCCACCGCGCGGTCATGCTGGGCGCGCTGGCAAACGGGACGACCCACATCACCGGCTTTCTGATGGGCGAGGACTGCCTTTCCACCATCGACTGCTTCCGCAAAATGGGTGTGGAGATCGAGATCGGCGAGGACGAGGTCGTCGTCGAGGGCGTCGGCCTGCACGGCCTTTCCGCGCCCGAGGAGACGCTTTACACCGGCAACAGCGGCACGACCACGCGCCTGCTGTGCGGTATTTTGGCCGGACAGTCGTTTTCCTCCACGCTGAGCGGGGACGCTTCCATCCAGAAGCGCCCGATGGGCCGCGTGATCAAGCCGCTGCGCGAGATGGGCGCGTCGATCGAGGGCAAAAGCGATAACTACTGTCCGTTGCACCTGTACCCGAGCGAGCTGTGCGGCATCGAATACCGCCTGCCGGTCGCGTCCGCGCAGCTCAAGAGCGCCATTCTGCTCGCCGGCCTGTACGCCGAGGGACAGACCACGGTCATCGAGCCCGCCCCCTCGCGCGACCACACCGAGCGGATGTTCCGCGCGCTGGGCGTTGAGGTAGAGACGCACGGGAATACGATTGTCCTCGAGCCGCCCGAGGACCTGCACGCGGTTGATATCGCGGTGCCGGGCGATATTTCGTCCGCCGCCTTCTTTCTGGTCGCGGGCGCAGTTATTCCGGGCAGCGAGCTGACCATTCAAAACGTCGGCGTCAACCCAACGCGCTCAGGCATTCTGGACGTACTGCGCGACATGGGCGCGGACATTGTGGAGGGTAATTTCCGCGACGGCGCGGAACCTGTCTGCGATCTGACCGTCAAACACAGTGGGCTGCACGGCGTAGAGATCGGCGGGGCGATCATTCCCCGCCTGATCGACGAGCTGCCCGTGATCGCGGTCGCCGCCGCCTTTGCGGAGGGCGAGACTGTCATCCGCGACGCAGCTGAGCTCAAGGTCAAGGAGTCCAACCGCATCGCCGCGATGGTGACTGAGCTGAAAAAGGCGGGCGTTGACGTGGAGGAGACCGACGACGGCATGATCATCCGCGGCGGCAGACAACCGCACGGCGCGTCGTTCGAAACATACAAGGATCACCGCATCGCGATGAGCCTTGCCGTGCTGGCGCTCGCCGCCGAGGGCGGCAGCCGCATTGACGAGCCTGAGGTCGTCTCCATCTCCTACCCCGGTTTCTTCGACACCTTAAATCGGTTGGGAGGCTGAGCCCATGCTGCTTTCGATGGATGAATTCCGCGCCTTCCGGCCTTCAAAACCGACCTACGCACTGTTCGGCTGGCCGCTTGGCCACACGATGAGCCCCGAGCTGCACGCCGCTCTTTTCGCCGCGTCCGGACAGGACGCGGACTACATCGGCGTGGCCGTGCCGCCCGAGGACTTGCCCGAGGCCTTTGCGCTCGCAAAGGAGAAGCTGCGCGGAGTCAACTGCACCATTCCGTACAAAAAAGCGGTGATCGAGCTGCTTGACGAGGTAGACGCCGCCGCGCGCGACCTGCACTCGGTCAACACCGTCGCCTTCCGGGACGGCAGAGCCGTCGGCTACAACACCGACATACTGGGCTTTTCCGCGTCCCTCGCGCGGGACGGCGTGACGCTCGCTGGCAAAAAGGTGCTGCTGCTTGGCTACGGCGGCGCGGCCTCGGTGATGGCTTACCACTGCGTGCGCGAGGGCGCGGCCCTGACCATTACCGGACGCAATCTGGAAAAGGCCGCGGCGCTGCAAAAGCAGCTCTGCGGCGCAGTACCCGGCGCGCGCGTGTCGGTGTTCAGCCGCAAGCATATCCCGCGCGACGTACAGATCGTTTTAAACTCCACGCCGGTCGGCATGTATCCGAAGGAAAATACCGCGCCCCTGCACTTTCTGCCGCACAAGACCGAATACGTGTTCGACGCGATCTACAACCCACCGGTCACGGCGACGATGAAGCTCGCCAATCCCAAGAAAGCCAAAACGCGGGACGGTCTGTTCATGCTCGTCATGCAGGCCGCGCACGCGCAGACCATTTGGTCGGGCGTGCGGTTCGAACCCGCCGCGTGCGAGACCATCCTGCGCCGCCTGTACGGCAAAATGGCAGTCAAGCGCCTGCATGAAAAGCACGGCAAGCAGAATATCGTGCTGTGCGGCTTTATGGGCAGCGGCAAAACGACCATCGGCCGCAAGCTCGCCCGCCTGACCGGGTTGGAATTCATCGACGCCGACCAATATCTGGAGACGCAGGAGGGCAAAAAAATCTCCGATATCTTCGCCGAGCAGGGCGAGCCCTATTTCCGCGATTTGGAGACGAAGTACCTGCGCGGGCTTGCGCAGCGGGACGGTATCGTGCTTTCACTCGGCGGCGGCGCGGTGCTGCGGCAGCAGAACGTGGACGCGGTTAAGCAAACCGGCCTGCTCATTCACCTTGACACGCCCTATTACCGCATTTTGAAAAACCTTTCCTATTCCAACACGCGGCCGCTGCTCGACAAACCCGACCGGCAGGCCGAGACGCGCCGCCTGTACAACGCACGCAAGGCGGTCTACCACCGCGTGTCCGACGTTTCGGTGCGCAGCCCCAAGATCTCCGAGGTGCTCGAAAAAGTCGTGAAAAGCATATAAACCATCCGTTTGCAAAGAAAACGAGGAGAACCATGAAACATATCGCAAAACCTTCCTTCCGCCTGCTGGCGGCGGCGCTGGTCGCTGTCCAGCTGTTCGCCGCAGCAGCCGGCGCCGCGTTTGACAGCGGCTTCGCCTACTCCTATCCGGTCGGCGCGGGGCTGAGCTACACCCGCTCGGAGGGCCGCAACAGCGCGGGCCTGCAAAAGGCCAACATTTTGACTTACACGCCCAATACCGGCGTATCCCCGGTTATGGTATATGCCGACGAGAAGCTGTACGGCAGCAAGGCCACGATCACAAACGCGGTCAAATATCTGGAGAATCAGGGAAAATCGGTTATCGGCGGCGTAAACGCCGACTTTTTCGTTATGTCGAGCGGCATCCCGATCGGGCTGGTGATCGACGAGGGCGAGCTGATCTCATCTGACGCTTGGCAGTACGCGGTCGGCTTCAAAAAGGACGGCACCGCCGTTATGGGCCAGCCGACCATGGGCATGCGCGTTACCGGCGCGAGCGGCACGGTTTCGGTCTCCTATTTCAATAAAACCCGCACAACGGCGGGCGCTTATCTTCTCGATCACAATTACGACGACTCCACGCACTTTTCCGCCAACGGCACCAACATTATTTTGGAGCGCGTGGACGGTACGCCCGTGACCGTAAACGGCACGGTTAAGATGAAGGTTATCAACAAGGGCACTGGAAACAGCCCGCTGACGATCACGGAAAATCAGATGGTGCTGACCAAATCGGACGGCGCGGACGTTCCATCCTGGGTTGATTTTCCGATCGGCGAGGAAGTGACGCTGTCCATTGCCGCCAACGACAGCAACTGGAGCGAGGTCGAGTACGCCGTTGGCGGCAAGCTGCTGATGAACGACGGCACGGTTACAACCGCCGGCATCGACGCCGCCTCCTCCCGCCGCGCGCGCAGCGCGGTGGGCGTTAAGGCGGACGGCTCGGTCGTGCTGTATGAGGTCGACGGCGACCAGTCCTCCCACAGCGTGGGGCTGACGGCGGCCGAGCTGGGCGAGCAGCTGAAGTCGCTCGGCTGCGTGCGCGCGGTCTGTCTCGACGGCGGCGGCTCGTCCGCCATGGCGCTGCGCCAGCCCGGCGAGGGCGGCGCGGCATTGATTTCCAAACCGTCGGACGGCTCGCAGCGCGCCTGCGCCAACTACATCTTTTTCGTCAACAATGTTTCACCCGACGGTGTGGCGGCGCATGCCGTGCTGACGCCGAGCTACCGCTATATCATGCCGGGGGCCTCCACGTGGTTCTCCGTCAAGGGCGCGGATTCCTCCTATGGGCCGGCCGCCGCGCCGGACGGCCTGTCCTATACCGTGTCGGGCGAGCTGGGCACGGTCGACGGGCAGACCTTTACCGCCGGCAGCAAGACCGGGAACGCGTTCGTTACCGCCTCGAACGGTTCGGTGGAAGGCTCGATGACGCTCTGCGTCACGGGCGACGTAAACTCCATCACGCTGCAAAGCGGGGACAAGGATATCAGCTCGATCTCGGTTAAGCCGGGCCAGAGCATCGACGTAAACGCCACCGGCTATCATCAGGGACTGAAAATGGCGTCCGCCGACGCCTCTTTCACATGGAGCGTATCGGGCAGAATCGGCACGGTCGATGAAAAGGGCGTGTTCACCGCGGGCCAGTCCATGGCGAGCGGCACGCTCACCTGCGCCTACGGCGCGACCAAAAAAACCATTGACGTCAGCGTCGGCATGGGCGACGCGCAAGACGCCGCGACGGTCGCCGATTTTGAATCCACCCAGCCCTGCACCGCGACAAGCGGCATGACCTTGTCCCGCGTGACTGATTACACCGCAGTCGCGCGCGGCGAAGGCTCGCTGAAGGCTGCCTACGACGGCTCCAAGGTCGCCGCAGCGACGATATCCCTGCCTGAAACCGACGTGTCGGGCATGAAATATCTGACGCTGTGGGCGCGCGGCGAGCGCACGCAGGGCAGTTTGACCGCTGTGTTCACCGACGCGGCGGGCGGCGAGCTGACCGCTTCCCTGTCGGCCGCGACAACAGACTCGTGGAAGCAGCTCACCGCCGCCGTGCCCGCGGGCGCTGCCAAGCTGACCGGCATCCGTTTTGACCGCAGCGGCGCGGGCGCTGCAAACAGCGCGCTGTATCTCGACCAGATCGTGGTCTCGGCCGACCATGCGGTGACGAACGCCGACGCGCCCAAGGTTTCACTGAACCAGACCGCGCTCACCATTAACGCGAACGCCGCCGCTTCGATCACCGGCACGGCGACGATGGAAAACGGCAAGTACCCGGCACGGGCCTCGAACATCTCGGTCAAGGTGGACGGCAAGGCCGTTTCCGGCGCGGTAAAAATGAGCGGCTCCGCGCTGACCGTCACAACCGGCGCGCTGGCCGCCGGCACGCACTGCGTGACCATCGACGTGTCGGACGACGCGGGCAACCGCACGCGCGTCGCGGCGACCGTGACCGCTGGCAGCGCGTCGAGCGTATTTGCCGACACCGCGACCCATTGGGCGCGCGGCTACGCTTCCCTGCTGAACGCGGGCGGCATTATGCAGGGCGAAACGCAGGACGGGAAAACCTATTTCCGCCCCGACCGCAACCTGCGCCGCATGGAGTTCGCCGTCACGATGGCGCGCATTCTCGGACTTGATACCTCGTACACCGGCAAGCTGGATTTCGCGGACGACGCCGAAATCCCGGGCTGGGCGCGCGGCGCGGTCTATGCCGTGTCGAAGGCGGGCATTATGAACGGTCAGACCTCGGGCGGCAAGCTGTACTTCTCCCCGAACGCGGACATGACGCGCGCCGAGGTGATGACCGTCATCGGCCGCAGCCTGCCGCGCGGCTATGCCGCCGCTTCGCTCGGCTATAAGGACGCGGCTTCCATTCCCTCATGGGCGGTCGAACAGGTCAAAACCTGCGTCTCCGCCGGCATCATCGGCGGCTACAAGGACAATACGCTGCAGCCGCTCGGCAAGATTACCCGCGGCGAGATCGCCAAGGTGCTCGCGTTGTTTTAAACGCTGAAGCAAACGGAAAGGCTCTCGGAAGAATGCTTCCGAGAGCCTTTCCGTTTGCCGTTAAAGCGCCCGCGCCGCCGCGCGTATATCATAGAAAAAGAACCCGCTGAAAATCGAAATTTTCAGTGGGTTCTTCAATAGGCGTCTCCGGTCCAAGACCGGAACGCTGTCTCTCGATTGGAGGCCGTAGCCCGCCATTCCACATTCCGCCGCCGTGCGGCGAAAAGACGGGTGCGCGTGCTTCCAATCGAACTGTTCTTAAAACCCGCCCGTTGCGCCAAGCACCTGACCGGTGACAAAGGACGCTTTGTCCGAGCAGAGGTAAACGATGCTGTCCGCGACCTCCTCCGCCGTGCCGAGCCGGCCAAGCGGCGTTTGCTCCGCCAGCTCGCGCAGCGTGTCGATGCTGTGCGCCGCGTTCATTTCGGTGTCGATCACGCCGGGCGCAACGCAGTTGACCCGGATGCCGGACGGTCCCAGCTCGAGCGCCAGCGATTTGGTCAGCCCGATCAGCGCCGCCTTGCTCGCCGCATAATGGCTTTCGCAGGAGGCGCCCGACTGTCCCCAAATCGAGGACACGGTCACGATGCTGCCGCGCTTACGGTGCAGCATACCGGGCAGCGAGGCACGGATCGCGCGCACCGCACCCAGCAGATTAACGTCCAGCAGACGGAGCCAGTCCGCGTCCGTGATATCCTGAAACAGCTTTTGCTCCGCGATTCCCGCGTTGCAGACGAGCGTGTCCGGCGCGCCGAGACGCGATTCGATTTCCGCATACGCCGCCCGTGTCGCCGCCTCGTCCACGCAGTCCGCACGAACCGCCAGCGCGCCGGTTTCCGCGGCCAGCGCCGCCGCACGGTCCGCGCTGCGCCGGTAGGTGAACGCGACGCGATCACCCGCCGCTGCAAACGCGCGGACGCAGGCCGCGCCGATCCCGCGCGAGCCGCCTGTGACCCAAACCGTGCGCGCCATCAGATTGCGACCGTCTGCTGCGCTTCAAACAGGCACTGGTTTAAATCCTTTTTACGGGAAAGGCCTTCCTCGATATCCAAGTCGGTCACTTGATTGTCGTCGAACACGATCACGCGGTTGGTTTTCCCTTCCATCAGCGCGCATACCGCCGCATAGCCCATGCGGGTCGCCATGACGCGGTCCTGCGCGGTGGGCGAACCGCCGCGCTGAATATGGCCGAGGATGGTCACGCGCGTGTCAATCCCGGTCGCCTCATGGATATGATCGGCAACCTCCTGCGCCGAACCGTACCCCTCCGCCACAATGATGATGTGGTGGTTGCGGCCCTTGATGCGGCCGACGCGCATTTTTTCCACGATATCAACGTCAAAATTCAGCTCGCGCTCGGGCAGGCAGATCGCCGTCGCACCGACCGCGCAGCCGACCTGCAGCGCCAGATGGCCCGCACGGCGGCCCATGACCTCGACCACCGAGCAGCGCTCGTGCGACTGCATGGTATCGCGCAGCTTGTCGATGCACTCGATCGCCGTATTGCAGGCGGTGTCAAAGCCGATCGTGTAGTCGGTGCAGACGATGTCGTTGTCGATCGTGCCGGGCACGCCGATGCAGGGAACGCCCATGCGGGACAGCGCCTGCGCGCCGCGGAACGTGCCGTCGCCGCCGCAGCAGATCAGGCCGTCGATGCCCAAATATTTGCAGGTGTCCGCCGCCTTTTGCAGGCCTTCGTCGGTCATCATTTCCTTGCAGCGGGCCGTATAGAGCATCGTGCCGCCCTTGCGGATGATGCCGTCGACGCTGCGCGCCGCCATTTCGATAATATCGCCGTTAATCAGGCCGCTGTACCCGCGCCGGATACCCAGAACGGAAATGTCGTTCGCCGACGCCGTGCGCACCACCGCCCGGATCACCGCGTTCATGCCCGGCGCGTCTCCGCCGCTGGTGAGTACGCCAATTCTGCGAATCTGTTTGTCCATTATGAACCTCCCTGTATCGGTTGCATATCCAATTTTATGGAAAACGCATTGCTCTACTATTGCATTATAACATCTTCCTCGCCCAAGAGAAAGCGTAATTTTTCCAAAAGCGGCACATCCGGCTGGCACCAGTATTGCCGCGCGACCAGCTTGCGCTTTTTCAGATCGAGCGGATACAGGTAAACCGGCGTATCGCCCGGCTGCGTCAGCAAAATGGATTTGATCTGCGGCCACTCGTCGCTCTGCATGCTCTCGATGCGCAGAAACAGCTTTTGCGGGGCAAGGCTTGCCGCCTGCTGATCGGTGAACACCGATTTTTGCGGGTGCTCGCGCGCCATCATGCTGTTTACTGCGCTTTCCGTCAGCGGCTGCGCCTCGTTCAGCAGCATTTTAGGAGCTTCGTCCTCGCGCGCGTCAATCTTGCCGGTGAGCAGCACCGCGCTGTCCTCGGTCAGGTACGCGCCGCACTGCTGCAAGGAGCGCGGAAACACGACCAGCTCGATCGCCGCCGTCTCGTCCTCCGCGGTGACATAGGCCATCATCGAGCCGTTCTTGGTCGATTTGAGCCGCACCGCCGTGATAACGCAGGCGAGCCGAACGGTCATCCCGTCCTTGTAAACGGGCGATCCACTCTCCCCCGAGAGGTCGTCGATGATCTGACGGATGGAGGCCGTCTCCGCTTTTTTTGCCAGCTCACGGTATTCGTCCATCGGATGACCGGACAGGTACAGTCCGGTCGTCTCCTTTTCCATCGAGAGCAGCTCCCGCTTGGTGACCTCCGGTATATTGGGCAGCGCGATCTGCGTGTCCCGCACGTCGTCGTTGCCCATGCCGAACAGGTCGATCTGTCCCTCGATGTTCTTTTTGCGGCTCTGTGCGATTGCGTCGACCACGGCGTTTGCGATTTGCAGCAGCTGGCTGCGGCGGTAGCCCATCGAGTCGAACGAGCCCGCTTTGATCAGGCTTTCCAGCGCGCGGCGGTTGAGCTCCTTGTCGTACATGCGCTCGCAAAAATCCTGAAAAGAAGCGAAGGCGCCCTGTTTCTCACGTTCCTCGACGAGCTGCTTCATAAACGAGCGGCCGACGCCCTTGACGGCGGCCAAACCAAAGCGCACGTCCCGTCCGGACACGGAAAAACCGTCGAACGACTCGTTTACGTCGGGCGGCAGGACGGAAAGCCCCATCTCCCGCGCGGCCTGTATATACTCAGACACCTTTTCCGACCAATCGAGCACGCTGGTGAGCAGCGCCGCCATATATTCGCGCGGATAGTGGCATTTGAGGTAAGCCGTGCGGTATGTGACGATGGCGTAGCTCACCGCGTGCGCCTTATTGAAGGCGTAATTGGCGAAATCCATGATCTCGTCGAAAATCCCGGCGGCAACGCTTTCGGGCACGCCTCGTTTGACCGCGCCGTCAATCCCCTGCTCCGCGTCGCCTTGGATAAAGGTGATGCGCTCCTTGGCAAGTTCCTTCATCTTCTTTTTGCTCATCGCGCGGCGCACCATGTCGGCCTTGCCGAGCGAGTAGCCGGCGAGCGACTGGAACACCTGCATGACCTGCTCCTGATAGATCATGCAGCCGTAGGTGATCCGCAGGATCGGCTCGAGCAGCGGATGCTTATAGGTCACCTTTTCCGGATGGTGGCGGCACTCGATATAGCGCGGGATGGACTGCATCGGCCCCGGGCGGTACAAAGCCACAACGGCGGTGATATCCTCGATCGACTCGGGGCGCAGGCCGGTAACGACGTTGGTGATACCCGCCGATTCGAGCTGGAACACGCCCATCGTCGAGCCGCGGCCGAGCATTTCGTAGGTCGCCTTATCCTCCAGCGACACGGCTTCGATATTGAAATCCGGCGTGTGGCGGCGGATCATCTTTTCCGCGTCCGCGATAACGGTCAGATTGCGCAGGCCGAGGAAATCCATTTTCAGCAGGCCGAGCTCCTCGAGCGTGACCATGGTGAACTGGGTCACCATCTGGTCGTCGTTGCGGGAGAGCGGCACGTAGGTGTCAACCGGATCCTTGGTAATAACGACGCCCGCCGCGTGCGTCGACGCGTGGCGCGGCATCCCCTCGAGCGCGCGCGCCGTGTCGATCAGCTCGCGCACCTGCGGCTTTTCGTCATACATTTTTTTCAGCTCTTTGTTGACCGCAAGCGCCTTGTTGATCGTGATGTGCAGCTCATTAGGCACCTGCTTGGCGACCACGTCGACCTCGTTATACGGGATGTTGAGCGCGCGGCCGACGTCGCGGATCGCGCCGCGCGCGGCCATCGTGCCAAAGGTGACGATCTGCGCCACGCGATCCTTGCCGTATTTATTGGTGACGTACTCGATAACCTCCTGCCGGCGCACATAGCAGAAATCGACGTCGATATCGGGCATGGATACGCGCTCGGGGTTCAAAAACCGTTCAAAGTAAAGCGAATAGTGGATGGGGTCGAGATCAGTGATGCCGAGGCAGTAGGAGACGATCGAGCCCGCCGCCGAGCCGCGTCCGGGGCCGACCGGAATCCCCTGCTTCTTCGCGTAGCCGATGAAGTCGGATACGATCAGGAAATAGTCGACAAAGCCCATTTTCGCAATCATGTCGATCTCGTACTGCAAGCGCTCGCGCATTTCGCCGGTATCGCCGGGATAGCGCGCGGCAAAGCCCTCGTCGCACAGCTTTTGCAGGTATTCGAGCGCGGTATAGCCCTCCGGCACGTCGAACTCCGGCAGATGGTACTTGCCGAATTCAAAATCGACCTGACAGCGCTCCGCGATCTTGACCGTGTTTTCGAGCGCCTCGGGGTGTTCCGGGAACAGCGCGGCCATTTCGTCCGCGTCCTTGATATAGAACTCCTCTGTTTCGAACTTCATACGCGTCGGGTCGTCGACCGTCTTGCCCATTTGGATGGACATAAGCACGTCCTGCAGCTTCGCGTCCTTTTTTGTCAGGTAGTGCGCGTCATTGGTGGCGACCAGACCGAGGTTCAGCTCCTCGGCCAGCCGGTACAGGCCGTCGTTTACCCGCCGCTGCGCTTCGATGCCGTGGTCCTGAATCTCCAGATAGAAATGATCGCGGTCAAAGATATCAAGGAACTGCTCGCACAGCTCGTAGGCGCCGTCGATATCGCCGTCCGCAAGCGCGCGCGGGATCGCGCCGGCCAAACAGGCTGACAGGCAGATCAGCCCCTCGCTGTGCTCCTTCAAAAGCGCCATATCGATGCGCGGCTTCATATAAAAGCCCTCGGCAAAGCCGAGCGACACCATGTGGATCAGGTTGCGGTAGCCGGTCATATTTTCGCACAGCAGAATCAGGTGCGTGTGCCACTCGCCGTTTAGATAGCTCCGGTCGAAGCGCGAATGCGGCGCGACATATACCTCGCACCCGATGACCGGATGAATGCCCTTGGCCTTGCAGGCGCGGTAAAAGTCCACAACGCCGTACATGACGCCGTGATCGGTCAGCGCGACCGAGGTCTGCCCGAGCTCGGAGACGCGGTCGACCAGACCTTCAATGCGGCACGCGCCATCCAGCAGACTGTATTCGCTATGCACATGGAGATGAGAAAAGGGTGTCATTTATGATTCCTCCGCTGCGGCAAATTGGATGATTTTTTTCAGCCGGTGGCTGAGGCCCGGCTTAGAAAGCGGCGGATCGAAGCGCGCGGCCAGCTCGGCCAGACTGTCGGTCGGATAGGCCAGCCGCAGTTGCACGGTTTCCCGCAGGTTTTCCGGGAACGCGTTCTCTCCCCGCCCGTCCAGCGCCGCCCGTATCGCCGCAACCTGACGCGCGGATGCGTCGGCGGCCTTGACCAGATTCGCGGTTTCGCAGTTGACCTGCCGGTTGATGGTGTTGCGGATGTTTTTCTCCACCTTGGCTTCCATCAGTTCCATGGCCGCGTGCGGTGCCCCGATGCGCGTCAGCAGATCCTCAATACCGGCGCTGTCCTTGAAATACAGCACGTGGGCGCTGCCGCGGCGCATGGTCTTGGGAGACAGGCCCAGATCGAGCAGCAGGCTGGTTTCCTCCCCCGTTAGACTCTGATGCGACGTTTTGATTTCCAGATGGCTTTTTTTATCCGGCCCCGCCACCGTGCCCGCCATCAGGAACACGCCGCGCAGAAAGGCGGCGATGCAGCAGTCCTCCTCCAGCACATTGCGGTTTAAGTGGTATGTCACATGGCTTTTCCGGTCGTAGCCAAGCGCGTCGAACACGCGGCCGATCTGCTCGCCGTCGGAGAGCGCGAGCTGTGTCTTGCGGCCGGTGCGGTACGGCTCACAGCTGATAAAAAACGCGCGCTGCAGCAGCGCCTGCAAGCGGCGCGCGATGGCGGCGTTTTCCGTTGACAGCCGGATTTCCCGATGGGAGAACACCGAGGCATGCAGCAGGGCGCCGTAAGCCTCCGCCCGCGTACAGCAGACGCGCTGCATGGAAACGCGGCAAAGCTCATTTTTCACTTCTGTTGAGAAGGACATCGTCCGCTCCTTTTACTCATTCTTCAGCGCTGATAATCCCGGTGCATCGTAACCACGCCGTATTCGCGGCCGCGAACGTGGGCGGAAAGCGCCTCCGCAATCGCAACCGAGCGGTGCTTGCCGCCCGTGCAGCCAATGCCAATGATAACGTTGGCCTTGCCCTCGGATACATAACGCGGCAGCAGAAAGTCGATCATCGAGGTCAGGTGCCGCATCAAAGCGTCCGCCGTGCCGCCCTGAAACACGTAATCGCGCACCTCGGGGTCGGTGCCGTTTTTCTCACGCAGCTCCATTTCGTAATAGGGATTGGGCAGAAAGCGCACGTCGAACACCAGATCGGATTCGGGCGGGATGCCGTATTTAAAGCCGAACGACTGCACGATCACCTCGAACGCGCCGCCGTTGTCCGTGCCCGCAAACAGGGCGAGCAGGCGCTCGCGCAGGCCGGCGGCGGACAGGCCGGTCGTATTGACGACAAAATCAGCGCGCCCGCGCAGCGCGGAAAGCATATCCCGCTCCCGCTCGATCGCGGCCGTCATGCTGACGCCCTTTTCCATCAGCGGATGCTTGCGGCGCGTTTCCTTAAACCGCCGGATGAGCGTCGGCGTATCCGTGTCCAAAAACAGGATGCGGTAATCGCAGCCCATATCCCGAATGGAATCCAGCGAATCAAACAGCTGCTGAAAATCCCCGCCCGCCCTCACATCGGTGACGAGCGCGACCCGCTCGTACCGCTCGGTCGCGGCGAGGCAGATCTCAGCAAAGCGCGGAATCAGCGCAATGGGCAGGTTATCCACGCAGTAATATCCCAAATCCTCAAACGTGGCGACAGCACGGCTCTTGCCCGCGCCTGACATGCCCGAAACAATCAAAAAGTACATATAGCCTTCCCCTTGCCGGTTACTATCTCTATCGGACGATCCTTACCTCGCATTCCAGCTCGACGCCGAACTGCGCGCGCACGCGCTGCTGCACCAATTCGATCAGCCGGAGCATGTCGCCGCAGGTTGCGCCGCCGCGGTTGATCAAAAATCCGGCGTGCTTTTCCGAAACCTGCGCCGCGCCGACCGACGTTCCCTTGAGACCCGCTTTTTCGATGAGCTGCCCCGCGAAATGCCCCGCCGGACGCTTAAAGGTGGAACCGGCGGACGGGAAATTCAGCGGCTGCTTATCGCGCCGCCGCTGCGCAAAATCATTCATTTTATCCAAAATCACAGCCGGTTCGCCCGGCTGGAGACGGAGCACGGACCGCACCACCGTCCAATCCGGATGGTCGCGGAACACGCTGCGGCGGTAATCGAAGCCATGCGCCGCGCCTTTCAGCGTACGCAGTTCTCCTTCGCCGTCCAAATAATCGGTTTGTTCCACAATGCCCGCCATCTGGCCGTCATACGCGCCGGCATTCATAAATACCGCGCCGCCCAAGCTGCCGGGAATGCCCCCGGCGAATTCCGCGCCGGTCAGCCCCGCGCGCTGCGCGCGCCGCGCAATGCGGGATAAAAGCGCGCCCGCTTCGGCGGTTACCGTGCCGCCGTCCTCGGCGCGCACGTCGTCCAGCTCGGTCATGCAGACGACCGCGCCGCGCACGCCCTCGTCCGACACCAGCATATTCGACCCGTTTCCGAGCAGCAGCAGCGGAATCTGCCGCTGCCGCAGCACCGCCAAAACCGCCGCAAGCTCCTCCGCCGTTTTGGGCGACAGGAACAGATCGGCCGGTCCGCCGATCGCAAAGGTGGTGTGGCGCCTCATCGGCTCGTTTTCCTTGATTTCTATGTCAGGGGCGGCGACTCGAAGCGCCGCAGCCAATTCACTGATATGCTCCATATTTTCCTCCGCGTAATGAATGCGATATATAATGTATTATACCAAATCGGGCGGTAAAGTGCAAACGAAAGGCACCCCGAAGGGTGCCTTTTTCTGAATGTTTTATTCTACTTTCCTCTTACTGCGCCGCATCCTGCATCAGCGTGGCGCCTTCCGTCAGATCCTGCATAGCGGTCTGAATGCTTTCCGTGGCCTTAGCCGTCGCATCAGCGATCTTCTGCTGATCGGTTTCACCGATGATCGCGCTGATCGTGTCGATGTAGTCAACCATCGCTGCACAGCCCGATTTCATTTTGTCGTGCGCTTCCGCATAAGCTTCCGGCGCATTGATGGCGATAAAATCGTTCAACGGCTGCTTTAAGTCCTCTAAAATCTGCTTAGACGCATCAGGATCCGTCATATCAACATTCGCCGCGTCGGTCTGCACCTTGGTCATTGACTCGCTGAGATCCTGCACCGCCTGCATGTATTCCTCTTCGGTCAGTGCGGCCGGAGCGTTCTGACCTGCGTCGTCCATCGGCGCGCCCTCGTCCTTTTTGCCGCAGGCGCCCAACGAAAGCACCATGACTCCAGCCAGCAGCGCGGCCACCAGCCGCTTTGTTACGTTCTTGCTCATGTTTCTCTCCTCCTAGCAGTTACTGGTTATTTTTGGAATCTCCAAAACACCTGTTCCAAGTATAGTCAATTTCCCAGCAACTGTAAAGGCACAATCTGCTGAAATATCTTCCTCGCCCTGCCGGGGAATTAGAGGAATTCCCAAACTTTCTCAGCGTACCCAGACCTCTTCATGCTCGCCGCGGCGCGGACGGCCGAGCAGCATGCGGATAGCGTCCTTCGCCGGCAGGCCCTGATACAGCACCTCGTACATCGCCTCCGTGATCGGCATGGAAACCCCCTGCTGCTTGGCGAGCTGATAACCCGCTTCGGTGGCATAGTAGCCCTCGACGGTCGCTCCAACCTCAGCCATCGCCTGCTCGGCGGTCTTGCCCTGCCCTATCAAAATACCCGCTCGGCGGTTGCGCGAATGCATCGAGCAGCAGGTTACGATCAAATCGCCCACGCCGGAAAGCCCCGCGAACGTCTCCTGCTTCGCGCCAAGCTGAACGCCGAGACGCGCAATCTCCGACAGGCCGCGGGTCATAAACGCGGCCTTGGAGTTGTCGCCCAGCCCCAGACCGTCCGATATGCCCGCGCCGAGCGCGATAATATTCTTAAACGCGCCGCCCAGTTCGGCGCCTACGACGTCGGACGAGGTATAAACGCGGAAATAAATATCATTCATAAACGCGGCCTGCGTCAGTTCGGCCGCTGCGCGGCTTTCAGAGGCCGCCACGATTGCCGTGGGCACGCCGCGCGCCACCTCTTCCGCATGGGTCGGACCGGTCAGCGCGACAACCGGATTGTTCCCGCCCATCGCACGGTCGATCGTCTCGGAAAACCGGCAGTAACCGTTTTTGCCGTCCAAGCCCTTGCCGACATTGACGATCACCGTTCCGGCGGGCACGATAGCGGCAAGCTGCGCCGCGGTCGACGCAACCGCGAAGGAAGGCACGGCCATTACGATCAGGTCGGCCTTGGCCGCGCCGGACATATCGGTCGTGATCTCGATGCCCGCCGGAATTTTAACGCCCGGCAGCAGCTTTTCATTGGCGCGCTCGCGGCACAGCAGGTCGCACTCCTCCTGCAAATACGTCCACGAGGCCACCTCGTGCCCGTTGCCGTGCAGCAGCATGGCCAGTGCAATGCCCCAGCCGCCGGTACCCAATACGAAAACCTTCATTTTGCGCTCCCTTCTCCGTCTGACGCGCCGTCCGTGCTTGCCGCCGTCCCCTCTGCGCCGGAGGGTGCGGTCTCAATAGATTTTTTGCTTTTAAACGAAAATTTGTTTTCCTGACCGCGCAGCATGCGCATAATATTGGCGCGGTGCATAAAAATGACCGCGGCAGCCATGCCGAACGCCATTGCCGTCAGGACCGGGTCGCGGTAAAACGCAAAGGTCGTGATCGGGAAGCTGACCGCTCCAAGGATCGAGCCGAGCGAAATCCAGCGCGTGACAATCACGGCAATCAAGAACAATGCAAACGCGACCAAAAAAACACGCCAGTCAAACAGGGCGAGCATCACTGCGCCGACCAGAACTCCTTTGCCGCCGCGGAAACCAAAATAAACCGGAAACATATGCCCCAGAATGACAAAGATGCCGGCAACCAGCTTGCCGATCGGTCCGCACAGCAGCGCGCCGATGGCGACCGCCGCCGCGCCCTTTGCGATATCCCCGAGCAGCACAAACAGCGTTTTCCCCGCGCCCATGGTGCGGTACGCGTTTGTCAGCCCGGCGTTGCCCGAGCCGTAGTTCCGGATATCCTTGCCCAGCGTCGCCTTGCTCACAATAATGGCAAAGCTGAGCGAGCCCAGCAGGTAAGCGCTGACCGCAATGACCGCAAAATGCGTGATCGTCATGTCTTTTTCCCCCAGATGTGAATTTTACTCCTTGTCTCCGCGCTGCCGCACAACCATGCGCACAGGCGTGCCTGTCAACCCGAACACCTCGCGTATCTGGTTTTCCAGATAGCGCTGATAGGAAAAGTGGAACAGCCGCGCGTCGTTGCAGAAGCAGACGAACGTCGGCGGGCAGGCGGACGCCTGCGTCATATAGAAAATCTTCAGGCGGCGGCCCTTGTCGGTCGGCGGCTGTACGCGCGCGGTCGCCTCGGCCAAAATGGAGTTGAGCTGACCGGTCGGAATGCGCATGTGATTCTGCTCATACACCTCGCGGATCAGTGCAAACAGCTTATCGACGCGCTGTCCGGTCTGCGCGGAAATGAACAGCACCGGCGCATATGGCATATATGCCAAGCCTTCGCGCACACGGAGCGTGTACTCCTTCATTGTGCCGCCGTCCTTTTCGACCAAATCCCACTTATTCACAACGATAATGCAGGCCTTGCCCGCATTGTGCGCTTCACCGGCGACCTTGGTGTCCTGCTCGGTCACGCCCTCGGTCGCGTCAATCATGATGACGCAGACGTCGGCGCGCTCAACCGCGAGCAGCGACCGCATGACCGAGTATTTTTCGATTTTCTCGTCGACCTTGCTCTTTTTGCGGATGCCCGCCGTGTCGACAAAGGTGAATTTGCCGTGCGCGTTGTCGAGATCGGCGTCGACGCTGTCTCGCGTCGTGCCCGCGATATCGGACACGATCACGCGCTCCTCTCCCAGCACACGGTTGAGAAGGCTCGATTTGCCGACGTTCGGCTTGCCGATCAGCGCGACGCGGATGCGCTCCTCGTCGTTTTCCTGCTCGTCCGCAGGAGGGAAATACTCGTATGCTGCGTCGAGCATTTCGCCGATCCCGTAGCCGTGCAGCGCGGAAATGCCGAACGGCTCTCCCAGACCGAGATTGTAGAATTCATAAAACTCGGCTTCGGGCTGTCCGGGCTTGTCGCACTTATTGACTGCCAGCACGACCGGCTTGCCCGAGCGCTGGAGCATGGACGCAACGTCCTGATCGGCCGCCGTAATGCCGGTGCGCAGGTCGGTGATCAAAATGATCACGTCGGCCGCGGAAATCGCGGTTTCCGCCTGAAAGCGCATAAACTGCAAAATTTCGTTATCGTTCGACGGCTCGATGCCGCCCGTGTCCACAATGGTAAAATCGCGGCCGCGCCAGTCGCTCTCGGCGTACAGGCGGTCGCGGGTCACGCCGGGCGTGTCCTCGACAATCGACAGGCGTTTGCCCGCCAGACGGTTAAACAGCTGGCTTTTTCCTACATTAGGCCGCCCTACAATGGCGACAATCGGTTTTGGCATAGGGTATTCCCTCCTTCATCGGGGGTCAATCTTCAAAAATTTTGGCAAGCAGGTCGGCCCCGTCGATCTCTACGGGCACAAGCGGCACGCCGAGCGCGTCCGACACCTGCCGCGGGGTATAGTCGTCCAGAAAAACGTCGCCGCCGTCGCGCAGCATATTGGCAGATATGAGCACGCGCTCGCCAAGCTCCCGCCCCGCGAGCTGCGCGATCAGGTCCTGTCCGGTGATCAATCCCGCGACCGAAACCCGATGGCCGAAAAAATCGTTTCGAATTTCCACGACCTGTCCTCTTAAATTATCGCATTTTGCGGCGGCTTCGTCAAGAAGAAGCGCAAGCGAGGGCGCGGCGGCCGCGCCGGTCGCAATCGTAAACGGACGCGCCGTTCTGCCCTCGTAATCGGGCAGCGCCAGCCGGAATTCCTCCATAAACAGCGGCATCATGCCAATGCCGTTCTCAAATTGGGTGAAATCCTCGTAATACTCCGTATCCGGCAACGGGCGGCCCGCCTTGAGGTACAGCTCGTCCCCGCACCAGACGAGACGCGTACCGATTTCCCGCAGACACTGTGCGGCAAACGGCTCGACGATGTCGAGCACGGCGGCGGCGCTCTCCGCCGTCGTCGGCTCCAAGGGATACAGGCCCTCGCGGTGGTCGGTCATGCCGAACGGCACGACCGAAATCGTGTTTACCGCCGGGTAGAGCGCCCGCAGGTCGCGCAGCGAGCGCAAAAGCTCCTCCCCGTCGTTCAGGCCCTTGCACACGACTAGCTGGCAGTTCATCGTGATGCCGCCCTCGGCAAAGCGGTCCATGATTTTGAGCGCCTCGCCCGCGCGCTTGTTTTGCAGCATCTTGACGCGCAGCTCCGGATTTGTCGTCTGCACCGACACATTGACCGGCGAAATGTGCATCCGCAGAATGCGGTCGACGTCGGCTTCCGACAGATTGGTCAGTGAAATATAGTTGCCCATCAAAAACGACATGCGCGCGTCGTCGTCCTTGACATACAGCGTTTCCCGCATGCCTTTTGGGAGCTGGTCGATAAAGCAGAACACGCATTTGTTCGAGCAGCGCTTCATGCCGTCCATCAAATAGTGCTCAAAATTCAGACCGAGCGGCTCGCCCTCGCGTTTGCGCACCGGCACCTCCCGGAGGGTTTTGCCGTCGGCGGCAAGCAGCTGCAAGGTTAATTTTGCGTCGTAACTGTAAAATTTATAATCCAAAACATCGCGGATCGCAATATCGTCGATCTTGAGCAGGGTTTCCCCTGCCTGAGCGCCCGCGAGGCAGGCCGGGCTGCCCGCGTCGACGCTGACAATTTTAGACGCCATGGCGGGCATCTCCTTTCATAAAAAAATGGAGAAAGGGCTTCAGCCGCCTTCTCCATCTTTTGTTCTTTTTTAGCCTTACGCTTCCTTGACGGCGACAACCTCGCGGCCATTGTAATAACCGCAGGCCTTGCACATTCTGTGCGCCAGCTTCATCTCGCCGCACTTCGGGCACTTGCTCATGCCGGGCAAAGAGAGCTTCCAGTGGGAGTTGCGGCGCTTGTCGCGGCGGGCTTTCGAAATCTTTCTCTTCGGTACTGCCATGGTGGATACACCTCCTACTCTATCTTCTGTGTTTTTTGACTGTTTTAGTTGCCCTTGTCTGGATCAGAGTCGAGCAGGGCGCGCAGCGCGGCTAAACGCGGATCGATCTGCTTTTTCTCGCAGTCGCAGTCGACTTCGTTGCGGTCGGCGCCGCAGTGCGGACAAATGCCTTTACAGTCCTCCCTGCACAGATATGTCATCTGTACCCGCAGGATCAATGCCGGCACTAGGATGTCCGCCGGATCCACGCTGTCACCGGTCAGCACGAAAAGATCGTCTTCTTCCTCAGCGTCCGGATCGTCCGACAAAAGCGTGTCGACCTCGGCCGTCAGCAGAATGTTCAGCGGCTTCAGGCAGCGCGCGCACGCCGTCGAGTAGATCGTTTTGATCGTTCCCTTCATGCGCGGTACGCCGGAATCGTTTGAAACCTCGCCGCTGATCTGAACCGGGCTTTGAAACGGATACGCGCCGTACAGCCGTTCACCGCTCAAATCGAGCGTGTCCGAAAACGGGATGCGTAAAACATTCGCGCCGGTCAGTTTTTTTAAATCAATCTTCATGTCAACCTCACATGGTACATGGAATAGTATACTATACCTTCTCCCCCTTTGTCAACCAAAAAATGCGTCAAAAACCGCATTTCCCGCCGTTTATGAAACGGAGAAAAGGTTCCGCCCCAAATGGAACGGAACCTTTTCTGTTTTCTCCGGTTTTATGCCGTCACATGAGGAGGTTCGGCACGAACAGGATAATACCCGGCACGTACGTAAATAGGAACAGTACACCGAACAGAAGTATAATCCATGGCCAGACTTCCCTGCAGTAATCACTAAAGCTACATTTGGTAATGGACGTCGAAACGAACATCATAGCGCCGAACGGAGGCGTTACGCCAGCCAGAGTCAGGTTGATGGCCATTACGATGCCGAAGTGGATCAGATTGACGCCCAGCGTCTGCGCCGCAGGCACGAGCAGCGGAGCAAGCAGAATCATTGCGGCGCCGCCTTCGAAGAACATGCCGACGATGATCAGCAG
The DNA here is from genome assembly GCA_030524205.1 of Eubacteriales bacterium. GTDB lineage: Bacteria > Bacillota > Clostridia > Oscillospirales > Butyricicoccaceae > Agathobaculum. Next base: position 40,653 of record JAUNGZ010000018.1, read on the forward strand.
GACGTTGACAAGCAGCAGGAACTGCCACTGCGTATGGCAGATCGACAGGATCGCTTCCGAAATGATCATCGGGATGCGTTCCCACGTCAGGAACTTACCAAACGCGATGGACGCGCAGATGATCAGCATGATGCCCGCGGTCGCTTCAACGGACTCGCGCAGGATCGGGATCAGGGTCTTGGGCTTAATGGTGCGGTAAATCAGCGCGCCGACGAGCAGCGCGTAAACGATGCAGCACGCACCGGCTTCGGTGGGAGTGAACACGCCGAAACGCAGGCCCATGATCAGGCCGAACGGCAGGAACAGCGCCCAAATGGACTGCTTGAGGTTCTGCGCGAATTCCTTGGCGGTGCCGAGGCGCTCACGGGTGGGCTTGTAGCCGCGCTTGCGGGACATATAGCCGCCCATGATCATTTCAGCCGCCATGATGATAAAGCCGGGCAGATAGCCTGCATAGAACATTTCCTGAATGGAAACGCCCGACGCGGTAGCGTACAGGATCAGCACGATTCCGGGAGGGATGATCGGGGTGATACAGGACGAAACAACGGTTACGACCGTCGAGAACGCGTTCGAATAACCCAAACGATTCATCTGCGGAACCAGCATTTTAGACTGCATCGCGGCGTCCGCGTTTGCGGAGCCGGACAGGCCGCCCATCAAAGCGGACAGCACGATGTTAACCTGCGCAAGGCCGCCGGCAAACTTACCGACAAGCAGCTCGCAAAGGTTCATCAAACGTTCCGTAATACCCGAATAGTTAAAGATAACGCCGGCCGCCGTAAAGAACGGGATGGCCAGATAAGTAAACGACGTCGTACCGGACATCATGTTTTGAACGATGATGTCAGTCGGCTGCGACTGGGAATTGAACATAAAGTAAACCAGCGTCGAAAACGCGAGCGAGAACGCCACCGGTATTTTCAAAAAGAGAAAGATAAACAGCAGGAGTAGCGGAAACCATACTGTAAATGCCATTTCTCATGCCTCCTTACATTATTTTGATTTTCTGTTACAGATTACGCGCGTTCTTCCAGCGAAGCCTCGTTGATCTCCTTGCCCTTCAGCGACCAGTACAGGAAACGAATCGAGTACAGGGTCATCGTAAAGAAGCTGATCAGCGCAGCAACGTCCATGAAGGAATACGGGATACGGAGCGCCGCAGTAGGACGAACCCATGCGCCGATCGTAAGCACGTAGCTGTAATAGGTAAAGAAGGCATTGCCAACGGTAAGAACCGTAAAGTTGAAAATATGGACAATCCGGCGAACGCCCTTGGGAAGACGGTCAACGATAACGTCGATCGCGATCATCGCCTGATTCTTATACAGGGTACAAACGCCGAAGAACACCGCATAGACAAAGCCGAAATAAGAAATTTCTTCCGCCCATGCGAAGGACTTCGACAGAATAAAACGTGAGAATACATTAACAATAATCGCCAGACACATGACTACGAAGCCGACGCTTGCAATGTACATCTCCCAATCGCCGATAAATTTTTTGAAGAAACTTTGATCTTCTTTCTTATTCACGAATTGTTTCACGCCTTTCTTTCTAAAAAAGCATTACAGATGGGGATATGGAAAATAGGATAGAAAGCCATATCCGCGCCGCCAAACCAGTTCCCCCCGTTTCAGCGGCGCGGATTACGACTTCCCTACAGCAATACTGTAGATAATGAATGCTTAAATCGAAAACTTAAGCGATGGCTTCCTGAATCCGCTCTACCAGATTGTCGCTCCACTCGGGGAAGTTCTTCGGAACGTTCTCCATGGAGTAGTTGCGCCACTCTTCGATAGCAGCGTCGTCCGGGAATACTTCCTCAACGCCGTCCTTCTTCATCTCTTCGAGCATCGGGCCGACAACGGACTCAACTTCTTCGATGGCCAGAGCCGGGTAAGCTTCGCCTACGGAAGTGATAGCGTCCTGCGCTTCCTTGGGCAGGGACTGGTAAACCTCTTCAGACATTACCATGATGGTCGGAGCGTACAGGTGACGGGTGTAAACCAGATACTTGGCAACTTCGTGGATCTTGGCGGAGTACAGGATATGAACCGGGGACTCACAGCCGTCGGCTACGCCCTGGCTGATCGCCTGATAGGTTTCAGACCAGGTGCAGGTGGTCGCATTGCCGCCGATGACGTCAACCATGTTGGTCCACATCTTGGTCGGCGCGCAGCGCAGCTTCATGCCAGAAGCTTCAGCGCGGTTGGTGAAGGGCTTCTTAACCAGCCAGTTGCGCTCGCCGAAGTAAACGGCGGTAACGATGCGCAGGCCCTTGGACTCTACTTCGCGGCAGAGTTCCTGACCAACGTCAGACAGCCACAGGTTGCCGACGTCTTCCGGCTTCTTGAGCAGGTAAGGCATCATGAACGCGGAGAAGTCCGGTACATAGTCAGCCAGATGCGAGAAGTCGCAGTCCTGAATCGCAGCGGTGCCCTTGGAGATCGACTCAATAACGTCGGTCGTAGCGCCGAGGGACTCAGAAGGATAAATCTGAACGTCCAGCGTGCCGTTGGAAGCCTCGGTGATGCGGTCGCAGAACGCGGACCACTTTTCGTACATCGGGTCGGAAGTGGTCTTAATGGAGTTCATCTTCAGCACGAACGGCTCACCGGACTTGCCGGAATCACCGGTCTTGTCGCCAGCATCGCTGGGAGCATCGGTGCCACCGTTGCCAGAGCCGCCGCAAGCCGCCAGAGACAGCGCCATGCTGGATGCCAAAAGCATCGCAAGTAATCTTTTCTTCATGTTACAACCTCTTTTCTTCGCTTTCTTAATGGAATTCTTTATTATATACAAGCTGGGGGGGTGCCAGCTCGAATATACGGGATTATTCACCGGTGTAATGCGGCTCGCGTTTTTCAAGAAAGGCGGTCACGCCTTCGCTGAAATCCTTGTGCCGCGCCATGTAGCGGGTATAGGTGACCTCCAGATCGTTCTTGCGCTTCATCTGGAAATCCTCCTGCGCGTTCATGCAGGCCTTGAGGTACCGCAGCACCAACGGGCCGCGCTTGCAGATTTCACGCGCCTTATCCATTGCAGCGGGCATCAGCTCGTCGAGCGTGTCGACCACCTGCGTCACGCCGCCGTACTGGATCAGCTCCTCAGCAGTCTTAAACGTGCCGCAGTAGCACATATCCCGCTGAACCTGAGGCGGCAGGATGCGGGCCAGATGGCCCGAACCGCCGACGACCGAAAGCTTTGCCTCCGGCGCGCCGAACACGGTGCCCTTCACCGCGATGGTGATATCTGCTCCTGCGGGATAGCACAGGCCGCCGCCGAGGCAATGGCCGTGCACCGCGCAGATCAGCGGCACGCGCAGCTCGTACAAGGCGAGCGCGCCGTCGTAATATATCTCTTGGGTATTGGTAACGTCCTTATCGTCAATGCTCTTCTTAAAACGCTTGATATCCACACCGACGCAGAAGGTCTTGAGATCGGAATGCATGACGCATACCCAGATGTCGTCGTCATGATTGATATAGTCGCACAGCAGAATGATTTCTTCCTGCACGGTGCCGCTGGCCGCGTTGACCGGCGGATTATGCAGCGTCAAAATGCCGATATGCTCCTCAACCGTCAGGAACACCTGCTCGAGCTTGTGCCCGCCGACGCTTTCAACAATTCTTCCAGCCATGAATCAGCCCTCCTCGCCGTAACGCTCGCGATATGCAGCCCACAGTTCCTCTCGGAAATCCGGGTGCGCAATACCAATCAGCAGCCGTGCGCGCTCGCGCAGGCTTTTGCCGCGCAGGTTCACCGCGCCGTATTCTGTTACGATATAGTGAACGTCCGTACGGGTTGTCGTCACCGTGGTGCCGGGCTCAAACACCGGAACAATACGGGAAATCGTCCCCTTCTTCGCCGTCGAAGGCATGGCCAAAATCGACTTGCCGTTCGGGCACATCGACGCGCCCCGGACATAGTCCAGCTGCCCGCCGATACCGGAAAACTGCTTGGCGCCCATAGATTCGGAGTTGACCTGACCGTTGAAGTCGACCTGCAGGCACGAATTGATGGAAACCATCTTGTTCTGCTGTGCAATGACGACCGGATTATTTACATAATCAACCGGCAGCATCATGACGTCGGGATTGTTGTCGACAAAGTCGTACAGCTTTTTGCTGCCCATCAGGAACGCGGCAACCATTTTGCCCTTATCGAGCGTTTTTTCAGCGCCGGTGATCACGCCCTGCTCATACAGGTCGACGACGCCGTCCGAGAACATCTCGGAATGTATGCCGAGATCCTTCTTGCCGCCCAAAAATTTCAGCACGGCGTCCGGAATAGTGCCGATCCCCAGCTGCAGAGTCGAACCGTCCTCAACCAGCTCGGCGATGTTTCGGCCGATCTGCTCTTCCACCGGACCGATCGTGCCGCCGCCCAATTCAGGCAGCGGACGCGAGGCCTCGACCGCATAGGTTATTTTAGAAACATGGATAAACGAATCGCCCATCGTGCGCGGCATTTGGTCGTTGATTTGCGCAATGACCATTTTGGCCGACAGCGTGGCGGGCTTTGTACCGCCCACCGACACGCCGAACGAGCAGAAACCATGCTCATCCGGAGGCGTCAGCGTGATCAGCACAACATCAATCGGAAACGTGCCGTCGTTAAAGAAGCGCGTTGACTGATGGAAGTAAAACGGCGTATAGTCCGCGCGGCCTTCCTGCACCGAAGCGCGGGTGACCGGACCGAGAAACAAACCGTTATAGTTCAAATGACCTTTCATTTTGGGAAGGGTGTACTCCCCTTTTCCCATCGGCACCCAATGGCAGATTTCCACGTCCTTGTACTGCTCATAATTGGCTACCAGCGCGTCGGTCAGCACCATCGGCTCGTTCGCGCCGTGTCCGAAAAAGACACGCGATCCGTCCGGAATATGTGCAACCGCTTCTTCCGCAGTCGTAAGCTTCGACTGATAGAGTTCTCTCCAGTCCTGCATGTTACATGTACCCTCCCAATGCGCCACGCAAACCCTCAAGCCCTCTCTCAATAGGCCTCACTTTTACGCGGGGATCAGGTAAAGTCAATCAGCACCTTGAGCATCGTCTTATCCTTGCCGGCCTTCTCGAAGGCTTCCATGCTCTGATCGAGCGGATAGACAGCGGAAACGATTTTGGCAAGCTGCTCGTTCATCAAACCGGAGTTGATAATCTTTGCCGCGCCCTCCATGCTGGTCATGGTGTGATGGCGCACGCCGAGCAGTTCGGCCTCATTAAAGATGATGGCGTTGATGTCGGTATTGAAAATCGTGCCCTTGGGAGGCATGCCGACCTGAACCAACGTACTTCCCTGCTTGAGCAGGTTTGTGCAGGCGTCATAGCCGCCTTGGAAACCGGTCACTTCAAACAGCTTATCGTACTTGCCGCCGACTACCGCCATGCACTGGTCGAGGAAGTCGGGAGCCGAAATGTCAATAACATCAAAGCCCAGATCCTTAGCGATCTGAATACGGGCGGGATTGATTTCCGCAAGGACAACGTGGCTCGCGCCGGCAAATTTGCACATCATGCCGATCAGGATGCCGATGGTGCCCGCGCCGGCAATGAACACATCGTCGCCCGGACGGATTGCCGCGCGGCGGGTATCGTGCACGGCAACGGTCAGCGGCTCGACAAGCGCGGCGATCTTCATATCGACGTCATCGCGGAACTTGATCAGGCGATCGGCGTTGACCAGCAGATACTGCGTGAACACGCCGTCCATGGAAGTACCCATGATTTTGACGTTGGTGCAGAGGTTCTCGCGGCCTACATGGCAGCCTTCGCAGGCGTTGCACGGCTCGATGGTGTGCGCGCAAACCTTGTCGCCCACCTTAATGTCGGTTCGATCCGCGTTAATTGCGTATAATTCGCCGCACGCCTCATGGCCCATAACCAGAGGAGGCTTGGCCGTCGGGTGCTGGCCCGCAAAAATATGTAGGTCGGAACCGCAGATACCCGCATACTTGATGCGGACGACCGCTTGACCGGGACCGGGCTCCGGAATCGGCGCTTCAACGGTTTCGACCTTGTTAAAGTCGGTTAACAACAGTTTTTTCATAACCTGACGTCCTCCTAAACTTGACTTCTGTTCCCTTGCCGCTGCGCTGTGTCCGCCGTGCGTTTTTGCGATCTGTCGCATGCTTGGGATAATATGTTGCGGGAACGGTTTCGCAAAGTCGCAAACAAAATAGACAACAGACGCACGTTATGTTTTATTCTTTTCCATATCGTACAGCCATAATTGTCCATCGGCTCCAGCTGTTCGTCTGTGTCTCCCAGCCGGCAGCTTCGCATTTAAAAGAGAAAAAAGTACGTTTTTTCTCATCCGGCGTTTTGAACGGCATCGTGATACAGCAGCTTTCTGAAGTACAGTAATACTATAATTGCCTTGTCCATGATTGTCAATACCCCACAAAAGAAATCACGACCCTTTTCTGGTTTTTGTATATCCTGCAAAATGTATCATGAATTTTTTGTTAACATTTTCAGAGAATAAAAATTTCAATGTATTTTCTTACAATTTTTATTATTCTTCATTGTGCTATTTCCACAACTTCATCCTCGTTGTTTCCACTTTTACCCAGATCCTTTGCGATGCAAAAAAATGTTTTGTAACCGAATTTTAATTTTCTCAAACGCCGTCTGCTTGACAACTTTTCCGTATGTATTATAATGACAGTGAATGGTGGTTTTGTTCCACGTACTGTTCCGGCAAGCTACCGGAGAAGCCCTCCATGTGTCCGTGTGGAGGGTATTTTTGAAAGTACGCGGGAACGTTTCCGCCAAATTCCGATGCCGCTGGCTGCTATTTGAAGCGATCCCCCGCCCGCTGCCTTGGAAATCCAAATATATTAGGAGGTTTTGCTATGCAAATGACATTCCGCTGGTACGGTGAGGGCAACGACAGTGTGTCTCTTTCCGATATCAAGCAGATTCCCGGCGTGACCGGCATCGTCTGGGCGCTGCACCACAAGCAGGCCGGCGAGATCTGGACGGTCGACGAAATCATGGCCGAAAAGAAGAAAATCGAGGACGCCGGCTTTAACATCGACGTTGTCGAGTCGGTCAACGTGCACGACGACATCAAGATCGGTCTCCCCTCCCGCGATCAGTATATCGAAAACTATAAAACCACGCTCCGCAATCTGGCGCAGTGCGGCGTTAAGGTTGTCACCTACAACTTTATGCCCGTATTTGACTGGACGCGCACCGACCTGTTCCATCCGTTGCCCGACGGTTCGACCGCACTCTTTTATGAGAAGGCCGTCATCCGCGAGGACGCAAAGGAAATGGCCGATTACATTCTGGAAGGCTGCAAGGGCTATACGATGCCCGGCTGGGAGCCCGAGCGCATGGCGCAGCTCGACGAGCTGTTTGCCAAATACGCGCCGGTAACCAAGGAAAAGCTGTGGGAGAACCTGAAGTACTTCCTCGAGGCCATCATGCCCACCTGTGAGGAGACCGGCATCAAAATGGCGATTCATCAGGACGATCCCCCCTGGGATATTTTCGGCCTGCCCCGCCTGCTGGTCGACAAGGAAGCGATCGGCAAGTTCCTTAAGCTGGTCGATCATCCGAATAACTGCCTGTGCCTGTGCTCCGGCTCGCTCGGCGCCAACCCGAATAACGACGTTGCCGATATTGTCCGCACCTACTGCGACCGCATCGCGTTTGCACATGTGCGCAATGTCAAGCACTACGACAACGGCGATTTCTCCGAGGTTTCCCACCGCGACTGCGACGGCGACGTCGGCATCTACAACATCATGAAGGCCTATCATGACTGCGGCTACGACGGCTATATGCGTCCCGATCACGGCCGCCATATCTGGAGCGAAAAGTGCCGTCCCGGCTACGGTCTGTATGACCGCGCACTTGGTATTATGTACCTTTGGGGTGTCTGGGATACGCTGGAAAAGCTGGAAGGAGCACATTAAACAATGAAACTCTCTCTCTCTTCTTTAAAGGATACGGCCGCTTGGAAGGGCTATAAGCTGCCGTCGTTCGATATCGAGGCTGTCGCCGCAAAGACGAAGGCCGCCCCCACATGGCTGCATTTCGGCGCTGGCAACCTGTTCCGCGCTTTTCAGGCTTCCGTCGCACAGCACCTGATTGAAAGCGGCGATATGGACAAGGGCATCATCACCTGCGAGAGCTACGACGACGAAATCGTCACCAAGTGCTTTCACAAGGTGAACAACCTGACGGTTGCCGTCACGCTCGAAGCCGACGGCCGCATTGAAAAGGAAGTCATCGGTTCGGTCGCGGAAACCACCACCCTGCTGCACGATCTTGACCGTGTGCGCGAGATTTTTGCCGCCCCTTCGCTGCAGATGGTCTCCTTTACCATTACGGAAAAGGGGTATTCCCTGCGCAACGCCAAGCAGGAGCTTGTCCCGGCGGCCGCCGAGGACATGAAGAACGGCCCCGCCGCCGCGAAATCCTTTATGGCGCAGCTTGCCGCGCTGCTGCTGCACCGCATGCACACCTGCGGCGCGCCGCTCGCCATGGTTTCGATGGACAACTGCTCCCACAACGGCGCCAAGCTGCAAGGCGCGATTATGACCTTTGTCGACGCATGGAAGCAGAACGGACAGATCTCTGACGACGAATACGCTTATTTGACTGAAAAGGTCTCCTTCCCGTGGTCGATGATCGACAAGATCACCCCCCGTCCGGCTCCCGAAATCGCAGAGAAGCTGGAAGCGGACGGACTGGAGGACATGCATCCTTTCGTCACCAGCAAGAACACTTATATCGCGCCGTTTGTTAACGCCGAGCGTCCGCAGTATCTGGTAATCGAAAACGATTTCCCGAACGGCCGTCCGGCGCTTGATAAGGCCGGCGTCATCTTCACAGACCGCGATACGGTTAACAACGTGGAAATGATGAAGGTGTGCACCTGCCTGAACCCGCCCCAGACCGCGCTGGCTGTTTACGGCTGCCTGCTCGGCTACACCTCTATTGCGAAGGAAGTGCAGGACCACGAGCTGTATACGCTGATCGACCGTATGTGCCACATCGAAGGTATGCCGGTCGTCGTCGATCCGGGCGTTCTGAGCCCCAAGGCCTTCCTTGACGAAGTGTTTGAAACGCGCCTGCCCAATCCGTTCATTCCGGATACGCCGCAGCGCATTGCAACCGACACCTCACAGAAGGTTTCGATCCGTTTCGGCAACGCGATCAAGAACTACGACGCCATGGGTCCCGGCAAGGCTGCCGAGCTGACCTATATCCCGCTGGTTCTGGCGGGCTGGCTGCGTTACCTGCTCGCGGTTGACGACGAGGGCAACCCGTTCCAGTGCAGCGCCGATCCGCTGCTGTCCTCTCTGCAGGAAAAGCTGGCTGGCATCACGCTGGGTCAGGCGGACGACGACGCGGTTGCCAAGCTGCAGCCCATCCTGTCCGACGCGGCGATTTTTGGCGTTGACCTGTATGCCTGCGGCCTTGCGGATAAGGTCATTGGCTATTGGAAGGAAATGATGGCCGGCCCCGGCGCCATCCGTGCCACGCTCAAGAAATACACTGCGTAAGTTCAAGCAAAAAGCCCTTGCACGATTCGTGCAAGGGCTTTTTTTACCGTTATACAATACCGCAGCAGTTTTACTTCTGCATTGTTTCCAGCATCTGCCGCGCCTTTTGCGTCGGCCAGAGCCAGTCCCTTCCCTTCTCAACCGTCTCTTCCAGATACGATCGCGCCATTTCCGTTTCCCCCTGCGACAGGTACACGCGCGCCAGCAGCAGGCTTGCATTGACGCGGAACAGCGCGGCCGTGCTGTCCCGCACGATCGTGCGAAGATACGCATCATCATGGCACACGCTGGTCAGCGCGTCGTAATGACATTGCAGCATGCGTTCGCTCTCCGCATACTGTGCGCGCGCTTGGTCGCCGCCTTCGGCAATCAGCACCCGCATTTGGTCGAGGCATTCTTTTCCCTTGTCCGCCTGCTCCGTCTGAAAATAAATCTGCGCGCGGTTGTTGAGCAGCAGGATCTTGAGCGCTTGGTCGTCCACCTTGGGCGCGTTATCCAAAAGCTCGAGCGCCTTGTCAAATTCGCCGAGCGCGGCATGCCCGTTGGCCAAATGGGCGCGAACGGTCACCTCCTGCTCGGGATACTTCTGCGCGCGCGGCAGCAGTTTGCTGTACTTTTCCAAAAAGCGCTCCGGCTCCAGATCCCGATACAGCCATGCGATTCGATCCTGATGCGCGCCGACGGCGGAGGACAGCGCGATGATATACAGAATCACGCATCCGATAATCAGCAGCAGCGCCGCCCAAAGGAAGGAAACGCCGTTCAGCACCATGTAAATCCCCACGCCGAGCAGCGCAAGCCCGCCGATCACCGGCAGCAGCATGTACTGCGGGAACAGTTTCACCAGCTTTAACATAGTTCAATCACTCCTAAAATCAACATTTTAATTATACAAAGCATTTCGGCAAACCGCAAGCCCTTTCGACAGATTTCTCCCATATCTAAAAAAAGAGCAGTCGCCCACAGCGGCGCCTGCTCTTTCATGCAGTGATTTTATAGCGGAATATGCCGTGTCACCCACGGGGAAGGCTGCTTCCGGCTGGGGACCGTTCCCGAGCTGTCGCGTGCAATCAGCTTCGCTTCCACCTCGATCACCGTTTCCTCCGGAATCTCCGCGCCCTCAATCAGGTCCATCAGCAGATTGACGCTGATACGGCCTTTTTCCTCGATCTGCTGGCTGACAGTGGTCAAGCTGGGCATTACCTGCGCGGACATCTGGATATTATCGAATCCCACAACCGAAATATCCCGCGGAATGCGCATCCCGCGGTCGTGGATCGCATCCAGCACGCCGATCGCCATATAGTCCGACGCGACAAACAGCGCCGTTACCTCGGGAAACTCGTTTAATATCTGCGTCGCAACCTGATAGCCGGAGTCAATGGAATTATATCCCTCCCGCACCATGCCGGGCATTACCGGATGCCCCTGCCGCGCCATACCGTCCAAATACGCGCGGCGGCGCTCCTCACTTGACGGCAGGAAATGCGGACCGTTGATAAAAGCAATCTGCTCATGCCCCAGATCAAACAAATGATTCATGGCGAGCGTTGCGCCGACATAGTTGTCGATACACACCTGATAGACCGGCTGCGACGAAGGCGCTTTTCCGATCAGCACCAGCGGCACACGGTTTTCCAGCAGCTCATTGATGTACGGCGTATGCTCATACAGCGGACTGATCAGCAGCAGGCCGTCGACCCGCTTTTGCAGCACGGCGTCAAACGCTTCTTTCATGTCGCGGCAGCAAAGGATCAGCGCATAGTAGCCCCGTTTGGTCAGCGCCTTTAATACGCCCCGCTGGATTTCCATATAATACTGGTTTTGGAATACATAGTCAATATCGTGGGGCACTACCACGCCGATTGTTCTGCTTCGCCGCTGCGACATGCTGCGCGCGTAGGCGTTCGGCTGAAACTGGTGCTCTCTAATCACACGGAGTACGCGCTCCTTGGTTCCCGGCAGCACATCCGATTTGTTATTCAGCACACGGGAAACTGTCGATTTGGAAACGCCCGCCTCCTTGGCAATTTCTGTAATCGTCATACTCTTTTTCAAAGCCCAGTTCCCTCCTTCCCCTCGTTTTCTCTCCTGTATTATTATACAAGCATACGATCGTGCTATCAATCACAATTCAGATCTCGCTTCGATTTTCGTCAAAGTACACTTTTGCACAATTGTATTTTTGTAAATATTTCACAATTCAAATTACACTATGCAAAATTCGAACCCTTCCCTTTTTCTCAAAAGTGCGGTATACTGAACGCATAGACTTTACATGCAAGCAGAAAGGTATGCCGATTTGAAAGAATTTCGTATTACCGCAAACGACAGCGGCCAGCGGCTGAACAAATTTCTCGAAAAAGCCGTTCCGCTGCTCTCCGGCGGGCAGATGCACAAATATCTCCGTTTAAAGCGCATCAAGGTCAACGGCAAGCGCACGGACGCCGCTTATAAGCTGACGGAAGGAGACGCCGTGCAGCTTTACCTGAACGATGAATATTTCGACGCCCCGCGGGAGGAACAGGCGTTCCGCCGGATTGCGCGCCCGCAGCTCAAGATCGTATATGAGGACGAAAACATCCTGCTTGCCGACAAGGCCCCCGGCATGGTTGTGCATGCGGATGAAAGAGGCAGTGCCGACACGCTGATCGCGCATATACAGGCATATTTATACCAATCCGGCGCATGGAACCCGGAGGACGCCGCTTCGTTCGCCCCTGCCCTCTGCAACCGGATCGACCGAAACACGGGCGGCATCGTGATCGCCGCTAAAACAGCCGAAGCGCTGCGCGTCCTGAACGATAAGATCAAATCCCGCGAATTGGAAAAACGCTATTTATGCATCGTTCACGGCCGCCCCAAGCCGCCAGAGGGCATGGTCGAAAACTTTTTGCGGCGGGACGAGACGCGCAAGCAGGTCACGCTCCACCGGACGCGTGTTCCCGGCTCGAAAACCGCCCGGACGCGTTATCGCACGCTGGCCTGCTCCGGCAGGCTGTCTTTGATCGAATGCGAGCTGCTCACCGGCCGCACGCACCAAATACGGGCGCACATGGCCTCTATCGGCTGTCCTCTGCTGGGCGATGGGAAATACGGCACAAACGAGCTGAACCGCCCCTATGGCGAAAGCGGGCAGGCTCTTTACGCCTATTCTCTTTCGTTCCGCTTCGTTTCCGGCGCGGGCGCGCTCTCCTATTTAAACGGAAAAACATTTTCCGTGCGCGATATCCCGTTCGTACGCAAATATTTTCCAAATTATCCGCTGTAAAAAACGCGCAGACGCTTTGACGTCTGCGCGTTTCGTTTTTACAGGAATGTTACGGGGTCATAAGTGCCGTCGTTGATTTGCTGAACCGTCGCATCCGACAGGTTGTTGTAAACAACGCCCGGCTCCAGCGTAACGCCCTTGATGGCCGCTAATTCCGACACGGTCACGAAGGCGTAGGTCTTGCCGGTCTGGCTTTGCAGGTCGTCGATCGCAGCCAGCGCTCCTTCAACCGAAGTGGGGTACAAATCATGCATCAGCACAATATCCCCGTCTCCCGCATGGTTAACAATCGCGCTGCGCACGCTTTCCTTATCGCGCACCTTCCAATCCTGCGTGTCAACGCTCCAGTTGATGATCGGCATACCGAGCGCTTTCATCTGCTCCTTAACCGTATCGTTCACGCCGCCGCCAACCGGACGCATGACCGTAGACGTATATCCGGACACCTGCTTGATTACGTCATTATTGGAAGCGACCTGATCCCGCACGCTTTCCGCATCCAAGCCGGTCAAATGCTCCATTGGATGCGTCATCGTATGGTTTCCCAGTTCATGGCCGCCCTCCGCCATAAGCGGCAGTACGCTCTCAAACATTTTGATGCGGTTGCCAACCATAAAGAATGTGGCGTGGGCGTTCCGCTTGGCCAATTCCTCCATCAGGTAATTGGTCAGCCCATTCGGATAAGATTCATACACGCCAGCGCCGGTCGGTCCGTCGTCAAATGTCAGCGCGATATAGACGTCGGCGTCGGGAATATTGCCGCCAACCGAAGCCGTTAACTCGTTCTGCAAGGAATCAAGGTAGGCTTTCTGGCTGTCGAATCCGTCAAGCGGCATTTTGGTAAACGCGAAGGTTCCGTTTTCATCGGCCAGATCGGTGTACTGCGCTCCGATCACAGCCGCGAACAGCTCTGCGGAGACGTAGAAGCGGCCGCTCTGCTCATCCGAGAAAACCGTGACGTTTTCGCCCTTGACCGACTTACCGTTTACCTTCGGCTTGCCGTCGGTTGGGATCTTGGACTCGATCTCCTGATAGGTGACTGTCCAATCCGATTTGCCGTCAAATTCAGCGGTTCCGCCCAGCGCTTCAACCGCCGCTTTCAGCGGCACAAACTTGATTGCGTCCACGACGGTGGCGGCCGCGCCGGCCTTCTTGCCTTCTTCCTTCATCTGCTTGGTTTCGCCGCCGGCAATCAGCTTGTCGGACTCAACGCGCATCAGCACGCTTCCGGCCAGCACCTGCTGGCGGGACGGCCCCAGCAATTTAAGCGCGTCGTCCGCTATTTTACCCAGCTTATCGTCGCCGAGCTCCTTTTTCGACCGGGATATGACGATCAGATTGCCCTGATCGTCGCCCAGCTCGCTCACCTTGCATGACAGCGCCTGACAAAAATCCCGCACAGGCACAAAAGTAGCTCCATTGACAATGCTGGTCTTGGCCGCCATCGTGCTTGTTTGATCATTGTGGCGCAGCGTTTGGCTGCCCGCCTGCACATACAAAGTGTCCTTCTTATGGGTGACGGTCGCTGTTTTGCTCGCAGACTCCCAAGAGAGCGTCAAATCCAGCTTATCGCACAGCGATTTGAGCGGAACCAGAGCGTTCCCGCTCTCATCTTGATATGGCGCGGCGCCCAGATCAATTAACTCTCCGCCCGCGTAAGCCTTGGAATTGTCCAGCTGATAGACGAGCTCCTTGCTGCTTGCGCCAAAAACAGCGCCGGAAAGCCCTTTCACCAAGTGAATCGCAACCGGTACGGCAATAATGATCACCAAAATCAAGGCGATCAGCACGCCATAATGGCTGTTGCGGCGACGGCGGCGTTTATATCTCGACCGATACGTCGGTTGGTATGTCATTGTCCGTTCATTCCTTCCCTATCCGGTTCTACCTATTCTATTGATATATTATACCATATGCTACCTGAAAACGGATTACATTACCATTACATTCCTGTTACAAAATAGACTTATTTTGTGAAAAAACATTGGTCAGCATTTGCACGCCTATCCCAAGCAGATGCGGCCCCACATACGCACCTAAGGTACAGTCAATTTCCCCTTCAGAGAAATTCTCAAAATCGGGCAGGGATTGCTGCGCCATCGCACGGATCTCCTTAAATTCCGCAGGCGAATCCCCATGCGCAACCGCCAGATTGAAGCGGGCGCCGCGCGGCACAAGAGCTGCGGCCATTTGCACCATTCGTTCCATCGCAGCCTTACGCCCGCGAACCTTCGCCACATTGACCAGCTCGCCGTCCGGAGCAAAGGATATAATAGGCTTAATCTGCAGCAGCGTGCCCGCAACCGCCGAAATCTTTCCGATCCGCCCGCCCTTTTGCAGATACTCCAGCGTATCAACGCAGAAAAAGACATGAGTGTCGCCAATAAGCAGCGGCAGCGCCCGCAGCAGCGCGGTCCAAGACCAGCCCTCCTCAATCCAGCGGGCAGCTTGCAGCATAGTCATACCAGTGCCCAGCGAACCGCTCAGCGTATCAAAGGCCGCAACCTCCAGCCCGACCGCCTGCTCTCCGATCACTCGCACCAAATTATGCGTACCGCTCAAACCGCTGGAAAAGTTGATGGCCAACACCTTGGTGTACCCCGCCTGCCGGATACGGGCAAACGCATCCTCGACCGCGTCCCCGCCCGGCAGCGTCGTTTTGGGAATTTCGGACCGAAGCCGCCGGTAGACTTCCGACGCTGTGATATCGACGCCGTCCGCATATTCCCCATCTGAAAAAATCAGCCGCAGCGGCACAACATAGATATCATACTTGTGCAGCAGCGCAGGCGGAATATCCGCGCAGGAATCGGTCAACAACGCGATTTTTTGCCTGTTCATATTATTTCTCCAGTCCTTACAGTTCTTCTCCGGCACTCCAGTTGATCAAATGCGGCGACATCTTGGGCGCACGCTCCTCCGGAGGCCTCACCTTAACGCCAAAGAAGTCATACCACTGGCCGCAGCGATCACATTTCCATGCAGACGCTTCCGTTTCATCCATAATATATATCTCATTGCCGCATTCGCAGGTGAGAATCGTCATAATTTTGCCCTCTTTCCAAGGTTTCTACACCGTATAACAGGTTAAATATAGTATAGCATACATTATAAAATAAGTCGACAGCATCACCCACAGGACGACAAAAAACCGCCAGCATAAGCTGACGGCCTTTTGTTTGGAGCTGCTGACCAGAGTCGAACTGGTGACCTCATCCTTACCAAGGATGCACTCTACCTACTGAGCTACAGCAGCGTTGGCGACCCGGATGGGACTTGAACCCACGGCCTCCAGCGTGACAGGCTGGCGCTCTAACCAACTGAGCTACCGGGCCAGATTAAATTGGTGGGCCTTCGGGGACTCGAACCCGGGACCGACCGGTTATGAGCCGGTTGCTCTAACCAACTGAGCTAAAGGCCCATGTAAAATGGATTTGATAGCACTTTGCCGCCACGGTTAAGGTGGCGGCAAAGCCTGATCAATGTGGCTCCTCAAGTTGGACTCGAACCAACGACCCTGCGGTTAACAGCCGCATGCTCTACCAACTGAGCTATTGAGGAATATAGGGGGCGGACCAGTAAACTGATCCGCCTATGTGCGCGTCGAGTTATCTTTCCGGGCCGTCGCCAGCCAAGTATTGTCACCG
>JAUNGZ010000039.1:0-7021 GCA_030524205.1 Eubacteriales bacterium
GCGGCGAAACCCCGCGCGCCGCAGCGCGCGAAACCCCCGTTCCCCCGGGCCGGCAAACTACCGATAAACCGCAAAAAAGGCCCGCACCGAAGTGCGGGCCTTTCTGCGGCTGAAACGGCTTATTTCGCGTAGTCGATCGCGCGGGTCTCGCGGACCATGTTGACCTTGATCTGGCCGGGATAATCGAGCTCATTTTCGATCTTCTTGGCCACGTCTCGGGCGAGAAGCACCATCGCGTCGTCCGAGATCTTGTCGGGGTTGACGATAATGCGGATCTCGCGGCCCGCCTGAATGGCGTAGGAGCTGGTGACGCCGGGTGTCTCGTTGGCGATGCCCTCGAGCTTTTCCAGACGCTTGATATAATTCTCCAGATTCTCGCGGCGCGCGCCCGGGCGTGCGGCCGAGATCGCGTCCGCGGCCTGCACGAGGCAGGCGACGATCGTCTTGGCCTCCACGTCGCCGTGGTGGGCCTCGATCGCGTGGATGATGGGCTGCGCTTCCTTGTACCGCTTGGCGAGGTCGACGCCGATCTGCACGTGGCTGCCCTCGACCTCGTGGTCGATCGCCTTGCCGATATCGTGCAGCAGGCCGGCGCGGCGGGCGGGCACGGGGTCAAGCCCCAGCTCGGACGCCATCATGCCCGCGATGTGCGCGACCTCGATGGAGTGCTGTAATACGTTTTGGCCGTAGCTCGTGCGGTAGCGCAGGCGGCCCAAGATTTTGATCAGCTCGGGATGGATGCCGTGGATGCCCGTCTCGAAGGTGGCGCGTTCGCCCTCCGACTTGATGATCTGGTCGACCTCCTTGCGGGATTTTTCGACCATTTCCTCGATGCGGGCGGGATGGATGCGCCCGTCGACGATCAGCTTTTCGAGGCTGAGGCGCGCGATTTCGCGGCGCACCGGGTCGAACGAGGACAGGGTGATCGCCTCCGGCGTGTCGTCGATAATCAGATCGACGCCGGTCAGCGTTTCAAGGGTGCGGATGTTGCGGCCCTCGCGGCCGATGATGCGGCCCTTCATTTCGTCGTTGGGCAGCGGCACGACCGACACGGTCGCCTCGGCGACGTGGTCGGCGGCGCAGCGCTGGATGGCGGTGGAGATGATCTCGCGGGCGGTCTGCTCGCTTTCGTCCTTGACGCGCTGGTTGATCTCGCGCACGCGGACGGCGGCGTCGTGCGTGGCCTCCGCTTCGATGGAGTTGACCAGCATTTCGCGCGCTTCGTCGCGGGTCATGCTGGCGATGTGCTCGAGCTTTTCAAGCTGCTCGGCCTTGACGCGTTCCAAATCCTCTTTTTCCTTCTGGGTGGCTTCGAGCTGCCGGGACAGGTCTTCGTTTTTGCGGTCGAGCGTGTCGCTCTTTTTGTCGAGCGCTTCCTCGCGCTGGATCAGGCGGCGTTCGAGCTGCTGGGTCTCGTTGCGGCGCTCCTTCAGCTCGCGGTCGGCTTCGGTGCGCTGCTTGTGGATTTCGTCCTTGGCTTCGAGAATTGCTTCCCGCTTTTTCGTTTCGCCGGCCTTGATGGCTTCGTTGATGATGCGTGTCGCTTCCGTTTCGGCGGAGCCGATCTCTTTTTCCGCAACGCTTTTGCGGTACAGAAAGCCAATGACAACGCCCACAACGAGACACACGATACCGGTAGCAAGCGGTATGATGATGTTGCCCATTGTTTTGGTGTGTCCTCCTGTTGGTTTTTTTGGTAGAAACGGCCGTTTGCAAGCAGCGGCCTGTTATAATGCCCTTGAAAAAGCCGCGTGCAATCCACACAGGCTATATTACAGTAGGTATTATACTAAAGATAATTGTAAAGCCTATTGGTCAAACTGTCAAGAAAAACACGGTTCGCACCGGGCGGATTTTGGCGTTTTATGAGAAGAAGCCGGACGCGCCCTTGTGGAAGATAGTGCGATTTGATATAATGTTACGGATACACCGGGAGGGAAAAGCATGCATCAGTCGATGTGCCGCGTGCAGCGCGGCCCGTTTGTTTATTATACCTGCCGCCGCCTGCCCGTGCGGCATGCGTTTACCACAAAATTCGGCGGCGTTTCCGCCGGGCACTGCGAAAGCCTGAATCTGGGCTTCAACAGAGGGGACGATCCCGCAAACGTCCGCGAGAACTACCGCCGCCTCGCCGCCGGCCTCGGCGTTCCGGAAACGCGGCTGACGCTGACAAAGCAGATACACGACACACAGGTTTCGGTTGTCACCGAGGACGAGGCGGGCATGGGGCTTTACCGGCCCATGGCGTGGGAGTCGGACGCGATCGTGACCGCGCTGGCGGACACGCCGCTCGTCGGGTTTTACGCCGACTGCGTTGTGACGCTGTTGTACGACCCCGCCACGCATACCGCGGGCGTGTGCCATTCCGGCTGGCGCGGCATGGCGGGCGGCATCCTGCCCAAAACGGTGGATGCGATGGCCGGGCGGCTGGGAACGCGGCGGGACAGCCTGATCGCGGTCATGGGCCCGTCCATCCGGCAGGAGTGCTTCGAGACGGACGCCGACGTGCCCGCGGCGATGGAAGCGTCCCTCGGCGGCATGGTGCGTCCCTTTGTGCAGGAGAAGGGCGCGAAATTCCATGTCGATCTGCAGGGGATCGGCGCCGCGCTGCTGCAAAGCGCGGGGCTTGCGGCTGAAAATGTGATCGACAGCGGCGTCTGCACCCTGTGCCACGCGGACGAGTTTTGGTCGCACCGCGGGACAAACGGCGTGCGCGGCGTGCAGGGCGGCGTGATCTGCCTGTAACGCGGACGGAAAGGAAACCGTTTTTATGAGCAAACACAAAAAACGCGCGCTGGCGCTGCTGCTTGCCGCGCTCTGCCTGCTCTCCGCCTGCGGCGGGGACGGCGGGGACGAGGACGGCCGCCCGGTCGACAACGTCAAGGTGTCGACCGCTTACTTTGGTCTGGCCTATTATCAAAACGGCACGCTCAACCCGGTGATGGACGGCACGGGCCTCAACCGGCTGGTGTGCGAGGCGCTTTATGAGGGCCTGTTCGAGGTCAGCGGCAATTTCACCGCGCAGAACGTGCTCTGCGCCGACTATACGGGCGACGGCACCACCTTTGCCTTCACCCTGCGCGACGACGTGACCTTCTGGTCGGGCGCGAAGCTGACCGCGGCCGACGTGGTTTCCAGTCTGCGGGCCGCGCGGGACAACGAGGACTCGCCCTACCACAACCGCATGGTCGAGGTCTCCTCGATCGAGGCGGCGTCGGACAGCGAGGTGCGCGTCACGCTTTCCTCGCCCAACATCAATTTCCCGCGCCTGCTGGACATCCCGATCTACCGGCAGGGCTCGGCGGAGGGCGATTTTGCCGACGGCACCGGGCCGTTTAAGCCCGTGCAGGAAAACGGCGCGTGGTCGCTTCAGGCGAATGAAAGCTGGCACGGCGGCTTTTTGGGCTCGATTCGGCATATCACGCTGGTGACCATGACCCGCGCGGACGCGGCGGCGTCCAGCTTCCAAACGGGCGACGTGTCGCTCATGCGGGAGCCGCGCATCGCGCCCGACGGCACAAGCACCAAATTCGGCGGCTCGGTCGACACCGTGCGCACGGCGAGCGCGGACCTGCATTATCTGGGCGTCAATCACGGCAGCGCTGCGCTGGCGAACGCCAAGGTGCGGCAGGCGCTGTCGGCGGCGCTCGGGCGGCAGAGCCTGTGCGACGTGCAGCTCCAGTCCTTCGCGGTGCCCGCGGCGCTGCCGGTCAATCCCCAGCCCGTGAGCGACGGCCTGTCGTACAGCCTGACGGCCGATACCGAGGCGGCGGCCCGGCTGCTGGACGAGGCCGGGCTGGAGGAGCCGCTGTCCGTCCGTCTGCTGGTTAATGGGGACAACTCGTTCAAAGCGGCGGCCGCCGACCAGATCGCGGCCTCGTGGCGCGCGATCGGCGTAACCGTCACGGTGGATAAGCAGCCGTATGAAACCTTCCTCTCCATGCTGCGGGAGGGCTCGTTCGACGTGTATTACGGCGAAACGCTGCTGACGCCCGATTTTGACCTGCGGCCGCTGCTGAGCCCGGGCGGCAGCCTCAATTACGGCGGCTATTCGAGCGAAACGGTATCGGGCGCTATCGCCGCGGCGCGCCGCGGCGAGGACGTGGCCGCGCTTTACCGGCTTTTGCTTGAGCAGATGCCGATTATTCCGGTCGCCTTTGAGTGCGGGCAGCTGATCCTGCGCAAGGGCCTGATCGACGAATTTACGCCCGCGCCGTACAACGCGTTCGCGGGGCTGGAAGCGTGGACGAGCGAGGGCTGACCCGCTCCGCGCGCGCCGCGGCACGGCGCTTTTTGAACGGGCTGCGAAAATGAGCGCGGAGCGCTCATTTTCTTTTTGGCGCGCCCTTGCGGCGCGGAAGTGAAATGTTTGCGACTGACAGTGGGAGATCTTGATAGAATGATGGAAAAAGTAGTGTTAGGATTATCGGGAGGCGTGGATTCGGCGGTGGCCGCGGCGCGCCTGCGCGCGCAGGGCTTCGAGGTGCACGGGCTGTTCCTCGAGGTCGGGCTGGGCGGCGTGGAAGCGGCGCAGCACACGGCGGACGATTTGGGTATCCCGCTCTATGTCGCGCACCGGCGCGAGGCGTTCGAGCAGCAGGTCTGCGCCTATTTTGCGGATTCGTTCCGCTCCGCGCGCACGCCCAATCCGTGCGTGGTGTGCAATCCGCTGATCAAATTCCGCGCGCTCACCGACTATGCCGACGAGATCGGCGCGCCCTATGTCGCGACCGGCCACTACGCCCGCACCGGGCGGGACGCCGAGGGACGCGCGCTGCTGCTGCGCGCCCGCGCGGACAAGGACCAGACCTATATGATGCACCGTCTGCCGCGCAAAACGGTGGCGCGCTGCATCTTCCCGCTGGGCGAGGCGGAGAATAAGGCCGAGGTGCGCGAAAACGCGCGCGAAATCGGCCTTTCCGTGTCCGATAAGCCGGACAGCATGGACATCTGCTTTATCCCGGACGGCGACGTGCACGGCTGGCTCGACCGCCACGGCGCGGCCTGCCCGCCGGGCAATTTCGTGGACGAGACGGGCCGCGTGCTCGGCCGGCACAAGGGGCTGCACTGCTATACGGTCGGCCAGCGCAAGGGGCTGGGGATCGCGGCGGAGGGCCGGCTGTTCGTGCACGCGCTGCGGCCGGAGACGAACGAGGTCGTCCTGTCGCTCGAGGACGTGTTCCAAAAGGAGATTGCGGTGCGGGACGTGCACTATATCGCGCCCGAATACGCCGAAAACGGCGCGTTTTCGTGCGAGGTGCGCGTGCGCTTTTCGAGGCGCAGCGCCCGCGCGGCGGTGTACCCCGAGGGCGTAAACGCCCGCGTCGTGTTTGAGGACGCCGTGCGCGCCCCCGCGGCGGGACAGTCCGCCGTTTTTTACGACGGCGACGTGGTGATCGGCGGCGGATTCATCGAATAAATAGCCGCCCGGCGGCGAAACCGACAACTGGAGGACTCCCATGAAACAGCAAAGCCAACTGACGGGCCATCTGCTGGCCCTGTTTTCCGTGCTCGTCTGGGGCACGACGTTCGTTTCGACAAAAGTGCTGCTGCGCACGTTTTCGCCGGTCGAGATCATGGTCATGCGCTTCGCGCTCGGCTTTCTCGCGCTGCTGCTGGTCGGCCGCGGCTGGCTGAAAACCGAAAAGAAAGCGCATGAGCTGTATTTCGCGGCGGCGGGGCTGACGGGCGTGACGCTGTATTTCCTGATGGAAAACATTGCGCTGACCTACGCCTCGGCCTCGCTGATCGGCGTGGTCGTGTCGGTCGCGCCGCTGTTCACGGCGATCGCGGCGGGCGTTCTGCTGGGCGGAGAGCCGCTCGGCAGGTGGTTTTTCGCCGGGTTTGCGTGCGCGATCTCGGGCGTGGCGCTCGTTTCCTTTTCGGGCGTGAGCGAGCTGCACTTCGGCCCGCTGGGCGCGCTGCTCGGCGTGCTGGCCGCGCTCGTCTGGGGCGTTTACTCAGCCATCGTGCGCAAGATTTCGTCCTTCGGCTATCAGACCGTGCCCGCCACCTGCCGCGTGTTTTTCTACGGCCTGCTGTTCCTCGTGCCGTGCGCGGTGTGGGACGGCTTTCCGGCCGGCCTCGCCGCGTGGGCGCAGCCGCTGCATCTGGCGAACCTGCTGTTTTTGGGGCTGTGCGCGTCGGCCGCGTGCTTTGTCACGTGGAACAGCGCGGTGCGCATTCTGGGCGCGGTCAAGACCAGCGTGTACGTTTATATCGTGCCGGTCGTGACGATTGTGTTTTCGGCGCTCATCCTGCACGAGACGATGACGCCCATGATGGCTGCCGGCACGGCGCTGGCGCTCGCCGGGCTGTTTCTGTCCGAGCGTCGCGAGCGCGCGCCCGAAAGCGAAATGAGATAAAAAGAACCGCCGCGGATGTTCCGCGGCGGTTCTTTTCTGCCGTTCAGTCTGTTTTACACGCGATCAGCGTCAGGATATCGTGCACGGCCGGCTCGTCCACCCGCTCAAGCATCAGCCAGCGGCAGCCCATCACGGACTTGGCCGAGCGGTACTGCTCGGCCAAGGCTGGCTGGCAGCAGGCGAGCGCGAACTCGGCCTCGTTCTGCTTTGCATCCGGCAGGGCGAGCAGGCAGCCGAACCCGCCGATGTCGGGATAGAGCGTGGCGAGCGCCTTGCCGCGCTTTTTGTACTTGACGTTCCAGCCCGGGATCATGGCACAGCGGCTGTACTCGTATTTGGGCTTGACCTTCCACCGTGCTTCGATCTCGCCGCACAGCGCGTCCCACAGCGGGTCGCCGACGGTTTCACGGATTTCCTCGGGGCTGGGCATTGCGGTTTGGGGGAATCTTTCCTGCCATTGCATGGTGCGGCCTCCTTCTTGTAAATGGTTCAGTTAAATGCTTCGTCGTCCCGGCCGGCAAACATGCGCCGGACGCGCTCGCGCAGCTCGGGATAGCCGGTAAGCGACGGGTCGCGGGCGTCGTTGGGCACGGGCGCCTTGGGCGGGTGGTGGGTTTGCGGGGGGGGGGGGGGCAGTGCGGGGGCGGGGAGCGGGG
>JAUNGZ010000039.1:7031-9557 GCA_030524205.1 Eubacteriales bacterium
TCCGCGCGGGGGCGCGGGGGCGGCGGGCCGCGGCCGCCTCGCCCGCGTCCTGCATGAGCGCGAGGTCGGCGGCCAGATCGGCGACGTGCAGCGCGGGCAGGCCGTGCTGGCGCCGACCGAAAAAGTCGCCCGGGCCGCGCTGGGCAAGGTCGGCGCGGGCGATCTCGAAGCCGTCCGACGTTTTGCACAGGATTTTCAGGCGCTCGCGGGCGGCCTCGCCCTTGTCCGCGCCGAAAAACACGCAGTAGGACTGCCGCGCGCCGCGTCCGACGCGCCCGCGCAGCTGGTGGAGCTGGGAAAGGCCGAAGCGGTCGGCGTCCTCGACGACCATCAGATTGGCGTTCGGCACGTCCACGCCGACCTCGATCACCGTGGTGGCGACCAGAATATCGTAATTCTGCGCGGCAAAATCGCGCATGATCCGGTCTTTCTCCGCGTTTTTCATGCGGCCGTGCAGCACGGCGACGCGGCGGTGCGGCAGCGCCTTTTGCAGATCGACCGCGTGCTGCTCGGCGCTTTTCAGGCCGCTCTCGCCCTCCTCGACCAGCGGACAGACGACGTAGGCCTGCCCGCCCGCCTCGATCTGCTTGTCGATAAAGGCGGTGATGCGGCGGCGCATATTCTGGCCGACCGCGTAGGTTTCGACCGGTGTGCGGCCGGGCGGCAGTTCGTCCAAAACGGACACGTCGAGGTCGCCGTACATAATCAGCGCCAGCGTGCGCGGGATGGGCGTGGCGCTCATCACCAGCGTGTGCGGCGTCTGTCCCTTGGCGGAGAGCGCGGCGCGCTGGGCCACGCCGAAGCGGTGCTGCTCGTCCGCGATCACCGCGCCGAGGTTGTGGAAAACGACGCTTTGCTGGATCAGCGCGTGCGTGCCGACCACGACCCGCGCCGTGCCGTCCTCGATGGCGGAGAGCGCGGCGCGGCGCTGCGCCGCGCTCATCGACCCGGTGAGCAGCGTGCAGGAAACGCCCAGCTTATGAAGCAGGGGGGACAGGGTTTCGGCGTGCTGGGCGGCTAAGATTTCGGTCGGCGCCATGAAGGCGGCCTGAAAGCCGTTCTGCGCGGCCAGCGCGCACAGCGCCGCGGCGACCACCGTCTTGCCCGAGCCGACGTCGCCCTGCACCAGCCGGTTCATCGGGCGGCCGGAGGCGCAGTCGGCGCAGATTTCCGCAATCGCGCGCTTCTGCGCGCCAGTTGGCGCGAAGGGCAGCGCGGAGAAAAAGGAATCCAGCGACGTGCGGGCAAACGGCAGGCCTTGGTCGGCGCGGCGGCGCTCCTTGAGCTGCTGCAGTCCGCAGCACAGCAGGAACAGCTCCTCAAACACCATGCGGCGGCGCGCCTGCCCGACCTCGGCAAGCGTTTGCGGGCGGTGGATCGCGCCGAGCGCGTCGGCGGCGTCCAGCAGATCGTATTTGGCACGCAGCAGCTCGGGCAGGGGATCGGGCCAGTCGCCGGGAACGGCGCCCAGCGCGGCCTCGGTCACGCGCGCCATGTCGCGCTGGGTCAGCCCCGCCGAAAGCGGGTAGACGGGCACGATGCGGCCGGGGTGATCTTCGTCCGCCGCGACCTGCTCCGACTGGGGCGAAATCAGCGTCCGCGCGCGGCCGAAGCCCTTGACAAGGCCGTAAAACAGGTATTCCCGGCCGGCTTTGAGAAGCGCGGCGGCATAGGGATTGTTGAAATACGTGACGGCAAGCGCGCCCGATTCGTCGAAAACCGTGCATTTGACCAGCGTCATGCCCTTGCGGATGCGGCTGAGCTTGGGCTCGGTGCCGACGACGGCGCGCACGGCGTATTTGCCCTCCTCCCCGATATCGGCGATGGGGGTGATATGGGTGCGGTCCTCATAATCGCGGGGATAGGTTTCGAGCGCGTCCCGCAGCGTGCGGATATGCAGTTTTTCAAACAGTTTGCATTTCTTCGGGCCGACGCCCTTGACAAACTGGACGCTGTCGTCCAACGCGGGCATGGGGGTTCCTCCTTCTTTTGGGAAAAGAAGATAAAAGGGTCGGGGGATTTCGCCGCCTGAGGGCGGCGAGGAACGTCGCGGCGCCCGCCGCGGGGGCCAAAAGGAGTAAGGAACCTACGGTTCCTTGCCCCTCTTGGGACTCCCCAACTTCCCTTGTCCTTTCTGGGGCACGGAGAGCCGCCGTGCGGTTTCCTACGACAAGGCGGGCTGCGGTGCGTTTCGGGGATGTGGGCGGCTGTGGAACTTGACACAGCTGCACATGGTGCGACGCGCCTTGCGCTCCTTTCGGAGGGTGAGCGCGGCACCACCCTCCCGCGCGCTGTTACGCGCGCATAGAGCGGGAGCGCGTCGGCCTTGTCTTGCACGCACCCTCCGGTGCTGAGCGCGGCGCGATCTTCTGCGCGGCGGCATTTTCCGCTTCGGCCCCCCGTCGTCCTTTTCGGAGCTTTGTGCCGTGCGGGAGAGCCGATGCAATCGGCTCGGGCTTCTCACTAGGAATAAGGGAAAAGGGGTGATTCGCAAGAGGGGAGAAACCGTAGGGTTCTCCCCTCTTG
>JAUNGZ010000001.1 GCA_030524205.1 Eubacteriales bacterium
GGACACCAAGCTGGTCGAGCTGGAAAACGGCAACATCGACTGCCTGTGGAACGGCATGACCATCACGGACGACCTCAAGGCGAATATTTCGATCTCCGAGCCGTATGCGCAGAACACGCAGGTGATCGTAACCAAGGCCGAGAACAAGGACGTTTATTCCGACTTCTCCAAGCTGATCGGCAAAACCGTCACCGTTGAGGCCGGTTCGGCCGCGCAGGAGGTCGCCGAAGAGGACGAAAACCTGTCTCAGGCGGAGCTGCTAACGGTCAACAAGCAGACCGACGCGCTGCTCGAAGTCAAGTCCGGCACGGCGGACGCCGCCATCTTCGACCAGACGATGGCCGACACCATGATCGGCGAAGGCACCGATTTTGCCGACCTGACGACCTGCGGCGTGTTCCATCAGGAGGAGTACGGCATCGGCTTCCGCATGGGCAGCGACCTGTGCGAGGAGGTCAACAAGATCATCGCCGACCTGAAGGCGGACGGCAGCCTGCAGTCGCTTGCCGATAAGTACGGCTTGACGCTGGCAGATTAAACAAATCCAGCAACATATTTTTAGCTAAACGGGACAGCGTTGCCGCTGCCCCGCTTAGCTTTGTTTGGAGGAATTACATGAACCCTTCGGTTATTTTTTCCAACTTATTTCAAAGCTTTGGAATCAACTGCACCATTTTCTTTATCACGCTGCTGATCGCGCTGCCGTTCGGCCTGATCGTCGCGTTCGGTGCGATGAGCCGCTTCAGGCCGCTCGCGTATGTGATCAAGTTTTTCGTCTGGATCATCCGCGGCACGCCGCTGATGCTTCAAATCATCTTTATCTACTACGGCCCGGGCCTGCTGCACTGGGGACAGCCGTGGAACGCGATGGGCACCAGCGGGCGCGTCGTGGCGACCTGCGTCGCCTTTATCATCAACTATTCCTGCTATTTTTCCGAGATTTACCGCGGCGGCATCCAATCCGTCCCGCGCGGCCAGTATGAGGCCGGTCAGGTGCTCGGCATGACCAAAAGCCAGATCTTTTTCAAGATCACCCTGCTGCAGGTCATCAAGCGCGTCATCCCGCCCATGGGCAACGAATTTATGACGCTGATCAAGGACACCGCGCTGGCCAATATCATCGCCTGCAAGGAAATCATTATGATGAGCAAGGAATTCATCAACAAGGGCCTGATCTGGCCGCTGTTCTCCACCGCGCTGTTCTTCCTGCTGTTCTGCGGCGTGCTGACGCTGCTGTTCTCTTGGTTTGAAAAGCGTATGGACTATTTCCGCGTGTAAGGGGGAAAAGCAATGCCTATTTTGCAAGTAAACAACATCTACAAAAGCTTCGGCCAGACCAAGGTGCTCGACGACATCAGCTTTTCGCTCGAACGCGGACAGGCCCTCGCCATCATCGGCTCCTCCGGCTCGGGCAAAACGACGCTTTTGCGGTGCCTCAATTTTTTGGAGACCCCGGACGCGGGCACGATAACAGTAAACGGCGAAACGCTGTTCAACGCCGCCGACCGCGGCAGCACGAGCGACGCTGAAATCCGCAAAAAGCGCCTGCATTTCGGCATGGTTTTCCAGTCGTTCCATCTATTCCCGCAGTATACGGCGCTGGAAAACGTCATGCTCGCCGGGCTGATGCTGGCCAAGGAGCGCCCGGATTATAAAAAGAACAAAAAAGAAATTCATGAGGAAATCGAGCATGCGGCCATCGGCCTGCTGGAAAAAATGAGCCTCGAGGGACGCATGAGCCACTACCCCCACCAGCTCTCCGGCGGCCAGCAGCAGCGCGTGGCCATCGCCCGCGCGCTCGCTTTGCAGCCCGACATCCTATGCTTCGACGAGCCGACCTCGGCGCTCGACCCCGAGCTGACCGGCGAGGTGCTGCGCGTCATCCGCAGTCTGGCCGACCAGCATACCACCATGATTATCGTCACGCATGAAATGGCGTTTGCGCGCGACGTGGCCGACCATATCCTGTTTATGGACGGCGGCGTTATCGTCGAGGAGGGCACGCCCGCCGAGCTGTTCGAAAATACCCAAAACGACCGTACAAGAGCGTTTTTGAGCCGTTTTTCACAAAACAGCTAAAGAACGGAAAACTATCTAAAAACTTTTCAGCGATTTTGACGAATACCCCATTTACAAACCGGAATAAATACGTTAAAATAGTCCCGTACTAGTGATACGGGGCTTTTTTCTTGTCTATTTATACAGGAACGCGTGGTTAATTTTTGGTGAATTTTTTGTGCGTTTGTGTTGAAGTTGTGGCGTGAATTTGCTACAATAAAAGCGCAGGGCAATCCGCCCTGTTATAAGCATAAAAAGCCCGCACGGCCTTTTATAAATTTTAAGAATGGAGATGTTCAACTATGGCTATGGATGCTTTCAGCAAGTCCCTCATGGCGGACAAGAGAGAAATCGTCATCGCCCCCACCATCTACAAGTTCGCTAACTTCGGCGAATTCGCCGAGGAGTTCAAGCTCGGCGAGCGCGACGTCGTTCTGACGAACGAGTTTATCTACAAACCCTTCATGGAGGAGTTTGGCCTGAAGTGCCACTTCGTATTCCAGGAGAAGTTTGGCGCGGGCGAGCCTTCCGAGGCTATGATCGAAACCATGTACGAGACCATTCCGTACGACTCTTACGACCGCGTTGTCGCTATCGGCGGCGGCGCTATCATGGACCTGTGCAAGCTGCTCGGCTGCAAGCGCCCCTCTTCGGTACACGAATTGTACTTCAAGAGAGAGCCTGTTGTACATGAGAAGGAAGTTATCGCGATCCCGACCACCTGCGGCACCGGCTCCGAAGTGACCAACATTTCGGTCGCCATCGTCAAGGACGAGAAGGACGGCAAGCTGACCGGCGGCGAGACCAAGCTCGGCCTCGTGTCCGACGACATCATCCCGAACAAGGTCTGCTTGGTTCCCGACCTGCTCAAGACCCTTCCCTACAAGCCCTTCGCGGCTTCCGCGATTGACGCGCTGATCCACGCGACCGAGTCCTACCTCTCTCCGCACCGCAAGACGATGACCTCTGAGCTGTTCTCTGTCAAGGCGATGGAGATGATCCTCAAGGGCTTCGTACAGATCGGCGACAAGGGCCCGGACGCCCGTCTGTCCTATCTGGATGAGTACGTTACCGCTTCCCTGTATGCCGGCATCGCCTTCCTGAAGGCTGGCTGCGCTACCGTACACGGCATGTCCTTCCCGCTCGGCGGCACCTACCACGTACCGCACGGCGAGTCCAACTACGCTCTGTTCGGCAAGATCCTCGAGATCTACGACGAGAAGAATCCGGACGGCGAGCTGATGAACTTCAAGAAGCTGGTCGCTTCCATTCTGGGCTGCGAGGCCAAGGACGCGATCCCGGCTCTGAACGCTCTGCTCGAGAAGGTTCTGCCGCTCAAGCCGCTGCATGAGTACGGCTTCAAGGAAGAGGACATCAAGGGCTTTGCCGCTTCTGTTGAAGCGAACCAGCAGCGCCTGATCACCAACTCCTATATCACCCCGTGGACGCTGGACCTGAGCGAGCGCGTTTACCGCGAGTGCTTCTAATATCCGACATTCGATACGCCTGACAGAAAGGGCGGGGAACCCCGCGTTCCCCGCCCCTTTTCATATCTCCCGCAATTTGAAAAAGAGAAAGGATATTTGATCTTATGATGACCAAAGACCAGTACATCGAGTCTCTGAAGAAGCTCAACTTTAACCTGTATGTTTTCGGTGAAAAAGTTGAGAACCCGACCGAGAACCCGATTATGCGTCCTTCGCTGAACTCCTTTGCCGCCACCTACGAGCTGGCCGAGGATCCGCAGTACGAAGATCTGATGACGGCCACCAGCCACCTGACCGGCCACAAGATCAACCGCTTTACGCATATCCATCAGTCCACCGACGACCTGATCAAAAAGGTAAAGATGCAGCGCCTGCTCGGCCAGAAGACCGCGGCCTGCTTCCAGCGCTGCGTGGGCATGGACGCAATGAACGCCGTTTACTCCTCCACCTATGAGATCGACGAGGCCTGCGGCACCAAGTACCATGAGAATTTCATCAAGTTCCTGACCCGCGTGCAGGACGAGGACCTCGGCGTTGACGGCGCGATGACCGACGTCAAGGGCGACCGTTCGCTCTCCCCGTCTCAGCAGGCCGATCCCGACCTGTTCGTGCACGTGGTCGAGCGCACCGCCGACGGCGTTTACGTCACCGGCGCGAAGGCGCACCAGACCGGCTACATCAACTCCCACGAAGTGCTCGTCATGCCCACCATTGCCATGCGCGAGGGCGACGAGGACTACGCGATCTCCTTTGCGATCCCGACCGATTCCGACGGCATCACGCTGATCTACGGCCGCCAGTCGTGCGATACCCGCAAGATCGAGGAGTACAACGACATCGACGTGGGCAATAAGGTCTACGGCGGCCACGAAGTGCTGGTCATTTTCGACCACGTGTTCGTGCCGAACGACCGTATCTTCCTCAACGGCGAAGTGAAGTTTGCCGGCATGATCGTCGAGCGCTTCGCGGGCTACCACCGCCAGAGCTACGGCGGCTGCAAGGTCGGCGTGGGCGACGTGCTGATCGGCGCGACCGCGCTCGCGGGCGAGATGGCGGGCTCGGCCAAGGCCAGCCACGTCAAGGATAAGCTGATCGAAATGACCCACCTGAACGAGACGCTGTACTGCTGCGGCATCGCGTGCTCCTCGCAGGGCACCAAGACCAAGAGCGGCAACTACCTGATCGACCTGCTGCTGGCCAACGTCTGCAAGCAGAACGTCACCCGCTTCCCGTACGAGATCGCGCGTCTGGCGCAGGACCTCGCGGGCGGCCTGATGGTCACCCTGCCGAGCGAGGCGGACTACCGCAATCCCAAGCTGCACGATTACATCGACAAGTACTGCCGCGGCGTTGCTTCCGTTCCGACCGAGGACCGTATGCGTGTCCTCCGCCTGATCGAGAATATGACCATGGGCACCGCCGCTGTCGGCTATCTGCCTGAGTCTATGCACGGCGCCGGTTCGCCGCAGGCACAGCGCATCATGATTGCCCGTCAGTCCAACCTCGAAATGAAAAAGGATCTGGCAAAGAAGATTGCTCGCATTAAGTAATCTCTGAGCAAATCATAGGCACTCATGGAGCACCGTGGGTGCCTATGTTTGCGATTTACACCAAAGGAGGAGTATCCGCACCATGCTGCGCTGCACCGTAAAATTCTGCGGCGGCTGTAACCCGCGCTTCGACCGCGGCGAAGCCTATGGCGCCGTGCGCACCTCCCTTTCGGACGTCGCTTCGTTCTCCTATCCGGAGGACGGCATGCATTACGACGTGCTCCTGATCGTCCGCGGCTGTACCGGTTGTCCCTATCTCTATGAAGATATCGACGCCGACCACCGCATTATTATTGCGGAGGCCGGTGAAGTCCCGGCAGCCGTCGAACAGATCCGGCTTCTCGCGTAAATCCGGCGGCCAGTCCCTCGCTTTGCGGCCGCTACTCTGAGGAGGATGTATAGAAAGATGAAGAAAGTAAGCATTATTTCTGCGGAAGAGGCCGCCCTGAAGGTTCAGGACGGCGACACCATCGCCACCGGCGGCTTTGTATCCTGCGCCTGCCCGGAAACCCTGTCCACTGCGCTGGAAAAGCGTTTTCTGGAGACCGGGCATCCGTCTAACCTGACGCTGTTCTTCGCGGCCGGTCAGGGCCACCGCGACGGCACCGGCGGCGACCACTACGGCCATGAGGGCATGGTCAAGCGCGTCATCGGCGGCCACTGGGACCGCGCGCCCAAGCTGGGCGAGCTGGCGCTTCAGAACAAGATCGAAGCGTACAACCTGCCGCAGGGCGTTATCTCCCACATGTACCGCGACATCGCGGCGCACAACATCGGCACGATCACGCACGTCGGCCTGAAAACCTTCGCCGACCCGCGCAACGGCGGCGGCAAGCTCAACGACTGCACTAAGGAAGATCTCGTCAAGATCGTCAACATCGACGGCCATGAGCGCCTGCTGTACAAGGGCTTCCCGATCAACGTCGTGTTCCTGCGCGCTTCCTACTGCGACGAATACGGCAACTGCACCGTACATAGAGAAATCGGCCCGCTGGACGTCACCGCAATGGCGCAGGCGTGCAAGAATTCGGGCGGCAAGGTCATCGTACAGGTCGAGAAGATCGTGCAGGGCGGCTCTTTAGACCCCAAGCTGGTCGCTATTCCGGGCATCTACGTCGACTCGGTCGTCGTCGGCACGGAGGAGGAAAACATGCAGTGCCTCGGCATGCCGTACGACGGCGCGCTGACCGGCGAGTTCCGCATCCCGGTGGACGCCATTCCGCCCATCCCGATGGACGCGAAGAAGATCATCGCGCGCCGCGCGGCCATGGAGCTGCCCAAGGACGCGATCGTAAACCTCGGCACGGGCGCGCCGGAGAAAATTGCAAACGTCGCGGCCGAGGAAGGCATCTCGGACAACATGACGCTGACCGTCGAGGCCGGCTCGATCGCGGGCGTGCCCTACGGCGGCACCCAGTTCGGCGCGGCGGCGAACGCGATGTGCATCATCCCGCACAACGTGCAGTTTGACTTTTATCAGGGCGGCGGTCTGGACGTTGCGTTCCTCGGCCTTGCCGAAACCGCGCCCAACGGCGACCTGAACGTATCCAAGTTCGGCACCCGCCTTGCCGGCGCCGGCGGCTTTATCGACATCACACAGAACGCCAAGAAGGTCGTCTACTGCGGCACGTTTACCGCCAAGGGCCTCAAAACCGAATGCGCGGACGGCAAGCTCGTCATCACGCAGGAGGGCGGCAAGAAGAAGTTTGTCAAGGCTGTCGAGCACATCACCTTCTCGGGCGATTACGCCAACGAGGTGGGGCAGCCCGTGCTGTACATCACCGAGCGCGCCGTGTTCGAGCTGCGCCCCGAGGGCGTCACCCTGATCGAAATCGCCCCCGGCATCGACCTCAAGACGCAGGTTCTCGACCAGATGGACTTTGAGCCCAAGGTCGACTACCAGCCGGACGGCTCCGTTAAGCTGATGGACGCCCGTATTTTCCGCGAAGAGCTGATGGGATTGGCAAACGATTAAGTTCCGATTTTATTATTTGTCTGTGTTGTGCAAGTGTTGGTTATTTTGTTAAGTGTTTAACAAACTTTTCGAAAACCTCTTGCATTTTCCTGCACACTTGATAAAATATTAACGAAGTCTTGTGAAAGAGCAATCCATTCGCGCGCCGGTACGTCCGGCCGCAAGAGAAGAAAAGGAGAAACAGCCACATGAACGTTTACATCTGTTCCGCTGCCCGCACCCCGATCGGCACCTACGGCGGCACCCTGCGCGACGTATCCGCCCCGACGCTCGGCACGGTTGCCGCTAAGGCCGCCGTAGAGCGCGCCGGCGTCGATCCCAAGGCCATCGACGAGGTCATTTTCGGCGAAGTGCTGCAGGCCGGCGTAGGCCAGAACCTCGCCCGTCAGGTAACGCTGGGCATCGACCTGCCGATCACCACCCCCGCTATGACGCTGAATAAGGTTTGCGCGTCCTCGATGCGCGCCCTGTCTCTGGCGGCGCAGGTCATCCGCTCGGGCGACGACCAGTGCATTCTGGCCGGCGGCGCGGAAAGCATGTCCGGCGCGCCGTATATCTCCCGCAATATGCGCTGGGGCGCCCGTATGAACGACGTCAAGATGGTTGACTACATGGTATATGACGGCGTGTTTGACGTGTTCAACCAGTACCATATGGGTATCACGGCGGAAAACGTTGCCGCACAGTATGGCATCACCCGCGAAATGCAGGACGAAATCGCCCTGATGAGCCAGCAGCGCGCTTCTGCGGCAATTGCCAACGGCCGCTTTAAGGACGAAATCGTTCCGGTCGAAGTGAAGAAAAAGAAGGAAACCGTGCTGTTCGATACCGACGAGCATCCGCGCGCCGGCACGACGCTGGAAGTCCTCGCCAAGCTGCGCCCGGCGTTCAAGAAGGACGGCGGCACGGTCACCGCGGGCAACGCCTCCGGCATCAACGACGCGGGCGCCGCCATGATCATCGCGTCCGAGGATTTCGTCAAGGCGAACGGCCTCAAGCCGCTGGTCAAGATCCGCGCGCACGGCTCTGTCGGCTGCGACCCGTCCATCATGGGCATCGGCCCGATCGAATCCTCCCGTCTGGCGCTGAAGCGCGCCGGCCTGACCGTTGCCGACCTCGACCTCGTCGAGTCCAACGAAGCGTTCGCCGCGCAGGCGGCCGCCGTCAACCGCGAGCTGGGCTTTGACATGGAGAAGGTCAACGTCAACGGCGGCGCGATTGCGCTGGGCCATCCGATCGGCGCCGCGGGCTGCCGCATCACCACCACGCTGATCCACGAGATGATCAAGCGCGACCTGACCCTCGGCCTTGCCACCATGTGCATCGGCGGCGGCATGGGCGAAGCGATCATCGTCGAACGCGACGAGCTCTGCAAGTAAATTTTTTCTAGGGGGCTTCAAAAGCCCCCTAGATACGAAAACCGGTTCCCGAGAAACCGGTTTTCGATACCCGAATGACGCCGCCCAAGGCGGCTGAGTCGAGGTATAGAATGCGCGGCAAAGCTGCGCATTCTATGAGCAGAGAAACTTGTTTTTCTGCTCTCATTCAATAAAAAATCGCCGGATTTGATTTTTTGAAGGGAAGTCTTACCAATGACTGATGTAGTAGTTGAGAAAAAGGGCCATGTAGCGGTCATCCGGATCGAGCACATGCAGGCCATGAACGCGCTGTCCACGGACATGTACGCCCAGCTTGAGGAAGCGTTTAACGAAGTGGCCAAGATGGACGACGCTTACTGTGTCGTGCTGACCGGTTCGTCCACCGTCAACAAGAAGGGCAAGACCGTCAACTCCTTTGTTGCCGGCGCCGATATCGCGCAGATGTCCACCATGACCGTTGAGGAAGGCAAGTTCTTCGGCAACGATTCCAACCGCGTCTGCTGGATGATCGAGAATTTCAAGCGTCCGGTCATCGCCGCGATCAACGGCTTCTGCCTTGGCGGCGGCTGCGAGCTGGCCATGTCGTGCGACATCCGCCTTGCGTCCGATAACGCCGTTTTCGGCCAGCCCGAGGTCGGTCTGGGCATCACCCCGGGCTGCGGCGGCACGCAGCGTCTTGCCCGCATCGTCGGTCTGGGCAAAGCCAAGGAAATGCTCTATACCGCGCGCGGCAACTACTCCGCACAGGACGCGCTCGACATGGGTCTGGTCAACTACGTCTATCCGCTCGATCAGTTGATGGATGAAGCGATGAAGCTCGCCGAAGAGATCGCCGCGCAGGCGCCGGTTGCCGTTGCACTGTGCAAGGAAGCCGTCAACGTCGGCATGCAGACCGATCTGAACTCCGCGCTCAAGTTTGAGGGCAACGTTTTCGGCCAGTGCTTCGCCACCGAGGATCAGAAGTACGGCATGGCCTATTTCCTCGATAAAAACCGCGACAAGCCTGCCAAGGAGTTCAAGAATAAGTAAACCATCCATCCTGTGCAATGAGTGAGAGAGAGGTTATATTATCATGAAAGTTTGTGTATTCGGCGCCGGCAATATGGGTGCGCGCATTGCGGAAGTATTCCTGACCAACGGTCACGACGTGACGATGCTCGACATCAAGCCGGAGTTCTGCGAGCGCGGCGTCAAGACGATCACCAACGATCTGTCGTTTTTGGTCAAAAAGGAAAAGATGACTGAGGAAAAGAAGAACGAGCTGCTCGCATCCCTCAAGACCTCGGTCGACCGCAAGGCCGCTGCCGACGCTGATTTTGTCATGGAAGTCATCCTCGAGCGCATGGATCTGAAAAAGGAGCTGCTGCAGGAGCTGGACACGATCTGTCCCGCGCACACGATCTTTGCCTCCAACACCTCGGCCCTCTCGCCCACCGAGATGGCGGCCTGCATCCCGAACCGCTCCGATAAGGTCATCGGCTGCCACTTCTTTAATCCCGCTCAGATCATGAAGCTGGTCGAGGTTACCCGTGCCATCCAGACCTCTGACGAGACCTTTAAGGCCGCTTACGACCTGATGGCCTCTCTGGGCAAAACGCCGGTCGCCGTGCAGGAAGGCCCCGGCTTTGTCGTCAACCGCATCCTGATCCCGATGATGAACGAAGCAATGGGTATCGTTGCCGACGGCATCGCGTCCCCCGCCGATGTCGACGTTGCCATGCAGCTTGGCGCCGGCATGAAATCCGGCCCGCTGCATACCGCCGATCTGGTTGGGCACGACGTCAACCTCGCGATCATGGAAACCCTGTACCGCGAGACCGGCGACCCGAAGTACCGTCCGCATCCGCTGATGCGCAAGATGGTGCGCGCGGGCTGGCTGGGCGTCAAGACCGGCAAGGGCTTCTTTGAATACGACGAGTTCGGCAAGGAAATCGTCAAGGAATAACACAAACGATCTGATAAAAGGGGCTGTGCGTACGCACAGCCCCTTTTTTGATCCCCTGCATTTATCCCAGCTTTTGCACAATTTTTATTGCAGTGAATTGGAAATTCCAACAAAATTTTTGTCGATCTATGGTATTTATAATGGGAACGCGATATAATGTTATGCATATGGAAAATAGAGCCGCACCATGGCCGCTGACACGGCAAACGCCGTCAGATCGGCGCAAAGTGCCGCGAATACGGCATAACGCAGGCGGCTCAGCCCTAAATGGCCGCTGTACACGCTTATTGTGTACAGGCTGGTTTCTGATGCGCCAAGCATAACCGCGGCCACACGGCCCGCGTAACTGTCGGGTCCGCAGCGCTGCATAATCTCGCTGCCCAGCGCTAGCCCCCCTCCGCCGCTGATCGGTTTCAGCAGAACCAGCGCCGCGCATTCCCTCGGAATGCCGAACAAATTGAACAGCGGCGCAAGCGCCGCTGCCGCTAAGTCGATCGCACCGGACGCTCGCAGCATGTAAACCACCGTCAGCATACCGACCATTGTCGGCAGAATGCCGATTGCTGTTTTTAGGCCGCTTTTTGCGCCTTTTAAGAATGTTGGGAACACATCCACGCCTTTATACAATGCGTATATGCCCACTCCGGCGAGCAAAAGCGGGATAAACGCGCCTTGTATTGCCAGCATTGCCGGACTCCTCTCGCGATAATTTGACGGTATATTTAAAATTTAGAAAATATTTTTGGTAATAACAGGTAATTCGACATATTTTGTGCTTTGCATATGCAATAATACAAATTGTAATCCGAGCACACATTTCCCCTCATTTTTCATCAGGAAACAGGGGGCGTAACAAACGCCCGCTTAAGAGAACAACCACAACGGACGCCACCGACGCACCCCAAACCGAGGGCATAATGTCGAACGGCGTCTGAGAGCCGCAGGCGGCGCGCACCGCAGCTACTGTGGATGGAATGAGCTGGATAGATGCTGTGTTCAGAGTGATGAGTGTCAGCACCGTATCCGGTGAACCGCGGCGGCCTTCCAGCGTATACAGCCGGTCGACCGCCCGCAAGCCAAGCGGCGTAGCCGCGTTGGAAATGCCCAGCAGGTTCGCCGTAACGTTTGCGCTGACCGTTTCCATCGCTTCCCTATCGCTCGCCGCCTTTCCAAACAACGGACGGAGCAGCGGCATCAGCGCGCGGGAAAGTTTTTCCGCCAGTCCCGACGCGCGGATCAGTTCCATGATCCCGCTCCAAAAGCACATTAAGCCCGTGATGCTGACCGCCAGCGAAACCGCTTCCGCAGCGCCCGTGCCTACCGCGGCGGTGACCGCGTCAAGCCGTCCGGTCACTGCGCCGCAGATCAGCGCGATCGCTAAAAAGGCAACCCAAACCACAGAAAGCACGGCAATCCCCCTATTTTATCGACACTCAATCCCTGTGGGGATTTTGTGATAGGATTGAAGTAAACAGAAAAAAGGAATGAAGGAGTGTTTATTACATGAAATCTACCGGTATTGTCCGCAAAGTTGATGAACTCGGCCGCATCGTGCTGCCAATTGAGCTGCGCAGAACATTAGACATCGAAGTAAAAGACGCGCTCGAAATTTACGTCGACGGCAGCCAGATTGTACTTAAAAAATACGAACCTGCTTGTGTCTTTTGCGGCAACGCGAAGGATGTCGTTCATTTCAAAGGCAAAAATGTCTGCCGCAGCTGTGCTCAGGAGCTCGGACTGCTGTAAACACATTCGCTCTCTTATCGGCCGCCCTTTATGGGAGGCCGATTTTTTACGGGCGCGGCGTCCGCCCGTTCCCCGCTTTTGTGCGGTATTTTTCCCGGGTCGCCATGCCGCCCCTGATATGCCGCTCATTCTTATTGGTGCGCAGCACTTGCTGAACCCGCTCATACAGTACCGCGTTCAGCTTTTTCAACCGGGTCGTAATGTCCTTATGTACGGTCGATTTCGATATGCCGAACCGCGCCGCGGTTTGGCGCACCGTCGCCTTTTCGTCGACCATATATTGCGCGAGCCGGATCGCTCGCTCCTCGGGTAAGCCTTTCACCGTCGTCCCCCCCTGCCTGTTGACGCTTTTATTACTACAAATCTATGCGTCAGCAAACCCGGCTAGAACACGGACTTTGTCGTTTTTTCTGTAACCAAAATCACAATAATGACTTGATATTCTTTTTTGTGCTAAAAAAAAGCGCCGCCTTATTTCAGCAGCGCGTTAATCCCTTTTGTATGGTATTCAACCAGCCGGTTCAGATTGGTGCGCACGTCGCGCGGCCGCACACGGTTCTTGATGATCTGCACCGCGCCGTCAAGCAGGTTGCGCGCCATGATCTGCGCCAGCAGCTCACAGTTGTCCTCGTCCGACAGCAGCGGCGCCATCTTGAGCGCGAACATGTCGATCAGGCTGGTTCGCAGCCCCTCGTACCGCGTGCCCTGCGCCTGCTCCATAATAAGAAGCAAGCCGTATTTCTGCGCCAGCAGCAGCGAAATAACCTCCTCGGTCAGCAGCACTTGATACTCCCGCGCGCCGGTATGCAGATCAAACCGTTTGTCCCGAAAACGCAGGATCAGGCTTTTCAGACCCTCCGCCGCCCCGTCGGTCAGTTCGTAGAACAATTCCTCCTTGCTTTTAAAATAATGATAGAGGTTGCTCTTGCTGATATTCACCTTATCCGCTATCATTTGCAGCGAAGTGCGGGCATAGCCTTTCTGTAAAAACAAATGCTCCGCTTCCAGCATGATTTTGTGCCGCAATTCATCCTTTAATACCTGCATAATAAAGACCACCCGTTCATTTCTACCTTTATTATAGCATTTTGGCTCTTTTTGTCAATTATATCCGCTTTATTTCCCCTAAAAAAGCGTGCGGGCCGGTTGGCTCGCACGCTTTGCTTTTTCTCTGTTACACAGGAGACGCTCATTCTTTATACTCTTTTTTCTGTTCATCCGGATGCTTATGCGTGCTGGATATCTGAAATGCTATTCCAATGGCCGCAAGCACAGCGCCCGCCGCAAGCGGCATCCAGTTGCTTTGCTGCACCATGGAAACAGGCACCAGCAGCAGCAACGATTTGGCCGCGGACAGGCCGCCGCCGATCCCGCTGACCGCGATCATCACCGGGCGGCAGAACTTGACCGCCAGCAGGCCGAGCAGCACGCCTGCCAGCACGCCGACCGCCCAACCGGCCCATACCGTCTGGATCAGCAGGCGGCAGCAAAGCAGCGCAATTCCCGCCGTAAAGATAAACACGCCCGCCAAATACAGATTATAGGAGATCACTGCCAGCACCGCGCCCAGCACAACGCCCGCCAGCACGCCTAAAACCGTGTTCAGCCCGAAATGCGCGCCGACCGCATTGCCGACCGCAAAGCCGACGATGAAGCAAACCACCGCGATCGCCGCGCACTGCATCCGATAGCCGAAAAAACAGCTCGCCAGCGAAAGCACAATCATGAGCGCCATCCAAACGCCCGACAAACCATTCAACGATTCCATGCGATTTCCCCCCTTTTTTTCATCATACCTCGGCACGCAGGAAAACGCAAGAAAAACGGGCCGCCGAAGCAGCCCGTTTGTGTGATTTTGTTCACTTAACCGCCAAATACCTTAATCATAAAGCCCGCAGCGACGGCAGAACCGATAACGCCGGCCACATTCGGCCCCATGGCGTGCATCAGCAGGAAGTTGGCCGGATTGGCCTTCTGCCCTTCCACCTGCGCCACACGCGCGGCCATCGGAACGGCGGACACGCCCGCCGAGCCGATCAGCGGATTGATTTTGCCGCCGGACAGCTTGCACATCACCTTGCCGAAAAGCAGACCGCCCAAGGTGGACAGCATGAACGCCAGCAAGCCGAGCACGATGATCTTAATGGTATCCCACGTCAAGAAGGTTTCCGCAACCGCTTTGCAGCCGACCGAAAGGCCGAGGAAAATCGTTACGATATTGACCAGCGCGTTCTGCGCGGTGTCGGACAAACGGTCAACCACGCCGCACTCGCGGAACAGGTTGCCCAGCATCAGCATGCCGATCAGCGGGGCGGTTTCCGGAATCAGGCCGATGACAATGATCGCCACCGCAACCGGAAATACAATTTTTTCCGTTTTGGAAACCGGGCGGAGCTGTTCCATTTTGATCTCGCGCTCTTTCTTGCTGGTCATCAGCCGCATGAGCGGCGGCTGGATCATCGGGATCAGCGCCATGTAGGAATAGGCCGCGATCGCGATGGCGGGCAGGAAAGCCGGCGCCAGCTTAGACGCGGTCAGGATGGCCGTCGGGCCGTCCGCGCCGCCGATCACGCCGATCGCCGCCGCGACCGCTTCCGGAAAGCCGAGCGCGAGCGCGAGCAGGAACGCCGAGAAAATACCAAACTGCGCCGCCGCGCCGAGCAGCATGGACGACGGGCGCGCGATCAGCGGCCCGAAATCGGTCATCGCGCCGATGCCGAGGAAAATAATGGACGGATAGACCGCATGCTGCACGCCCTGATAGAATACCCAGAGCATGCCGGGGCTTGCCGCGTCCGCCGGCGGATTGAGCAGCCCGGTCAGCGGGAAATTGGCCAGCAGAATACCGAACGCGATCGGCACGAGCAGCAGCGGCTCAAACTTCCTGCCGATGCCCAGATACAGCAGCACGCACGCAATCAAAATCATGATCACGCACCTCGGGTCGTTCAGCATCGCCGCAAAGCCCGACTCCGTCAGGATTTTTTGCAGCACGCCGGTGAAAGAAAATTCAGCCATCTCTCACGCCCCCTGTTACAGCGTGCACAGCACGGAGCCGGTTTCGACCGCCGCGCCCTTCTGCACACTGACCGCCGAAATCACGCCGTCATGCGGCGCGCAGATTTCATTTTCCATTTTCATCGCTTCCAGAATGAACAGCACGTCGCCCGATTTGACCGGCTGTCCGGCCGCGCAGCGCACGTCCAGAATCGTGCCCGGCATGGGCGCTGCAACCGCTTCGCCGCTCGGCGCGGCGGCGGCAGCCGGAGCGGCCGGAGCGGGCGCGGCAGCAGGAGCGGCTGCGGCGGCTGCGGGCGCGGCGGCAGGAGCGTCTCCCTTGAGCACCGCGGTTGCCTGCCCCTTTTCTACTTCAACCTCATATTGTTTCCCATTGAGCGTTACCAAGTATTTCATCGTTCCATTACCCCCTTAAAGTGCTTTGATCGAACAGAACACGAGCTGATCGGGCGTCGTGCCGAGCTGATCGCTGACAATAGCCATGATGCAGGCCGCGGTTAAATCGTTCACGCCGCTCAGCTGGACGGGCGCGGGCGCGGCAGGCGCCGGTGCGGCGGGCGCCGCGGCCGCGCGGGCCGGCGAAGGCGCGGGAGCCGCTACGGACGCGGCGGCTCGTCCGCCGGTCAGCGCGCCGACCGCTTTGGAAATGACAACAATCATGCCGGAAAGCACCGCCAGCATGAGAAAGACGATCACAATGCCGGAAAGCGCGATCAGAAAGGATTCGCCAGTTAAATTGCCGGGCATACTCAGCCGACCTCCTTAATACTGAACTGCACGACGAGCGGCTTTTCGCTGTCGCGCTTGTCGAAATACTGCTCGGTCTGCTGCGGGAAAGCGATATAGGAGAGCACGTCCTCCTCGCTCTGCGCGCGATCGCCGAGATAAGCCTTTGCTTTTTCAAATTCAGGCTCCAGCGTGTCCGCAAAACGGCCGGTAATCGGCTGTTCGCCGCCGAGCACCTTTTGGGCGAGCTCCGCGTTGACCGGACCGGGCGCTTTGCCGTATTCGCCCTTGATATAGCTTTTGATTTCCTTGCCGATATTCTTGTACCGCTCGCCGAGCAGGACGTTGACGGTCGCCTGCACGCCAACCATCTGAGAGAGCGGCGTAACCAGCGGCGGATAGCCCAGATCGGCGCGCACGCGGGGCGTTTCCTCGAGCACCGCGTCGAGCTTGTCGATCGCGTTCTGCGCCTTGAGCTGCGCCACCAGATTAGACAGCATGCCGCCCGGCACCTGATAGACCAGCGCGTCCGTCTTGGTGGACAGCACGTACGGGTCGAACACGCCCGAGGCCGAGAATTTCTCGGTGACGGGAAGGAAAAAGTCGTTTACCTTTTTCAGTTCCTTGACGTTTACGCCGCAGTCGAAGCCCATCTGCGTCAGCGCGTAAACGAGCGACTCGGTCGCGGGCTGGCTGGTGCCGCCCGACAGGCAGGAGGTCGCGCAGTCGATGCCCGCAGCGCCCGCTTCCGCAGCCTTGAGATAGGTCATGTAGCCGAGGCCGGTGGTCGCGTGCGTGTGCACGTAAATCGGGAGCTTGATGTTTTCCCGCAGCGCCGTGACCAGATCAAAGCATTCCTGCGGCGACATGATACCCGCCATGTCCTTGATGCACAGCGAATTGCAGCCCATGGACTCGATCTGCCGGCCCAGCTCGACAAACATATCGAGATTGTGAATCGGGCTGAGCGTGTAGCAGATGCAGCCCTGCGCGTGCCCGCCCGCCTTGAGGCATTCGTCGACCGCCGTTTCGATATTGCGCAGATCGTTGAGCGCGTCGAAAATGCGGATGATGTCCATGCCGTTCTCCACGCTTTTGCGGACGAAGCGGCGGACGGTGTCGTCCGAATAATGGTGGTAGCCAAGCAGGTTCTGCCCGCGCAGCAGCATTTGCAGCTTGGTGTTCTTCATATGGGACTTGATCTTGCGCAGGCGTTCCCACGGGTCCTCGCCCAGATAGCGCAGGCACGAATCGAAGGTCGCTCCGCCCCAGCATTCGATCGAATGATAGCCGGCCTTGTCCATTTCGTCCAGCACGGCTTCAAAATCGTCATATGGCATACGGGTTGCGATCAGCGACTGCTGCGCGTCTCGCAGCACGGTTTCGGTGATATGCAGTTGTTTCACGAATATGCCCTCCTTTAGCCGTAAAATGGAGATAAAAAGATAAAACTACCCCTACTATCCCATTTTTACTTAATTTTATCATATCACGTTCATAACAGGCGCGCAATGCTTTTATTTTAACAAACTTTTACACTGCATTTTTGGCTGTTTTTCCATGCCGGTCTTGATTGACAATCTCTGTTGATTGCGGTATCATATGTGATAAGTATGCGCTGCATTTAGATGGGGCAAACCTGTCGGTTCGCAGGAACTGCGCCCGCGCATCCAAAGACACGCCTCCGTACCTCACCTGGATAGAGGGTCCGCCTCCTAAGCGGAACGCAGTGAGTTCGAGTCTCGCCGGGGGCGCCAGATCGGAAACACCCTTTTGGGCGCGCCCCTCTTCTGACGGATGGGCTTCGCAGCCCGACGGGGTGTTTTTCATTTCCGCAGCAGATGCGGCGGCATGTATATCGCGGCATATCGGGACGGACGGCGCAGGCTGTCCGTCCCTTCTTTATCCGTCGGGCTTATTGGGCGGATATGCAAATTTTTGAAAAAGGTATTGACAGTTCAAACTGTAACTCGTATAATTACATTAAAGAAACTGAAACATCACGAATTACAGTTCAGGAGGTCTCCTATGAACCGACATCGAATCAGCCTGCTCAGCGGCGCGTTGGCGCTGGCACTCACCCTTTCCGCCTGCGCTTCGCCCTCGGGCGGCGGCGCCCCCTCCGGCGGCAAGGCCGACGACGCCACGGCCGCTTACCAAACGGTAACGGCGGAAGAAGCGAAGAAACTGCTTGACGAAAACCCGGACATCGTTCTGGTCGACGTGCGCCGTCCGGACGAATACGAGGAAAGCCACATTCCGGGGGCGATCAACATCCCGAATGAAGAAATCGACAAGCAGCAGCCCGACGTGCTGGCGGATTTGGACGCGCCGCTCGTCATTTACTGCCGCACGGGCGTGCGCAGCAAGC
Organism: Eubacteriales bacterium; assembly: GCA_030524205.1. Taxonomy (GTDB): domain Bacteria; phylum Bacillota; class Clostridia; order Oscillospirales; family Butyricicoccaceae; genus Agathobaculum. The sequence goes on from JAUNGZ010000001.1 coordinate 18,256, forward strand.
AGGCTTCCGACAAATTGGTCGATATCGGCTACACAAGCGTTACCGATATGGGCGGCATCGTGGATTGGCCGTACGAGACGGTGTCCGGCGGCGAGCCCGGCACGTATCCCCGCCCGGAAAAGAATGACGCGGCCGATCCCGGCGAAAACGCCGCCACCGGCATTATGAGCAAGTTTTCCGCCACCGATCTGGAAGGCAATCCGGTCGACCAGTCGATTTTCGCGGATTACGACCTGACGATGATCAACGTCTGGGCGACGTTTTGCAGCCCCTGCATCAACGAAATGCCCGAGCTGGGCGAGCTTGCCGCCGAATATGCCGATAAGCGCGTGCGCATTGTCGGCTTGGTGTCCGACACGCTCAATTCCAAGGGCGAGCTGGACGAGGGCCAGATAGAAACCGCAAAGGAGATCGTTGCCAAGACCAAGGCGGATTATCTCCATGTGCTGCCCTCCGAGGACCTGTTCGGCATATTGAGCCAAATCTCCTCGGTACCCACCACCTTCTTTGTCAACAGCAAGGGCGAGCAGGTCGGTTCGGCCGTGCTCGGCTCCAACACCAAGAAGAAATGGACGCAAATCATCGACCAAACGCTCTCGGAGGTGTCTGCGTGAGCTTTTTGAAACGCAACCGCATCGCTGTGGCTGTGCTGCTGACCGCCGTTTGTTTCGTCGCCCTTGGCGTGTGGCGCGGCGAAGCCGAAACCGTATTCCGCAAGGCGGTCAATATCTGCATGGAGTGCATCGGCCTTGGGTAGGCTGTTCGCGTCCCTCGGCCGGCATCTGCGCACGTGGGTGCAGCTCGGCTTTACCGCCTTGACGAACGGTTACGCCGCCGGTTTCGCCAAGGGGACGATCTACAAGGGGCCGAGCAAGGCGGTCTGCCTGCCCGGTCTGAACTGCTACTCCTGTCCGGGCGCGCTTGGCGCCTGTCCGATCGGCTCGTTCCAAGCCGTTTTGGGCAGCCGGGATTATAAATTCGCGTTTTACATCGTCGGCTTTTTGATGTTCGTCGGCGCGCTGTTCGGCCGGTTCGTGTGCGGCTGGCTGTGCCCGTTCGGGCTGGTGCAGGATCTTTTATACAAAATCCCCTTTGTCAAAAAGCTGCGCCGCCTGCCCGGCGACCGCTGGCTGAAGTATCTGAAATACGGCATCCTCATCGGCTTCGTCATCATTCTGCCGCTCACCGTTTTGGATATCGTCGGACAGGGACAGCCGTGGTTCTGCAAGTACATCTGCCCCTCCGGCACGCTGTTTGCGGGCATCCCGCTGGTTTCCTCCAACCCGCCGCTGCGCGGCGCGCTCGGCTGGCTGTTCACATGGAAGCTTGCGATCCTGCTTGTGCTGCTGCTGTTATCCGTTATCGTATACCGGCCGTTCTGCCGCTATCTCTGCCCGCTTGGCGCGATATACGGCCTGTTTAACCCCATCGCGCTCTACCGCTTCCGCATAGATGCGGATAAGTGCGTAAAATGCGGCAAGTGCCAAAGGGCCTGCAAGCTGAATATTCCGGTGTATCAAACGCCGAACAGCCCGGAGTGCATCCGCTGCGGCGATTGCAGGCGCGCCTGCCCGCACGGCGCGATCTGCACGGCGAATCAACCAAAACAACCATCGGAAACGGAGGCTTCGGACACATGACGGGTACGTTTGCATTGGCGGTGCACGCGCTGGTCTACCTGCACCATAAAAATACGACGCTGTCCAGCGAAGCGCTGGCGGAAAACATCTGCACCAATCCCGCGCGCGTGCGCAAGGTGATGGCGCAGCTGAAAAAGGCCGGGCTGGTCTCCACCAAGGAGGGCAGCGAGGGCGGCTATACTCCGCTGGGCGATACGGCGCGCGTCACGCTCGCGCAGGTCGCGGAGGCGGTGGACGCCAGCTTTGTCTCGGCCGTCTGGAGGCCCGGCAGTGTGGACATGAACTGTCTGGTCGCGTCGGGCATGGCCGGCGTGCTCGACGGCATCTACGCCGATCTGGACATGCTGTGCAAGCAGCGGCTGCGGCAGCTCACGATCGGCGATCTGGAAAAGCAGATTTTTAGCGGGCGCACACCCGGGAAGGAAGAATGACCTATGAAAAAGCTCCATTATGACGCGGTCATCATCGGCTTCGGCAAGGGCGGCAAAACGCTCGCGGGCAAGCTGGCCGGCGCGGGAAAAACCGTCGCGCTCGTGGAGATGGACAGCGAGATGTACGGCGGCACCTGCATCAACGTCGGCTGCATCCCGTCCAAGTCGCTGATCGTCAGCGCGGCGGGCGCGGACCCCGCCGCCTCCGAATCGGAGAAAGCGGCCTATTACCGCGAGTCGGTCGAGCAAAAGCGCCGTCTGACCGCCTCGCTCCGCAAGAAAAATTTCGACAAGCTCGACCATCTCCCGAACGTCACGATTTACAACGGCCGCGCGCGCTTTGCCGCGCCGCTTCAGGTCGAGGTCACAGCGGCGGACGAGACCTATCTGCTTGACGCCGGGCAGGTGTTTCTCAACACCGGCTCGACCGCCCGCATCCCGCCGATCGAGGGCGTTCACGACACGCCGGGCGTGTTTACCAGCGCGGGGCTGCTCGATCTTGACGCGCTGCCCGCGCGGCTGGCCGTCATCGGCGGCGGCTATATCGGGCTGGAATTCGCCTCCATGTTCGCCGGTTTCGGCAGCGAGGTGACCGTTTTGCAGGACGGCGGCACGTTCCTGCCCCGCGAGGACGAGGATATCGCGGCGGCGATCCGCGCGCTGCTGGAAAAGCGCGGCGTGCGGTTTCTGCTGAACGCGCAGACCGAGCGGATCGCGTCCGGCGCGCACGGCGGCCCGTCGCTCACGATTTCCCGGGACGGGCGGACGGAGACGCTCGACGCGGACGCCGTGCTGGTCGCGACCGGGCGCGTTCCCAATACCGAAGGGCTGAACTGCGAGGCAGCGGGCGTCGAACTGACGCCGCGCGGCGCCGTCAAGGTGGACGAAAGGCTGCGGACGACCGCGCCGAACGTCTGGGCCATGGGCGACGTGACGGGCGGTTTGCAGCACACCTATGTCTCGCTCGACGATTTCCGCGTCGTCTGGTCGCAGCTCGCGGGCGACGGCGGCTACACCACTGCGGACCGCAAAAACGTGCCGTACAGCGTGTTCCTTGCCACGCCTTACTCCCGCGTCGGCATGAACGAACGCGAGGCGCTGGCCGCGGGCCTGCCCGTGCGCGTTTTGAGGCTCTCCGCCGCCGCCATCCCCAAGGCGCAGGTTTTGCGCGCGCCCGAGGGCGTGCTCAAGGCCGTGGTCCACGCGGAAACCGGCAAAATCCTCGGCGCGATGCTGCTTTGCGAGGAATCCTACGAGATGATCAACACCGTCAAGCTGGCGATGGATTTTGACGCCGGTTACACCAAGCTGCGGGATCAGGTTTTCACGCATCCCACCATGACCGAGGCGCTGAACGACCTGTTCGCCGGCTGAGCGCCCCCCGCCGCCGTCCGGCTGTCGAAATATTTCTGCGCGCCGCGGCAAAAGGGAATTGTCAAATCCGCCCCGGGTATGCTATACTATCAAAGCAAATCCAAATGCGGGGGGTGTTCTTTTGACTGCTGTATATGCTGTTCCGGTTTCCGCCGTCGATCCGGATGACGGCGCGGCGCGCGCGCGCCTTTCCGCCGGACGGCTGGAGTATATCGACCGTCTGCACGGCAGCTCCCGCGCGCAGAGCTTTGCGGCCGCGCTGCTGCTTGAATATGCGGTCTCGCAGCATTTCCCCTCGGTCGTGCACCCGCTTGCGATCTCGGTTGCCGAGGGCGGCAAGCCCTATTTGGTTTCCGAACCCGGCGTGCATTTCAGCCTGTCCCATTCGGGCGGCTGGGCCGTGTGCGCGGTCAGCGAGCATCCGGTCGGCGTCGACATCGAACGGTGCGAAGCCGGACGGCGCGATATCGCCTCGCGGTTTTTCCACAAGGACGAGGTGCGCTATCTGAACACGCTGCTGCCCTCCGCGCGCGACGATGCGTTTTATTCGCTCTGGACGCTCAAGGAGAGCTTTGTCAAATCCACCGGGCGCGGGCTTGACCTGCCGCTGCGCAGCTTCTGCGTCGACCTGCGGCACACCCCGCCGCGGCTCGACTGCCCCGAGGAGCCAAACGCCTATTCGCTGTTTGTGCTGCCGTTCGCCGCCGATCCCGGCTACCGGCTGTCCGTCTGCGTTGAACAGGCGAACGCGGACCGGCCTGCGCTGCATATCATGGAATAAAAAAGAACCGGCGGAATTCCGCCGGTTCTTTTTTATTGATCCTGCTCGTAAGCCGCGCGCACGGCGGCGGCCAGCTGGTCGGAGCACGAGGTGCCCTTCCGGCCGCAGGAAATCCCTTTGAAGTACCCCTCGATCTGCTCGACGGTCATGCCCTCGACCACGCGGCTGATCGCCTGCAGGTTGCCGTTGCAGCCGCCGAGGAAGGACACGTTGTGCACGGTGTCGCCCTCAAGGTCAAATGATATTTTCATCGGACAGACGCCGCGCGGTTTATAATCATAATGACTCATTTATCTTTCTCCCCCCGCTTCAAAGCAGCGTGCGGATGTGCGCCGCCGCCTGCTCGAACGTATGCACTTCGGTATAGGCCCGGCCGTCCTCCGGCCGGGGCAGGCGCGTCCAGTTGAGCCACACGCCCGCGATGCCGACGTCGGTCGAGCCCTCGATATCGTGCCGGAAATTATCGCCCACCATAACGGCCTCGTCCGGCAGACAGCCGCATTTTTGCAGCGCCAGCCAGAAGATCGGCGAACCCGGTTTGTCCATGCCCGCCTCCTCGCTCGACACCAGAAAGTCCACGCGGTCGGACAGGCCCAAATATTCCAGCTTTTCCATCTGGATATCGGCCAGCATATCGGTGCACACCGCGGTTTTAACGCCCGCCCGCTTCAGCTCGTCCAGCAGCTCGTATACGCCCGGGCGCACCTGCATTTTCGCAAACACCGCTTCCCAATAAACGCGGTGCGCGGCGCGCGCGTATTTGACCGCGTTTACCCCCATCCGTTCCAGCGCGCCCTGCGCGAACAGCACGCGGTCGTGCACGGGCGGCATGCCCGGCTGCTGCCGGCCAAGGCGCTGCCGGTTCTCCTTAAACGCGCGGGCAAACGCCGCGCCCGAAACGCCAAGCTCGTTTTCCGCCCACGCGGACAGGCGCTCGTAGGCAAAAGCGTCGCCCGCCTGAAAGCTCGCGTAGAGCGTGTCGTCCAAATCAAATAATACCGCTTTCAGTCCCATAAATCCCTCACAACAGTTTTTCGTTATAGACCGCGCGGCTGCCGCCCACAAATTTGGGCCGCCGGCGCGCACAGAGCAGAAAGGCCTCGCCGATGCGCTTTGTTTCGATCCGCAGCGGCACGACGACCGGCTCGATGTGCATGCCGATCAGCGTTCCGCCAATGTCCATGCCCGCGCGCGCCGACTGGTTCAGACCTTCGACCGCGACCGGATCGGCGAAGCGCCGGTAGGCCGTTGTGGCGAACGAGCCGCCCGCCTTGGGCTGCGGCACGACGTTGACCTCGGTCAGCCGGAACCGCTCGTACGCCGCGCGCTCGACGATCAGCGCGCGGTTTAAATGCTCGCAGCACTGCGCCGCCAGATAAACGTCCCGCCCGCGCAGCACGCCGTAAATCCCTTCAAACACGGCCTCGGCCGCCTCGACGCTCGAATGGGTGCCGATTTTCTCGCCCAAAACCTCGCTCGACGAGCAGCCGACGACAAACAGGTCGCCCGCGCGCAGCTTCGCCGCGTCGCATACCAGCGCGGCAGCCTGCTCGCTCTGCTTTTTGATTTCAGAAAGCTCCATTGCCTTACGCCTCCTTTTGCTCTTTTTCTATATTATTATACCACAGTTTGCCCGTTTTTTCACCGTCTTTTTGCGCAGGGCATACACTGGGGATGAGGCCAGACCTCAAACTGTTTTAGAATAAGGAGCAACCGCACATGAATATGCCTACCAACCAGACGGATCAAATGCTGCCGGCGGACAGCATCGATCCCCGTCTGCTCTCGCTCGCCATGGCGTTCGTACCTGCGCAGCGCTTCGAGGAAACCTACGAGCCTGCGCTCGCTTTCAGCCGGGGCACGATTTTCCCCTCGCTTGACAAACCCTTCCTCGGAGAGGAGGCCGTCCCGAGATGACAGAACGCGAAAAGCTGTTAAACCGCGTGCGCATGTATGATTTCGCGCTGGTCGACGTAATCGAATACCTCGACGGCCACCCGAAAAACACCGCCGCGCTCGCCTACTATAGCAAAATGCGCACCGCCTTCGACAAGGCCGCCGCAGAGTATGAGGACGCTTTCGGTCCGCTGACCGCCCGCGAGGTCGACACCCGCACGGGTTCTTGGCGCTGGATCGACAACCCGTGGCCTTGGGAAGGAGCTGACAACTAATGTGGTCATACGATAAAAGATTGCAATTTCCGGTGAAAATCAAGAATCCGGACCCGCAAGCAGCAAAAATAGTCATCACGCAGCTCGGCGGCCCGGACGGCGAGCTGGGCGCGTCGATGCGCTATCTCAACCAACGCTACGCCATGCCGTATAAAGAGGGCAAGGGAATTTTGACAGATATTGGAACTGAAGAGCTCGCTCATCTCGAAATGGTTTCCGCAATCGTCTACCAGCTTACCCGCAACCTGACGCCCGAGCAGATCAAGGAGTCGGGCTTCGACACCTACTTCGTCGACCATACGACCGGCATCTATCCGCAGTTTGCCTCGGGCACGCCGTGGAGCGCGATGACCTTCCAGTCCAAGGGCGACCCGATCACCGATTTGTTCGAGGATATGGCGGCAGATGCTGCGCCGGCATAAGAACAACTTTAAAAATTCCAGTGGATTTCAACGGGCACTTCCCTTGTTCCGGGAATGCGTCTGCCAACGGATATGTGATCGATCAGCACATCAACCGTTTCCCGGTTTAAACGGTCTGCATGCAAATACCGCTCGATCCGCGCGCTCCTGCTGCCGCCCGCCTCGATTCTCTTTTGGATTTCGTCCAGCCGTTTCCGCCCGGCGGCGGCTGTCTGCTCCAAGCGCTCTTTTTCCGCTGCAAAATCTGCGGACAGCTCCGCGAAGTCTTCTTCGGCAAGCACGCCCTTCGCCTTGTCCAGATAGAGCGCGCGCAGCCCTTTCGTATATTCCGCGATCCGTTCCTCACAGCCCGCAAGCTCGTTCCGTATCCGGTTTTCCTGCTCCCGCAGGCCGTCGCAAAGCACAATGCTTTGCTCCGCTTGGCCTTTATCGAGATATTGCTCCGTCAAACGGTCCAGCTCCTCCCGCACCGCCCGTTCCAGCGCGTCAACCGCAATAAACGCGCCGGCACAGGAATCCTTTGCCACATGTCGGTTCGGGCATTGCAGATAGCGCCGGTCCCGTGTCTTGGAGGAGCGCAGCACATAGCCGCAGGCGGCGCAGCGGGCTTTCCGCGCGAACAAACCGACCGTTCCGACGGCAAAGGGCTTAGCCCGCTGTGCAATCCGAGCCTGCACCCGGTCCCAAAGTTCCCGGTCGACGATCGGCGCATGTGTCCCCTCCACCACATACCAGCCGCTCTGCGGGCGCGGCTTGTTCTGCTTGGTTTTATAGGATACGCTGCCGTATCTGCCCTGCACCATATTGCCGATATACATTTGATTGGCCAGCATATCGGCAATCGCAGCGTATTTCCAAAGCGTGCTGTTTTTATTTTTCGGCTGCCGGTAGCGCAGTCCGTGCAGCCGTTTGTATTCTGTCGGATTCGGCACGCCGCGGTCGTTTAGCATGCGTGCGATCGCCGTTTTCCCGTAGCCCGCGGCAAACAGGGCAAACACCTCGCGAACGACGGCGGCGGCCTCCTCGTCAATGCGCAGGCGCCCTTTTTGCTCCGGGTCCTTTTCATACCCGTACAGGGCGAACGAGCCGATATGCAGGCCGTTTTTCCGGCGGTTGGTCAGCACGCTGCGGATGTTTTCCGACATGTCCTCCAAATACCATTCGTTTACCAACCCGTTGATCTGCCGGGACTTTTTATTGCCCTTATTGGCCGTGTCCGCGTTGTCCACAATACTGACAAAACGGACGCCCCAGACCGGGAACAGCCCGTGTATGTATTTTTCCACCAGCTCCAGCTCGCGGGTAAAGCGCGACTGCGTCTTGCACAGGACAATCTGGAACCTGCGCTGCTCCGCGTCCGCGAGCAGGCGGTTGAACGCCGGGCGCTTTCTGTCCGCCCCCGCATAATCGTCGTCGCTATAAATCCCGTACACTTCCCAGCCCTGCTCCATCGCATAGCGCAGCAGCATGGATTTTTGATTTTGTATGCTGCCCGAATCCTCTGATTCCAACTGTTTGTTCCGGTCCTCCTCGGACAGGCGGCAGTAAACGGCGGCCTTCATGCGCTGCGCCATCAGCGACGAACCGGCATATCCCGCTTGCTTTTTTCCAGCAGGTTGACCAGCTCGACCCACTTTTCCGTAAACCGGCGCTTCGTCGTAGTGCTTCCGCCGCCCTTGAAAACACTCTTGCAGCGTACCGGCGTTTGCGTCTTTGCCATAGAATCACCGTCCCTTCGGGGACAGCATATGCGCGGACGCTTGTACCGCATGCCGCGGCAAAACGGGCCGGGGATTTGACGGCCCAGCGCCGGGCTTTCAGCCCTTCGCTTCCAGCGCTTTGTAAAGATCGATGAACTCCTCCGCTAATATCTTGAACACCTCCGTGCTCATCATCTGATCCTCCGCATGCGCCAGAATCAGCCCAACGCGCAGCGCCTCGCCGGATGCTTCCTTGTGCACCAAATCGGCATGCGGCGCATGCGCCTGCGTCATCATCTCATCGCCCTGCGCGATCAGCGTTTCCGCTTCCTCGAAAAGGCCCTGCTTGGCCTTTTGGATGGCTTCGATATAGCTGGATTTCGCGCCGCCGAACGCGGTGATCAGTTGAAAGCAGATCCGTTCCATTTCTTCCATCTGTTTTTCTCCTGTTCTTTTGACGCTTGCCGCGGTTTGCTCACGCGGGCTCCGAAACCTGCTCCGCTGCCGCCGCTTCTTTTTCCTGCTTGTCATAATTTCTATCCACCATGCGGATAAACGGCAGGTAGACGAAGAAGGACAGCACCAAAATCAGCGTTTGCAGCAGCGCGGTGCGCCAGCCGCCCACAAAGAAGCCCGAAATGACCGGCGGACAGGTCCACGGCACGATCACGCCGCCGTACAGCGGGCAGAGGCCGGTGTAGATTGCGAAATACTGAATGACGCCCGAGATCATCGGCATCAGCAGGAAGGGGACGGCCAGCAGCGGATTCAAAACGATCGGCGTGCCGAACAGCACCGGTTCGTTTACATTGAAGAAGGACGGTACCGGACCGAGCTTGCCGATCTGCTTGAGCTGCTTGCTTTTTGCCCAGAAGGCCACAAAGAGCACAAGGCCGATCGTGACGCCCGAGCCGGTGACGGTCATAAACTGGTCGAGGAACTGCTTGGTGACGATGTAACCGCCGTTGGCAACGGTAAGCGCCATGCCGGAATTGATGACCGCGCCGGGAATCAGCGCGGAGAAGGCGTTCACCACACCCTCCGGCACGCCGGCCGGCATTTTAATGGTGATGTTTTTTCTTAGGAAGATCGAATAGATCCAGCCGGCAATCAGGCCGCTGATAATCGCCGCGATCATGCCCTTGCCGCCGGTCCAGCCCTTGAGGATAACGCCGACGCTCGTCCCGTCCGCGCCCGCAACCGACGAGGGCTGCATGATCAAATAATCCACAGATTCCTGCTCATACTTATCCCGCGGCAGCCTCGGCGCGCCCGTTCCCGCACTGCAAACGATCAGGGGGTTCAGACGGCTGCCCGTCTTTCCCTTTTCGAGTTCAGTATTCGCTGCGCTCCTTGCCGGTATTTGGCAAGCTGCGATTTTTCCTAACTTATTCTCGTATTTTTCAATCCGTGCGGCGTCATGCGCACTGCTTTTTCGCTCGGCTTCATATGTCCGAACAGCGGTTTGGCCGTTCGTGATTGGTCCTCATGCGGCAAAAGCTGCGGTTCCCCATAATCCAGCTCGATCCTTTGCGCAATCTCCCTTCCCTGTTTTCAGCTTTATCAATGCTTCTATTGCATTCTTTGTGGCTGATACTTCATTGTCCGTTTTGCCGGATTCAATCCGACGACGCCTGTCAATGCAAAAAAACGGCGCGCCAGCCTCGGCTGGTGCGCCGTTCCATTGCATCATAAATTTTAGCAGGATAAGGGAAAATTCGCAGCCGCACCGACAGTCAGCCCACCCCGTTGACAATGCGAAACGCATCACAATGGCGCCCGTTGAGGCAGTCGGTCAGGTTTTTGCAGCTCATGCGCTGCAGGGCGTCGATCGACCGCTCGCTGTAAAACGCGGCGTGCGGGGTGATGACGACGTTTTCGCGCCCCACGAGCGCGCAGTGCGCCAGATCGGGCTTTTCCGCCTCCAGCACGTCCAGCCCCGCCGCGCGCACCAATCCCTCGTCCAGCGCGCGCGCCAGATCGGCCTCGTCAACGCACCCGCCGCGCGACACGTTCAGAAAAATCGGCCGCTTTTCCATTTTGCGGAAGCAGGCGTAGTCGAAGAAGCGTTCGTTTGCCGCGGTCAGGTTCATGTGATTGCTCACAATGTCCGCCGTGCGCAGCAGCGTGTCCGCGTCGGTCAGGTGCACGCCGCGCGAGGCGGCTTCGACCGGATCGGCGTTCGGGTCGACGGCGAGCACGTTCATGCCGAAGCCCCGCGCGCGCCGCGCCACCGCCCGGCCGATTTTGCCAAGCCCGAACAGGCCGAGCGTGCGTCCGGTCAGCCCCATCGGGCGCGGCGCGTCGTAATACCGCCAGACGTGTTTCCCGTCGATTTCGGCAGTATAGCGCTTCAAATGGCGGTCGAGCGCCAGCAGCAGCGCCATCGTGTGGTCGGCGACCTCCTGCGTGCAGTATTCGCCGATGGCGCACACCGGAATGCCGCGCCGCCGCGTCTCGTCCAGATCGACGAAGTTGTAGCCGGTCGCGTTGATCGAAACCGCCTTCAGGTCGGGCAGACGGTCGAGCGCGGCCTTATCCAGCGGGATAAACGCAGTCAGCAGGCCGTCCGCGCCCCGCATGGCCGCAAAAAACGCTTCAGCGTCCGTGTAGGGGTGCACGGCGATCTCCGCGTCCGGCACGGCCTCGCGCAGGTAGGCAAACTCCTTTTCCAGCGCGCGCCCAAGCACGTCGGGATAGTCGGAAATGACGATTTTCATGGAGGGACTCCCCTTTCAGTCCGCCGCGGCCTCGCTGAACGCCTCGTCCAGCACGGCGAGCGCGCGGTCGATTTCGTCCTTTGATACGGTCAGCGGCGCGATGAAGCGCACCACGTTCTTGTCGCACCCGCAGGAGAGCAGGAACAGATCGCGCTCGAGCGCGAGCGCGGTGATGCGCGCGGTCAGCTCGCGGTTGGGCGAGCCGTCGGGATAGACCAGCTCCATGCCGAGCATCAGGCCGAGGCCGCGCACGTCGCCGATGGCGGGATACTTGCTTTGCAGCTTTTTCAGCCCGCCGATGAAATATTCGCCCATGCGCGCGCCGTTCTGCACCGCACCGTTTTCCAGCGCGTCGATGGTCGCCAGCGCCGCCGCGCACGACACCGGATTCGCGCCGAACGTGCCGCCGTGCGCGCCCGCCGTCCACTTGTCCATCACCTCGGCGCGGCCGACGACGGCGGACAGCGGCAGTCCGTTGGCGATGCCCTTGGCGCAGGCCATGATATCCGGCTTTACGCCGTACGCCTGCCACGCGAACATATGACCCGTGCGGCCAAAGCCGGTCTGCACCTCGTCAAACACCAGCATAATGCCGTATTTGTCGCAGATTTCGCGCACGTAGCGCACCCACTCGCTGGGCGGCGCGACATAGCCGCCCTCGCCCTGCACCGGCTCCATCACGATCGCCGCGACCGAGTACGGGTCGACCAGCCGCTTGAACAGCTCGTCAAACTGGGTGAAATACTCCTTGGGGCACTTGCCGTCCTCCATTTGATAGGGCGTGCCGAACAGCTTGGGGTATTCGGCAAAATAGATGGACGGAACCAGCCCCTCGTAATGCTTGCGGTAGGCTGAATTGGACGCGGTCAGCGAGGTACACAGCAGCGTGCGTCCGTGGAACGAGCCCTTGAAGGCGATGACGGCCGGCCGCTCGGTCGCGTACTTGGCCAGCTTGACCGCGCCCTCGACCGCTTCCGCGCCCGAGTTGGAAAAATACACCTTGTAGCCGCCGCCCATCAGGCCGGCAAGGCGCTCGGCCAGCGCGGTCTCAACCTCGTAGTGGAACAGGTTGTGGCAGCAGTGCGCCATTTTGTCGAGCTGCGCCTTGGCGGCTTCGATCACGGTGGGATAGTTATGGCCGAGGTTGCACACCGCGATGCCGCTGCCGAAATCGAGCAGCTTGCGGCCGTCGTCCGTGTACAGATAGCTGCCCTGCGCGTGGTCGATGCCGAAGGGCAGATTGTGCAGCGCCATCGGCGGCATGACCGCGGCGGCGCGTTCCTTTAGGGTTGGCATGTTTCGTTCCCTCCCAGATAAAATTCGATGGTTTTGAGAATAAATTCCGGCAGCTTGCCGAACGAATAGGGCATATAGATGCGCTCGGTCCACTTGTGGCAGTCCTTGCCCCACACGCCGTAGTTGACGGCGGGGATGTTGAGCGCCTTGGCCGTCTCGAGCGGCACGGGGTACAGCTTTTGATAGCCCGGGAAGTTCTGCTGGAGCGCCGCGACCGAATCCGCGTCGTCATCGATCTTGAGGTAGCTTGAGTCGGTCAGCGACGGGAAAAACTGCTGCAGCTTCACCGTCTCGCCGCTTTCCGCGGCAAACTCCGCCGCGATGCGCGCGATCTCGCCGTACACCCGCGCCTCGTCCGGCGCTTCCTTTTTCAGCGTGTTGTGCGGGCAGAACGGCGTTGCGAAAAACACGACCACGGTCGGCGTTTTCACACCGCACAGGTCGCACAGGCTCTGCACGATGTGCAGCGAGGTCATGCGCATGTCGTCGCCCGCCCGCATGGACTCGTCGGTCAGCCGGTCGATGTGCTCATCCAGACCGCCGCCGTACACGCGGCGCGCGCGCTCGTACAGCTCGCGGTAGGAGAGCACGCGCACCGGCTCGAGCAGCGAGGCATATTTCAGGCCCGCCACCTCGCAGTAGCGCCGGTAGCGCGCGTCCGCGTCGTGCAGGACGTTGTCGAGCGCGCGCGCCGCCGCGTTTTTGAGCATGGCCAAAATATCGGTCAGCTGCCGGTTGTGGACGAAATAATTAAAGTAGACGCAGGCGGTGCGCGGGGTTTGCACATTATAACAGGGCTTGAGATCCTGCATTTTCAGCACGGTCGGCGGCAGCGTGTACTCGCCGTTGTAGCCGTCGCAGAAATCGGGGTTGCGGTCGATGATATGCGTCAGCTCGGCGGCGACAAGATCGGGCGAAAAGCCCTCGAAGCACTGGGCGACGTGCGTCTCCCGCCCGACGATGTAGAACATGGGCAGCAGCTTGCCGACCGCGCCGGTGTAGACATAGCGCGTCGTGTCGCCCGCGTACATCGGGCAGATGAAATCGTTGTTGATGGCGAGGCGGTAGGTCAGCCCCTCCTCCACCCGAAGCCGCTCGAGCAGCGGCAGCGTCTCGATGATGCCCTGATGGAGCGTCTCCTCCACGGGATTGAAGGACAGCAGCAGATTGCCCCGCAGCCGCTCCGGATGCGCGGACAGGTGCTTTGCCAGCACCAGAAACACCGCGTCGCCGCCCTTCATATCGCACGCGCCGCGGCCGAACAGGTAGTCGCCCGAGGCAAGGTCGCGCCGCGCGTCCTCCGGCAGATCGGCGTCCGCAAGCCGCTCGGCGAGCGCGGCGCAGTCGAAGGCGTACTGCCGCAGCTTGCCGTAGTCGTCCACGTCCACCGTGTCGATGTGGCCGTGCAGCAGGATGGTGTCGGTCTGCTTTTCGTCCCCGCCCTTTAAGAGCGCCAGCACGCTGCGACGGCCGAGGGGATCGTCCTTCAGCGGCTGCGTCATCACCCGCTCGGGATGCGCCTTAAAATAAGGGATCGCCCGCAGGTAAGCCTCGATCTCGTCGGCCACGGCGCGCTCGCCCGCCGTGCCGTTGACGCTCGGCACCGCGACCAGCCGCTCGGTCAGCGCGCGGATCTCTTCAAACATTGTCATATGCGTCCACCTTCTGTATTCTGTATACAATAGCCGTTGTGCGGAAGGGCTTCCCTTCTGGGAAGCCCTTTCGCTTTCCGAAATTAAGCGTTCTTATTGTTCTCCGCGCAGATCTCGCTGTACTCGGTGATCCACTGGTCGATCAGGCCCGCGTCTTGACATTCCTTGATCGTTTCGTTGATGACCGCCAAGAAGTCCTCGTTGCCCTTGGGCACCGCGATGGCCGTATCCTTATACAGGCGGTCGTCCGGAAAGGCCGCGTCGCAGAGCACCAGATCAGGGTTGGCGATCAGGTAGGGCTGCGCGACGGTTGACTCGATCACGACGGCGTCTGCCTTGCCCGTGGTCAGCTCCAGCACGCACACCGGAATTTTCTCCAGCGAGGTAACGGTCGAGTCGGTCAGCAGGTCCTGCGCGATCTTCTCCTGCGTGGTCGTCTTCTGCACGGCGATCGACTTGCCCGCGAAGTCCGCCAGCGTCTTATACTGGTCGGCGTCCTCCTTGCGCACCATCAGGCGCTGCTCGGCCTTTAAGTACACGTCGGAAAAGTCCATGGTCTCCCGGCGCTCGTCGGTGGGTGACATGCCCGCGAGCATGATGTCGATTTGGTCGGCCGCGATGGCCGCGAGCGTCGAGGTAAAGGTCGTGTCCTCGATCTGCGTGGTGACCTCGGTGCCGAGCGTTTCGCTCAGCTTTTCGGCAATCTTGTCGCCAAGCGCCATGTCCACGCCGATGACCTTCTGGTCGCTGCTGCCGATGTCGATAAACTCATACGGCATGTAGCCGGACGCGGTGCCGACCACCAGCTTGCCGGTCTGCTGGATGCGCGTGAGCACGGGGCCGTATTCCGCGGCGGGCGCGGCGGCCTGCGTGCCGGCATCCGCGGTGTCGGTCTGCGCCGCGGGCGCGCCGCAGCCGGACAGTACAGCGGCCATACCGGCCGCCGCGAGCAAGGCGGACAGAGTGCGTTTGACAGGGTCTTTCATGATTTGCTCCTCCTTCTGTGAAACAAGCGTTTCTATCATTGGTTTAATGATAACGAAATTGGGTCAGCGGTCGCTTTTCTTAAAGTGCCGCTCGAGCGCGCGCACGCCAAGGCCGACGATAAACGTCATGGCGAAGTACAGCAGCGCGATGACGATCAGCGGCAGGAACGCACGCCCGCTGGTGCCGCTGATGGTATTGTAGGTGAACATCAACTCGGCCACGCCGATCACCATGACCTGCGAGGACGCCTTGATGAGGTTTGCAAACTCGTTGCCGAAGTTGGGCAGGATGTTCTTGACCGCCTGCGGCAGCACGATCATCAGCATCGAGCGCGCCTTGCCGAAGCCGATCGAGCGCGCGGCCTCCATCTGCCCCGGGTCGACCGACTGGATGCCCGAGCGGATGATCTCGCAGATATAGCCGCCCGAGTTGACGGTCAGCGCGATAATGCCGTACATCGCCCGCTCGCCCCAGCTGCCCAGAAACGCGGGCACGGGCGGATGCACGCCGGCCAGCGGCAGGCCGTAGTACACCATCATGATCAGCACGAGCACGGGCGTGCCGCGCACGAATTCCACCCAGATGTTCGCCAGCCACCGCAGCGGCGGCACGCGGCTCATGCGCAGAAAGCACAGCCCGCCGCCCACCAGAATGCTCAATATGCCCGCGAGCAGCGACAGCAGCAGCGTATTCTTCGCGCCGCCTAAAAACAGCGCCGAATAGCGGGATAAAAACCCGCCGACGTCGGCCAGCCAAGCATTTACTTCCATGTCATCCCCTCCTGTCACTCCCTTAATCGTATACTGTATACAATCAAAGGGTCAAAGCACCTTGCCGAGAAAGCTGACGAGCCGCTCGCTTTTCGGGTGCTCAAACAGCTTATCCGGCGCGCCGGACTCCTGAATGACCCCGTCCGCCATGAACACGACGCGGTCGGCGACCTCGCGGGCGAAGCCCATCTCATGCGTGACGATGATCATCGTCATGCCGTCCTTCGCCAGATCCTTCATCACCTCGAGCACCTCGCCCACCATCTCGGGGTCGAGCGCCGAGGTCGGCTCGTCGAACAGCATGACCTCGGGCTCCATCGCCAGCGCGCGGGCGATGGCGATGCGCTGCTTCTGCCCGCCGGACAGCTGGCTCGGGTAAGCGTCGCGCTTATCGAGCAGGCCGACGCGCTCGAGCAGCCGTTCGGCCAGCGCGTTCGCGTCCGCGGCGGACAGCTTGCGCAGCTTGCGCGGGCCGAGCGTGATATTGTCCAGCACGGTCAGATGCGGAAAGAGATTGAAGTGCTGGAACACCATGCCGATGCGCCGGCGCATCTTATTGATGTCGACCGGGCCGCGCGCCAAGCTCTGTCCGGCAAACTGCACGTCGCCGCTCTGGATGGTCTCAAGCCGGTTGATGCAGCGCAAAAGCGTCGATTTGCCCGAGCCCGACGGGCCGATCAGCACGACCACGTCGCCCTTTTTCACGTACAGCTCGACGCCCTTCAGCACCTCGAGCGACTTAAAGCTCTTGCGCAGTTCGATCACCGCGATCAGCGGGTCGATCTCGGGCTGGAACGTCCGGCCGGACACGCCGTAGCGGGTCAGCGGTTCTTGGGTGCGGCCGCCGATGGCCAATGTGTTGGATTGCATTTTGCTTCCCTCCAATATGTATGGGATAAAAGAAAAAGAGACAAGGCTGTCCTTACCGGACGTCCTTGTCTCTGGTTGATGGCCTTATTATAGGCCGCGGGAAACCCAATGTCAACCGCATTTTCAAATTTCAGCCGGTTTCACAGAATGTATAAGCGACGCCGGCGCCCGCTTGTGGAACCTTTCCAGTTTTCGTATCCCATACCTTTCAAACCGCGATTTTTTGTTGAATAAAATCATGTTAATTCATTGTTTTTCCGAATTATTTAAATATTGACAGCGTTTAAAAACCGCGCTACATTGTATACAGTATACGAAATGCCTTTGCATCGGAGGAAACTGAAATGAAAAATCTGCGACTGACGGGCGAACGGCTCGTCACAGGCCCGGGCGCGCTGAACGCGCTCGGCGAACTATCCTTTACCCGCGCGATGGTCGTGACGGGCGGGCATTCCATGTTCCGCAACGGCACGATCGACCGCGTCAAAGCGCTGCTCGCGCCAAAGGGCGCGGTCGAGGTCTACGGCGGCGTGGGCGCGAACCCGACGCGGGCCGAGGTGGAAAAGGGGCTGGACGCCATGCGGGCCTTCCGGCCCGATCTGGTCGTCGCGGTCGGCGGCGGCTCGGCGATCGACGCGGCCAAGGCCATGCTGCTCTTTTATGAGTGGCCTTCGCTGAACTTTGACAACGTGTTCCAAACGCCTCTGCCGCAAAAGCGCACGCACACGGCCTTCGCCGCCGTGCCCTCGACCTCGGGCACGGCGAGCGAGGTCACGCACGTGACCGTCGTCACCTTCCCCGCACTGCATCAGAAGCTTGCCATCAAGACCGAGGCGCTGCGGCCGGACATTGCGATTTTGGACGGGGAGATCTGTCTGTCCCTGCCCGCGCACATCGCCGCCGAAACCGGCATGGACGCGCTGACCCACGCGATCGAGTGCTTCACCAACCGCTCGAAGGACACGTTCACCGATCTGCTCGCCAAGGGCGCGGTCGAGGGCATTTTTGACTGGCTGCCCCGCTCGGTGCGGACGGGCGACCTCGAGAGCCGCCAAAGGATGCACGAGTATTCCTGCATGGCGGGCATGGCGTTTTCCAACGCGGGGCTGGGCATGGTACACGGCATCTCGCACGCCTTTTCCGCGCGGTACAACACCGCGCACGGGCTGGCCAACGCGGTCATCCTGCCGTTCGTGCTCGATTATAACCGCCGCGACCCGTGGGTCGCCGCGCAGCTTGACCGGCTTTCGGCGGCGCTGGGCGGCGACGCGGTCGAGCGCGTGCGTGCGCTGTCCGCCGCGGTCGGCATTCCGTCCTGCTTAAAGGAGACGGGCATTGCAGAGGAGGATTTCCGGCGCGATGAAACCGCGCTGATCGAAGGCTCGCTGCTCGGCTCGACGGCGGTCAACCCTGTCCCGATGACCGCCGACACCATCGCGCCCATAGTGCGCGCGGCCTACTTTGGCGGCTGATGGACGCCGCGCTGCTGACCCTGCATCAGGTGGTGCTGATGCTGCTGCTCATCGCGGTGGGCGCGGCCTGCGCACGGCTTGGCTGGTTTACGGACGCGGTGGCGCGCGCGCTGAGCAAGTTCCTGCTGGGCTTTGTCACGCCCGCGCTGCTGCTGGACGCCTTCTATCAGCCCTATGACGCGCGCATGGCGCGCGGCCTGCTGCTGTCCGCCGCGCTGGGCGTGCTGTTCCACGCGCTGGCGGCGCTGCTCGCGCAGGCGCTCCTCCGCGGCGGGGCGGCGGAGACGCGCGCGGTCGCCCGGCTGGGCGCGGTCTACTCCAACTGCGGCTTTATGGCCTTCCCGCTCGTGCGCGCCGTTTTGGGGGACGAGGGCGTGTTTTACGGCAGCGCGTTCGTCGCCGTGTTCAACGTCTTCCTGTGGACGCACGGGCGCGCGCTGCTGCTCGGCCGCAAGGGGCTGGATGTGAAAAAGGCGCTCGGCAACCCGGGCGTGCTGGGCGCGGCGGCGGGCGCGCTGCTGTATTTCACGCGCCTGCCGCTGCCGGATATCGCGTCCGGCCTGATCGCCTCGCTCGCCTCGCTCAACACCCCGCTCGCCATGATGGTGACGGGCGTGTTCCTCGCGCGCTGCCGCCCGAAGGAGCTGCTCGACCGGCGCGTGCTCTATCCCGCCGCGCTGCGCATGTGCGTCATGCCGGGCGCGTTCCTGCTGCTGCTCGCCCTCACCGGCGCGGCGCGCTGGAGCGCCTCGGGCGGCGCCTTTGTGCTGACGGCCGCGCTGTGCGCGGGCTGCCCGTCCGCGGCCTCGAGCGTGCTGATGACCTCGTCGCTCGGGCTTGATTCGGCCTACGGCGCGCGCATTATCTTTGCCTCCAGCGTGTTGTCGGTCGTCACAGTGCCGCTGCTGGCGCTGGCGGCGTCCGGTTTGGCATAAATTTGACGCGCGGGACGGAATATTGTATACTGTATCCATCACATATCGGAGGTGAGCGGCTTTGTCGCTGAAAAACATCAAAAAGGAACCCTCGCTCGCCGACCGGGCATACGCGGCGATCAAGGCCGCCGTCATCTCGAACGAGCTGGCCCCGGGTACGGTGCTGGCCGAGGAAACGCTGGCCGAGCAGCTCGGCATCAGCCGTACGCCCATCCGCGCGGCGCTGCAGCGGCTCTTTTTCGAGGAGATCGTCACCCAGCGCGGCAAAAACCTGATCGTCGCGGACGTAAGCGAGCAGGACGCGCGCAACATCAACCGCGTGCGCGCCCAGCTTGAGCCGCTGGCCGTCACGCTGATCGGCGAAAAGGGCGGTCTGGCAAAAAACCAGCTTGAGCGCCTGCGCGCCTGCAATGACCGGCAGACCGCGGCCGCACGGGCGGGCGACGGCGCGGCCTTCCTCGATCAGGACTATCTGTTTCACACCATGCTCGCTCAGCTCTCCGGCAACAGCTATTTGGCCGATCTAGTCGAGCGCGGCAACCTGATCGTCAAGCGCTACCACATGCTGTCCGGCACACTGATTCGGAACAGCGCGGCGGCAAGCGAAGAGCACCGCACCATTTTGGACGCGCTGGAAAAACGGGACTATCCGCGCGCGGAGCAAGCCGTCCGCCGCCATCTCGAAAACGTCAACGCGCGTTTTTTCTTTACCTAAAGCGGTGTTAACCTCTATAATATAGGCAGCCGCACTTGCCGGCGCACTGCCTATAAGTTGTTCCTATCCGGTCGCAGCAGAGCAAAAAGCGCGTACCACCTACGATAACCTGCTGCGCCTGATCGACGACCCGGACGTGCGCGAACCGCTCAAGTTCCTGCGCGAACGCGAGGTTGTGCATTTTCAGCGCTTTGGCGACGCCCTGCGCATCGTGCAGGATAATTTGGACGCGAAAAACTACTATGCCTTTAATCCGGCAATTGATATCCGCCCGCCGAAAAAGACATGGGCCCCCACGCTGCCCAAGCTGGACGGAGAATCCTTTTCCCCGCCGGAAATGCAGCCGCCGCAGAAAAATCCCTAAGCCTCTCGCGTTTTTTTACAAGCCTCCCCATCAGGGGAGGCTTTGTTTTTGAACATTTTACCAAGGCAATGTCCTTTTATTTTTTGGTCGTTTCTGGTATACTAGACAGAGATTTCTGAGATAATTGGGGGGCCAAACATGGAAGAGATCAAGCTGGTTATAACAGGCATGGGGGCGGTTACGCCGGTGGGCGTCGGCGTAAAAGCCTACTGGCGGTCGCTGGTCGAGGGACGCTGCGGCGTCGGCCCGATCACACGGTTCGATGCGTCCGGCCTGCCTGTACAAATTGCCGCCGAGCTCAAGGATTTTGACCCGGCCGACCATATGCCAAAAAGCCTTGCGCGCACAATGGACCCGTTTATGCAGTTCGCTTTCGCCGCGGCGGACGAAGCGCTGCGGGACGGCGGACTAGCGGTCGCCGCCGAATCCGACCGTATCGGCATCGTGATGGGCACGGCGATGGACGGCGTGACCACGGTCGCGCAGACGCAGGCCGCGTTCGACGCGGGCAGCCGCGTCGGCCCGCGCTTCGTTCCCATGGCGATCGGCAATATCGCGGCCGCGCAGATCGCCATCGCGCACGGCATCCACGGGCCGAGCCTGACGCTCAACACCGCCTGCTCGGCAGGGGGCGACGCGATGATGACCGCGGCCATGCTGCTCAGAACCGGCGAGGCGGACGCCGTGCTCGCCGTCGGCGGCGAATCCATCCTGTGCCCGATCGTCGTTTCCGGTCTGTCGCAGGCCAAAGCGCTGTCCCGCTGCAACGACGATCCCGCGCACGCCTGCCGCCCGTTCGACTTAAACCGCGACGGCTTCGTCATCGGCGAGGGCGGCGGCGCGGTGCTGATCGAAACCGAGGCGCACGCGCTCGCGCGCGGCGCGGAGATCTACGCCGTGCTCGCGGGCTACGCCAACACCTCGGACGCGCACCACGTCACCGCCCCCTGCCCGGACGGCGCGGGCGCGGCCGCCTGCATGAAAAAAGCCCTTGCCCGCGCGGGGCTGCGGCCGGACGAGATCGGCTATATCAACGCGCACGGCACCTCAACCCCGCTGGGCGACAAGGCGGAAACCCTTGCGGTCAAGGCCGTGTTCGACGGAAGGGACGGCGCGCCGCCGATTTCCTCCACCAAGTCCGCAACCGGACACCTGATGGGCGCGGGCGGGCTGACCGAGGCGATCGCCTGCGTCATGGCTCTCCGCGAGGGCGTGCTGCCGCCCACGCTCCACCTCGATACGCCCGACCCGGACTGCGACCTCGATTATGTGCCCAACCGGGCGCGGCGCGCCGATATTTCCGCCGCCATGTCGAATTCGCTCGGCTTCGGCGGACAAAATTCCAGCATTATCCTTTCACGATACCAGAAATGAGGCGAAACCACTTTGCAAAACCAATTCACCTACGACGCCGCCATGTTTCGCGACACCTTTGAAACACAATTCACTTACCTGAACGGCTTTCTGCGCAACGTATCCCGTTTCGGCGCGCGCGGCGCGCTGCACGACCCGCTCTCCGGCCGCCGCTGGACCTACCGGGAATTAAACGCCGAGGCCAACCGCCTTGCGCACGCCCTGCGCGCCGACGGCGTCGGCAAAAACGATGTGGTAATGTTCGCGCTTTTAAACTCGCCCGAGTTTGTGTTCTGCTACCTTGCGGCGCACAAGATCGGCGCGATCGCCTGTCCGGTCAACTACCGGCAGGGCGCGGGCGAGATCGCGCTCGTCATCGACGACAGCCGTCCCAAGGCCTTTGTCTATGACGCGGAATTCGGCGAACTCAGCGAAGGCGCGCTCCGGCTGGCCGCGCACAAGCCCGCCCGCGTCGTCATGGTCGACTATCAGGGCGAAAAGGCCGCGCCGGCGGGCGAGGCCGCTTACCGCGACTATGTCTCGGGCCAGCCCGAGACCGACCCGCCCATCGACTTTTCCCCTCATATTTACGATGAAACCACGCGCCTTTACACCTCGGGTACGACCAACCGCCCCAAGGGCGTGCCGATCAACAACATAAACGAGGTGCTGTCCGCGCACGACGTGATGATGCACTTCCCCCTCGGTCCGACCGACCGCACGATGAACATGACCCCGTGGTTCCACCGCGGCGGCATCCACTCGGGCGGGCCGTGCCCGACGCTGTACGCGGGCGGCGAATGCGTCATCCTGCGCGACTTCTCCCCCAAGCGCTGTCTGGAATACGCGGAAACGTACCGGATTTCCTTCCTGATCGGCGTGCCGACCATTCTGGCCATGCTCGCCCGCACGCAGGAGCGCACGCCCGCCGATCTGTCCGCCCTGCGCGGCATCGTCACGATGGGCGCGCCGTTTGAAAAGGCTGCGTGCGAGCAGTATATGAAGCTGCTGACCCCCAACATCTTCAACGGCTACGGCACGACCGAAACCTTCTGGAACACCTTCCTGCGCCCGTTCGACCTGCCCGATATGGCCGGCTCGGCCGGCCGCTCGTGCACGGACGACGAGGTGCGGCTGGTTGCCGTGCATGAGGACGGCTCGCACGCCGAGCCGGACGAATTGGTTGCCCGCGACGGCAGGACCCCGGGCGAGATCATCATTTCCTCGCCCGCGAAAAGCGCGTTCTGCTATTTCAACAACCCCGAGCTGACCGCTCAGAAATTCTACAAGGGCTTTCTGTACACGGGCGACGTCGGCACGTGGGACGAAAACGAGTTTGTCTCCGTGTCCGGCCGCAAGGACGACATGATCGTATCCGCGGGCGAAAACATCTATCCGACGCAGATCGAAGCCGTTTTGAACGAGCACCCCAAGGTGGCCGAAAGCGCGGTCATCGGCATGCCGGACAAGCTGCGCGGCGAGGCCGTCGCCGCCTATGTCGTCCCGTCGGACGACAGCCTGACCGTCGACGAATTGAAGGACTACTGCACGCACAGCCCGATGCTCTCCTCGTACAAATGGCCGCGCGCGTATCATCTGGTCAGCGAGCTGCCGCACACGGCGACGGGCAAGCTGATGCACTATAAGCTGCGCGAGAGTCGATTGAAATCATAATTTCAATCGAATATTCCGGCTTCTGCGCGCGCCCTGCGGGCACACTTGAAGTCGGTTTGTATAAAAAGTCACGCACATGTCGCGACTTTTTATGAAAATGGCGGCGCTGCCGCCATTTTCTGTTTTATGCGCGCTGCGGCGCGAAGTCCCCGCGCCGCAGCGCGCATTTGATAGAAAATCGAAAGCGGAGCGAAGCGCAGACTCGATTTTCAAAAAATGCACGTGCTTTGCCCGTGCTTTTTTACAAACAGAAGAGCCCGCTGAAAATCGAAATTTTCAGTGGGCTCTTCTGCAATAGCCTTCTCCGGCTCGCCAGCCGGAAAGGCGTTCCTCGATCGCGAGCGTGGTCGCGATCGAATTATTTTATAGGCAGGCAGACGAGCAGCTCGAAGCGGCCGTCGTCCGCGTTTGCTTCGAGCGTGCCGCCGTGGCGCACCGCAATCTCGCGCATGCCGGCAAGGCCGAAGCCGTGCGCGGCCTTATCCGCCTTCGTGGTGGAAAACCTGCCGGGGGCGGACGGCTGCCGCCTGCCCGCGTAGGCATTTTGCACGCGCAGCATCAGCAGCCCCTTGTCCGCACGGGCGCGGACGGCGACGCGCTTGTCGTCCGCCCGCGACGCGGCCTCGATCGCGTTGTCCAGCGCATTGCCGAACAGCGCACACAGGTCGGGGTCGGACACCGGCAGGCCCTCGGGCAGGCTGACGCCGAAATCGGCCGTCAGCCCGGCGCGCTCCATGTCGACGGCCTTGGAGGCGAGCACGGCGTTGACCGTCTCGTTCTCACAAAAACGCCGCCCGCCGTGCAGCGCGGGCGACTGCGACAGCTCTTCCAAATACGCCCGCGCCTTGCCGGTTTCACCCTCGGCCAGCAGGCCGGAGAGCGCGGCCAGATGGTTGCGCAGATCGTGCCGCAGGGCGCGCACCTGCCGCTGCTCGCGCCGCACGCCCTGATAGTACACCTCGCGCATGTCGGCGAGCTGATGCTCCCGCTCGCGCGTCTCGTGCCGGGACAAAACGACGGCCGCGCACACGATCGCGACCGCCGACAGCAGCACGAACGGCAGGATGGTATAGGCGATCGGCTGCACCGCGTCTTCATATGCATCCCAAAAGTTTATTCTGCGGTGATAGCCCCAGATGGAAAACGACAGCATGGCGAACACCGGCGCGAGCGACAGCGTCCCGATCAGCGCCCACAGCCGGTCCGGCAGCGAAACCGTCCCTTCGGGCACGGCGCGCCGCACGAGCAGCCAGAACAGCGCCCACGCGGCCAGCTTGACGCACAGGCCGACAAAACCGTCCCTATCCAGCCAGACGCCCCAGAAGCCCACCGTGTCCAGCATCATGTTGAGCGGCATGACCAGCGCGAACAGCATCAGCGCGGCGGCCAGCCGCGCGAGCTTGGTTCCGCCGCCGCAGAGCAGAAAGACCGCGACGAACACGGGAAACAGGAACAGCGGGTTTTCGTCCCCGATCCACGACGGCATCTCGATGACGACGGCGAACAATGCGTAGGGCGCGAGCCGCCGCACCCAGCCCTTGCCCGCGGGCAGCAGGCGGCGCGCGGCGCTTCCCATCAAAAACGCGCCCGCGAAAACGCCGCTCCAGAACAGCAGCGACTGAAAAAGCGCGGACAGGTTCGCCAGCGAATATCCGAAATTTTGCAGCATGGCGCTCACTCCAGCATAGCCCGTGCCAGCGCGGCAAGCGCCTCGGGCTGGTATTTGCGGCTGATGGGCAGCGTTTCGTCCCCCAAGACGGCCGCGCCGCCTTCGACCCGGTCTACCGCGCCCGCGCGCACCAGATACCGCTGGTGGATGCGCACGAACGACGCGCCGACCGCTTCGGCCACGTCGTCCAGCCGCGCGTAGAAGGTGTAGGAGCGGTTTTCGGCCACACAGGTAACCTGCCGCCGGTCGGAATAGAAGTAGCGGATGGATTTTTTCGGAATGCGGTACAGCCCGTCCGCGTTGCGGCAGAGGAAGACCTTGTCCCCTTCCTGAAACAGCGCGCCGAGCGCGCGGCCGAGCAGCTCGCCCACCTGCTCTGTCCGCGGCGGCTTGACCAGATAGCCCAGCGCGCCGACGGCGTAACCGTCGAACACATAATCCGTATAGCCCGTGACGAACGCGAGCAGCAGACTGTCGTCCCGCTCCCGCAGGGCCCGCGCGGTTTCCATCCCGTTCATGCCGCCCATCTCGATATCGAGAAAAACAAGGTCGATTTCGCCCGCGTGCTTGTCCAGCCAGCCGAGCAGCCCCTCGCCGGACGAGAATTCAAACGCCGCGTATTCCACCGCGTTCTTTTCCAGCTCGCGCGCGACGGCCGCCCACAGCGCCTGCCGCGCCTCCGCCGAATCGTCGCAAATGCCGATGCGGAGCATAGCCCCGCCTCCTTTCCCGTTTGTCTGTCCCCATTTTACCACAGCGCGCCCCCGCCGCCAAACCAAACTTGACGGCAGAGGCGCATTTTTTTACATCATCGCCTTGTCCGCCGCCAAACTTTACGTCCAAACCGCCGTTTTTGACAGGCCGGTTTGCCCCGCCCGCCATCCCGCGGTATGCTGGAACCAGAAACACAAAGGGGGAGTCCAGTCATGACCGCACAAACCGTCCTGTCCCGCGTCCGCACGGCGCTGCTGACGCCGCCCGCATTTCCCGAAGGGCAGCCGAAAATCAAAGCCAATCTCGATACGAATTTTCTAAAGCTCGTCGCCATCCTGTCCATGCTGATCGACCACATCGGCGGCGCGTTTTATCCCGATATCGGCTGGTTCCGCTGGGTCGGACGGCTGGCGTTCCCGATCTTCTGCTACTGCATGACGGTCGGCCTGCTGTACACGCGGAACGTCAAAAAATACCTGCTCCGGCTGGGGCTGTTTGCCGTCGTGTCGCAGCCGGTCTACGTGCTCGCCTTCCATCCGCACGACTTTTTGGCCGAATTTACAAATTGGAACATCTTCTTCACGCTCTTCCTCTCCCTGCTGGCGATGTACGGCTTGAAGGAACGAAAATGGTGGCTGTTCGTCCTTGCGTTCTTTGTCGTTTCCTGGTGGAATTTCGACTACTCGGGCATGGGCATCGAGTTAATGCTGATCTTCTACCTTTGCCGGAACCGCCCGCTTCTCGGCGCGGGCCTGTACCTGCTGCTGACAGTTCCGCCCGCTTTTCACGCGCACGCCGGCGACCCGCTGAACCTCACGCTCGGCGGGCTGACGCTCGACTGGACGTTTTCTGTGGCGTTCGCGGTGCTTTTCATTTACATCCCGACGCACTTCGATCTGAAAATTCCCAAATGGTTTTTCTATGCCTTCTATCCCGCGCATTTGGCGGCAATCGCTATAATACAATTCGTTATATCCTGAAAGGAGTATGCAAAATGTTATCAGTTCAAAACCTGCACAAATCTTACCGGGTCGGCAAAACGACCTACGAAGTGCTCAAAGGCGTGTCGCTCGACGTAGCCGAGGGCGAGTTTGTCGCCGTGATGGGACCGTCTGGCTCTGGCAAGACGACGCTTTTAAACTGCATCTCGTGCTATATCCCGGCCGACGAGGGCGGCATCACGCTCGGCGGCGAGGAGATCGCCCGGCTGCCCGAGGACGCGCTCGCGGCGGTGCGCAACCAAAAGCTGGGCTTTGTGTTCCAGGATTTCCTGCTGCTCGACGGGCTTTCGGTGCGGGACAACATCCTGCTGCCGCGCGTGATTTCCGGGCAGACCGGCGGCGCGATGGAAAGCGACGCCGACCGCCTGTGCGACGTATTCGGCATCGCGCCGATTAAAAACAAGTATCCGGCCGAGATCTCGGGCGGCGAAAAGCAGCGCACGGCGGTTGCCCGCGCGCTCATCAACCACCCGCTGGTCATTCTGGCCGACGAACCGACCGGCAACCTCGATTCCAAATCCGCGCGCGCGGTGATCGACAGCTTCGCGCAGGCGCGCGAAAGTCTGGGCGCGACCATCTTCATGGTGACGCACGACTCGTTCGCGGCTTCGCACTGCGACCGCGTCGTCATCCTGCGGGACGGCGTGGTGTGGCGCACGCTCGCGCGCGGCAGCGAGACGCGCGGACAATTCCAAGACCAGCTTTTGGACGCGATCCGCGAAATGGGAACGGAGGAAGTCTAGGGGGCATCCATGCCCCCTAGATACCAAACAGGGTTCCGAAGAAACCCTGTTTGGATACCCCCGGACGCCGCCCAAGGCGGCTGGGTCGGGGTATAAAAAGTACGGGCGAAGCCCGCACTTTTTATACCGTTTGCGGCTTGCCGCAAGCGGCTGTTTGAATACGCGCTGCGGCGCGGGAGCTTTTATACCGATAACCCATATTACAAGGGAGTGACCTATTTTGACGACTTTTTCCGAGGTTTACGCGGCGCTGCGGCGCGCGAACCGCAAACAGTACGCGCTGCTCGTCGGCTGCTGCTTTTTTTCGGTGCTGCTCATCACGACCTACGTGTGCATGATGCGCTCGCCGACCATTCTGACCGTGCTGCCCGAGGGCGGCGACAGCCGCAAGCAGGTGATGATGATTTTCGCGCTGGCGGTGCTCGGCTGCGGCGTGTTCACCACCTACGCCTCCGGCCTGTTCTTCCGGCAGAAATCCCGCGAAACCGGCGTGCTGCTTGCGCTGGGCGCGTCCCGCGCGCAGCTCCGGCGCGAGCTGGACAAGGAGCTGGCGCTGATCGCCTTCGGCTCGTGCGCGGCGGGCGCGGTGCTCGGCGCGCCGCTGGCGCTCGGCCTGTGGCAGGTGTTCCGCGCGTTCGTGGTCGATACCGATGAAATGCCGCTGTCCTTCGACCCCAAGGCCTATCTGATCGCGCTGGCTTTCTCGGCGTTTGTGATCGTCATGCTGTTCTTTATGGGCGCGCGCTTTATCCGCCGCACCAATATCATCGACATCGTGCAGGAATCGCACAAATCCGAGCCGATCCGCGACGTGCCGCGCTGGTACGGCCCGGTGGGCATCCTGCTGCTGCCGGCCGGCGGCTTTCTCGGTTACAGCATGCCGGGCTGGATCATCCGCGGCCTGCACTGGTATCCGCCCGAAGGGCTGACCGCGATCTTTTACCTGCCCGCTCTCATCGGCCTGTACATGATCTTGCTGCACACCGTCGTTAACGGCTGGCGGCAGGGTAAGAACCGCTACAAGCATCTGATTACCACCAGCATGATGAAATTCCAGGGCCGCCAGACCGTGCGCAACATGCTGGTGATGACGCTGCTGATCGCGGGCGCGTACTTCGCCGCCTTCTACACGCCCATGCTGGGCACGGGCTCGATGCAGCAAATCGACAAGCGTCCGGTCGACTTCTCCTACCGGTTCCGCGCCGATCAGGATATTCCCGAAAAGGACGAGGTCGAAGCCCTCGCCCGTGAATACGGCGTGCGGCTGACCGGCTTTTCCGAGCAGCCCGCCGCCGTGCTGGGCGTGGACGGCACAACGGAGTTTGAAACGGACAGCGCTATCGGCACGAGCTACACCGTGGAATACCGCGAACTGCTGATGGAGGGCGTTTTCCTGTCCGAAAGCGCCTACAACGCGCTGACAGGCCAGCATGTCGACGTGCAGCCCGGCACGGTCACCGGCATTTTTATGGCGGAAACGGGCGGCAGCGGCATGTTCGGCGGCGACGCTTCTCTGCTGACCAACATGGTGACGGGCGAAACGCTGCGGGTAACGCCGACCGAGGATAAATTTTCCTACGACATGCTGTTCGGCCGCTACGTGATGGACGACGGCGACTACGCCGAAATCACCGCCGGCTTACCCTCCGAATGGCGCGAAAAGCAGGTGTTCTTCAACGTCGCGGACGCGGAAAACAGCTACGATTTCGCCAAGGCTCTGTTCAATGAGATTGTCGACCGCTCCGCCCCTGCGGTCGAGGTGTACGACGCTTACGACCCCGTCGCCGCCGCGCTGTGCGCCGAGCGGGGCGAGCCCTACGACTATTCCAGCGAAAACATCGAAGCGCACGGCTTTGAGCGCATCAGCTATGACCAGCGCGATTCCTCAAACTTCCGCCTGTACTGGAAGTACATGCCGCAGTTCCGGTCGCTCGACAAAGCGGATTTCGTCCGCAGCATGGCCGTGTTCCTGATGCTGTTCATCTTTATCGCCATCGTGTGCTTCGCCGCAGTCGTCGTCATCGCGTTCACGCGCTGCATGACCATCGCTGTCGTCAACGCCCGCGTGTACGACGACCTGCGGCACCTCGGCGCGCCGAACGCCTATTTGTACCAGTCCGTGCGCGGGCAGGTAAACCGCGTGTTCCTCGTCCCCGCCGTCACGGGCACGGCGCTGATTTACGCATTCTATATGATGATCATGTACTTTAACGGCGACCCTCTCGGCATCACCTCCAGCGAAGCGGCGGGGCTGCTTTCCTGCCTCGTGCTGATTGCCGCGCTGTCCGCCGTGCTCTATGGGGTGTACCGCATCACAAAGAGCAGCGTGTGCCGCGCGCTCCATATCAAAAAGACTTGACAGCGGCCGGCGCGGCTGTTATACTTCAAACATACCAATCGTATGTATCGAGGTGAGCAGATGGCGCGCAATAAATATCCCGAGGAAACGGTCGAGAAAATCCTCACGGTTTCCATGCGTTTATTCTTGGAAAAGGGCCTTCCTTCTATAACCGCAACCGCTACATGGAGGATTGCGCCGCGTTGGCAGACCGGCCCGGCCCGGTGGGCGTCGTTTATCTGGACGTCAACGGCTTAAAGGATATCAACGACCAACGCGGCCACGCCGTCGGGGACAAGGTCCTCGTGGAATGCGCGCGGCAGATGCGGGAAGCGTTTGAACAGGCCGATTACTACCGCATCGGCGGAGACGAGTTTGTCATTCTCTGCTATGGCGTCGACCGCGCGGCGTTCGACCGCCGGGTGCAGGCGCTGCGCCGCTGCTTCGCCGCCAATCCCCGGTGCAAGGCGGCCATCGGCGCACAGTGGAACGCGCGCTTTACCGATTTGCAGCAAACCATCGCCCGCGCAGACGCAATGATGTACGAGGATAAAAAGGCCTTTTACCGGCAGCATCCAACCTCCAACCGCTACCGCCATCACAGCGACGAGGTGATCCGCCTGTCCGACCCCGCCGTCCTGCAGGAGGAGATCCGCCAGCAGCGTTTTGTGGTGTACCTGCAGCCCAAGGTATCCTCCTCCGACCGGGCGGCCGTGGGCGCGGAGGCGCTTATCCGCTATCAGCCGCGCGCCGGCTCTCTGATCCTGCCCGGCAATTTCCTCCCGCTGCTGGAGGAAAGCCAAACCATCAGCCAACTCGATTTTTATGTGTTCGAGTATGCCTGCTCGCAGATCAAGGAATGGGT
This sequence comes from Eubacteriales bacterium, assembly GCA_030524205.1. GTDB lineage: Bacteria > Bacillota > Clostridia > Oscillospirales > Butyricicoccaceae > Agathobaculum. The sequence continues at coordinate 48,913 of JAUNGZ010000001.1, forward strand.
CGGCCAAGGGAAACAGGCGCTTCCCGTATCGGTCAACTTCTCCCGCTGTTCGCTGTCGCAGCCCGATTTTGTCGCCCGGCTGAGCGAGCTGTGCGTCAAATACGGCGTGGACAAAAAATATTTGGGCATCGAGCTGACCGAAACCGCGCGGGAAAGCGACGGTGTGGACCTTAAGGCGTTGATTCATGAGCTGCGGCAGGCGGGGTTTACCGTTTCCATCGACGATTTCGGCACGGAGTACGCCAATTTATCGCTGCTGTCCACGATAGAGTTCGACGTGCTCAAGCTGGACAAGAGCTTGGTGGACGATGTGGCGCACAACGCCAAGGCCCGCACGGTTGTGGAAACCATCGTGGGAATCTGCAAAAAGATGGACATTCAGGTGGTGGCCGAGGGCATCGAAACCGAGGAACAGCTCGCCGTGCTGCGCGCATGCGGCGTGGAGCTGGCGCAGGGCTTTCTGTTCAGCAAGCCGATTCCGATTGGCGAATACGAGAAAAAGTACTTATAGCGCGGCAAAAGCCGCAGGCGTCCCGGTTTGGGGCGCCTGCGACTTTTATCATTTTCTCAACGCGGCCGACTCTCTTGCTTTTGGGACAGCGGCGGGCCGGCCCCATGCCGCCGTGGAAAACACGTCCCGGTCCGTCCGCTTTTACTGCGTTGCCTCGCCGCGCAGGGTTTCCAGATACTGCTTCTTGTAACGAATCGGCGAAACGCCGACCACCTTTGTGAAAATGGTGTTGAAATAATTTGTGTTGTCATAGCCGACAAGTGTGGCAATCTGCGTGGCGGTATAATCGCTGCTGACCAAATACGTTTGCGCCAAACCGATGCGGCGGCGGATCACATATTGGATGGGCGAATAGCCGGTGGTTTTTTTGAACAGATGGGAGATGTAGGGCTCGCTGCATTGGAACGCCGCGGCAAGGGTTTTCAGCGTCAGCGGCTCGGTGAAATGCCGGTCCAAATAATCCCGGATGCGGTCGGACATGCGCGTGTCCTGCTCCGAGCCCATTGCCATTCTGGGCTCCACCTCCAGTTGGTGCGCGATCAGCAGCAGAGCCGCCGTCAGACACTGTGCGGCCGCCTTGCCGAAACCGCCCGAGTCGAGCAGCTGATAAGCGTGCTCGCACAGCTGACTCAGGAAGTCGAACATAGCGCCGGCAGGCCGAACCGGATAGCTGTCGGACGGGATAATATGGTTTGTCTCCAGCCCATTCAAGCGCAGGTCCGACACGCCGAAGCAGTAGGTGCCGATCTCCTGATCCGACATGCTGCGCACCTCATGCGATTCGCCCTGATTATAAAACAGGATGTCGCCCGCTTGGATCGGGTATGTTTGGCTGCGGATCATATAATTTCCAAACCCGCGGTAGACCAGCAGAATCTCGCACAGGGAATCATGGCTGTGCATCGGCCGGTCGCGCTTCTGCCCGCCGAACTGCTGTTTGGTGATATAGTGCAGCGTGGGCAGGCTGCCGCTTCCATCCGTTTCCGAGGAAAACGCTTGTTTCAAATAGTTTGTTTCAAATCTTGCGGACATACGTATGCTACCTCTTTTTAGGGGGACAGAAAAAAACTGCAATCCGTCCCTTGGCGATGCGGTTGCAGCTTTTTTCGTATTATCAGACGGCGATGCCGAGCGGCGAAAACAGCAGATACGCGCCCACCGTAACCAGCACGGCGATGACGGCGAATATTTTTCCGTTTTTCCACGGTGTCAGGTCGATCACCTTGGCGTCGACGATCTCAAACGCATCTTTCCGCGGCGCAAATTTGATGCACAGGCCGTAAATGATGCATTCCAGCACGAACAGCGCAAATACCACATATAAGTAGTGAAACTGCTGGCAGAACGGACTGATTTTTGACACGCCGTACAGCACGATATGGATCGGAATGATGATTTTCGGCGCGATGGACGGCGCGCGCTTGCTGAACAGGCCGAACAGCACGGCGGTCAGAAGCGGCATGGAGAAGAAGCCCCAGCACTCGTTGATAAAATTCATAATGCCGGTGCCGAAGAACATGACGAACGGCGCGACAATGATCGCAGCGACGGCGATGACCGTGCCGAAGATTTTACCCACCTTGACCAGCCGCGCGGGCTTGGCCTGCGGCTCGAAAATCGGCTGGTACAGGTCGAGCGTGAAGATCGTGACCGAGGAATTGAGCACCGAATTGAACGAGGACAAAATCGCGCCGAACATCACGGCGGCGAGAAAGCCCAAAAGCGGCTTGGGCACGACCTCGAGGATCAGCATCGGGTACGCCGCGTCCGCCGCCATGCCTACCGAGGTGTCCATCCGCCCGGCGAGCAGCTGGAAGGCGATGATGCCCGGAACGACCAGAATGGCCGCGTCCAGAATTTTGAAGAAGCCCGCCCAGATCGCACCCTTTTGGCTTTCCGCCAGATTTTTGCCCGCAAGCGAGCGCTGAATGATCGATTGGTTGGTCGCCCAATAGAACAGGTTGTTGACGATCATGCCGGTAAACAGCACCGGCCACGGCACCTCGGGCGGCAGCGCGGCAGCAGGCGACCAGGCGTTCAGCTTTTCGGGCGTTGCCGAAATGAAATGCTTGACGCCCTCCAAAAAACCGCCGCCGTCCAGCGCGCCGAGCGCGAGGATGCCGAGCACCGGCACCATGAAGCCGCCGATCAGCAGGCCGACGCCGTTTACCGTGTCCGACACCGCAACCGCCTTCAGGCCGCCGAAAATAGCGTAGATCGCACCGATCACGCCGGTCGCCGCGCAAACAAGGGCGATCGCCCAGAAATGGGACAGGCCGAACAGCCCGGAAATATCGAAAATGCGCTCCAAAACGACCGCGCCCGAGTACAGCACGACCGGCAGCATCGTGAAGATGTACGCGATCAGGAACATCAGCGAAAACAGGCGCTTGGTCGTCGTGTCGAAGCGCTGTTCAAAGAACTCCGGCACGGTCGTAATGCCGCCCTTGAGGAATTTCGGCAGGAACAAAAACGCCAGCATGATCAGCGCGAACGACGAGGTGACCTCGAACGCCATCGGGCTCATATTGCCCGCAAAGCTCTGGCCGTTGGTGCCGACGAGCTGCTCGGCAGACAGGTTGGTCATCATCAGCGAGCCCGCGATAACGATGCCCGGCAGGCCGCGTCCCGCCAGAAAGTAGCCGTCCTTGGTCGTCAGGTCGTCCCCTCTGGTCTTGAGCCACGAAATGAGCGCGACCAGTATGGTGAACCCCGCAAAGGTGATAATGGTAAACAAGCTTCTTTTCCCCTCTCCCTCTGTTTGCCGCGGTCAGTCGTACTTGACCCAGGACGAGCCCTTGTCGGCCGATTCCACGCACTTTTCGATCCACTTGATCCCCTGCGCGCCGGCTTCGACGCTCGGATACCAGAAATCACCGTAAACGCCCTTGTCCGCGTCCGCCATCGCCACGGCGAAGCGGGCGTACAAATTGGCCCACGCCTCGAACAGACCCTCCGCATGGCCGCCGCCGATGCGGTCCTCCACGCGCGCCTCCTCGTACAGATAGCCCGCGCCGCGCTCGAGCACGCGGGACGGCTCGCCCTCGATCTCGTACAGCATCTGGTTGGGGCGCTCGTCGTCCCACTCGATGGACGCCTTGGAGCCGACCACGCGGATCTTGTGATAGTGCCGCGCGCCCGAATTGATCGAGCTGGCCCAGCAATAGACCTGCGCGCCCGCCTGCACCGATTCGCTGCCCTTGAGGTTCATGATGACGAAGGCGTTATCCTCCAGCTCGCGCCCTTCGACAAAGGCCTGCTTGGTGCACATCAGATTGTCGATCTTCATATCGGGGATCATGGCCTCGATGATGAACAGCGGGTGCGTGCCCACGTCGCCCAAGGCGAAGGACGGGCCGGCCTTTTTCGGGTCAAAGCGCCATTTGGCGGAGGGCACCTTGTCCTCAATCTTGAAATTGTAGCCGCCGAAGGCAAAGCTCATATTGATGATGCGGATCTCGCCCAGATCGCCGTGCTTGATCATCTGCCGCGCCTGCTGGATGAGCTGATGGCCCGAATAGCCGTAGGTCACGCCGACGACGCGCTTTTTCTCCTTGGCGAGCGCAACCAGCTCCTCCGCCTGCGCCGAGGTAAAGCACAGCGGCTTTTCGCAGACCACGTGCAGACCTGCGTTCAGCGCGGCCTTGCACACCTCATAGTGCATGCCGTTGGGGGTTGCGATGGACACGGCCTGAATGCCGTCCTCGCGCTTTGCTTCCTCGGTGAACATCGTCTGATAATCGGGGTAGCAGCGCTCGGGCGCGACGTGCAGGTTTTCGCCGAACGCCTTGCCGCGCGCAGGGTCGATATCGAACGCCCCCGCCACCAGCTCGAAATTAAAATCGCGCAGCGCGCTGGCGCGGTGGATGTATCCGATCTGGCTGCCCTTGCCGCCGCCGACCATTGCCCAGCGGATGGGGTTTTCCACTCTTTTTTCACCATTATACATGATTATCGCTCCTTCTTATCCTTAAATTTGATAACCGACCGATTTTAAGTAGTCGACGCTGGCCTTGACGTCGCGCAGGCTGGTGCCGCTGTTGCGCGGGTCGCGCTCCTGCTCGATCGTGATATAGCCCGCGTAGCCGATCTCGTCGAGTGTCCGGCGGATGGCCGGATAGTCCAGACTCCCCTTGCCGATCGGGCACATCGCGCCCTTTCCGCAGCCCTCGAAAAAGCGGATATGCTCGCCGAGCACTTCGCGGTAAACCGTTTCGTTTACGTCCTTGAAATGGACGTAATCCAGCTTGTCCGCGTATTTTTTCAGGTATTCGACCGGGTCCATCCCGGAATAGTACAGGTGCCCCGTGTCAAGGCACAGCCCGGCGGTCTCGTAGGGAATATCGCGCACGACCGCTTCGATCTCGTCGGCAAACTCAATGTAGCCGCCCGCGTGCGGGTGGATGACCGGACGCACGCCGTAAGCGTTCGCCCTGTCGCACACCGCGCGCACGTTTTCCATGAACCGCGCCCATTCGCCGGGCGACAGACGGGGCGAACGGTCGGGATGCCCGGCGGCGTAGTCGCGCTCGTCGTGCCCCCAGTCCATGACCGTCATATAGGGCGTCGGGAATTTCTGCCCCTCGTGCACGGGCAGACGGGGCAGCGCGGGATCGGTGATCAGGCGGCAGATGTCGTCGACCGCCTGCAAGACGCTCTCTTGGTTCGCGGGGTCGAGCAGGTCGTGGAAAATCGTGCCCGCGACGATGGCAAGGCCGTTTTTGCGCAGCTCGGCGGAGACGGCCGGAACGTCGATCGGCAGATAGCCGTACGGCCCAAGCTCAATCGCGCTATACCCCGCCTTGCCCGCCTCCTCCAGCACGCGCGTCCATGGCGGCAAATACGGATTCTTGACGTCATCCACACCCCAGCAGCAGGGCGCGCCGCAAATTTGAATCGACATGTTTTTCTCCTTTCAATCGCATCGTTGGTTGTGTATTGCCAAGTTTCTCACTGTTTTTGCGTTTTTACATGGAATATTATACCTTCTCCCTCCCTCTGCGGTTTTCTGATTGTTGCGTTTTGTCCCGCAAAAACCTAGGAAATCTTGCACAAATTTCGCCTTGTTTTTTTGGCAATTACGGTTTCTTGCGCTTCTCCTCAAATTCCCGCATAATAAGGGCATATAAAAAGGAGAGATATCATGCCTGCTCGCCACCTCCCGTCCTTCCGGGACGGACAGTCCCCTACGCTGCTCTACGCCACCCGCCAAACGGTTTCCGGGCAAAAAGTGCACCGCTCGATCCACCGGCACGACGATATCGTCGAGCTGCTGTTTGTCTACCACGGCGAGGGCACCTATACCGTGGACGGTTACAGCTATCCGATCCGTCCGGGCGACCTGCTGTTATACAACCAAGGCGACCTGCACGAGGTCTCGTCCGCTTCCGCGCGGGAGATCGGCACCTTCTGCTTCGGCATATCCGGCCTGTCGCTCAACGGGCTTGCCCCCGGGCAGACAACCACGCAGCAGGACGGCTTCGTTCGTCCCGCCGGGGCGCATCATGCCGAAATCCACGCCCTCTGCAAGCTGCTCTACGAGCAAATGGAGCTGGGCGCGGCGTGCTCGCGTGAGATCATCGACCGGCTGCTGCCCGCGCTCGTCCTGCTCGCGCTCGGCTTCCCCGCGGACGAGCGGAACGACCAGCAGGCCGACATGGTGCTTGCAAACCGCATCCGCCAGCATATCGCCGTGCACTTTGCCGACCCGCTGACGCTGGAGGATATCGGCCAAATGCTGCACGTATCGCCGTACTACGCCGCGCACGTATTCAAGCGCATCACCGGCTTTTCGCCCATCCAGTACATGATCCGCTGCCGCATCGGCGAGGCGCAGAACCTGCTGATCTCGACCGATTACAGCGCAACGCAGATCGCCGCCATGGTCGGTTACAATGGGGCGGGGCATTTCAACGCGATTTTCACCAAAACCGTCGGCCTGCCGCCCATCCGCTACCGCCGCCAATATCTGGAGCGGATGCAGGGCAAGCGGCGGCAGTAGCCGGCGCAGACCGGCCGAACGTCAAAAAGTGCGTTTCCGCAGTGACGGAAACGCACTTTTTCCGTCCTCGCGGCCGGTTTTTTCCTGTCCTGAAATGCCGCAGGCCGCCGGACGGAATATCCGGCAGCCTGCGGCGGCGCATCGAGAGAGGGTTATGCGCCGCGGGAGAAAGAAAAAGATGATTATGATGTGGTCATGGATAAAACCGCCCCGGACTTACTTGATAAAATCCTCCACGTTGTCAATGGTGACAAGCTGCGGGGTGATGTTGTAGTAATTGTCGGTCAAGCCTTCGATCGCTTCGCCCTTGATCAGGCCAAGCGCGCACTTGAGCGTGCCTTCGCCCTGCGCAACCGGGTCTTGGAACACCGAGCAGGCCATGTCGCCCAGTTTCACGGCGGCGCAGCCGACATCGGTCGCGTCAATGCCGACGACCGGGCAGAACACGGTCTTGTCGCCGTTGGTTTTCATTGCTTCGATCACGCCCAGCGCCATTTCGTCGTTGTTGCAGATGACCGCGTCAACCGCTTCGCCCGTGCCCATAAACTGGCTGAACTGGTCCATCGCCTTGCCGCGGTCCCACTCGGCGGTGTTTTCAAATACATAATTCGCCTTGATGCCGTTGTCCTCCAGCGCCTGCTTGGCGGAATTGGTGCGCTTGGTCACGTTGTCCAGTCCCAGCGTGCCGGTAAACATGGCAATATTGACCTCGGTCTTGCCGTCAGCCTTGAACAGCTCGGCGAGGAAATTGCCCTGCTCCTTGCCGTACAGCGTTTCGTCGGTGCCGACATAAACCACTTCGCCGTCCTTCAGCACGTCCAAATTGGGCTGGCGGTTGACAAAGACGACCTTCATATCGCCCGCGGCGGTCAGCACGTCCTCCGCCGAATCGTTGTTGGCCAGTCCGATAATGGCGGCGTCATAGCCGTCCGCCGCCCACGTCTGCACCTGACCGAGCTGGGTCGCAACGTCCTGATTGGCGTCCAGAATACTCAGATCAATGTTGTTCGCCTCCGCGTAAGGCTTCATTGCGCTCTCCATCGAGGTCCAGAACTGATCGCGCATCGCAATCGAAAAACCGACCTGATATTTTTCGCCCGCAGCGCCGCCTTCCGCCTGCGCGCCGCCCTCGTTGCCGCCGCCATTGCCGTTGCCGCCGCAGCCGGCCAGCAGACCTATGCACATTACACCAGCTAATACGGTTGCCAATACTCGTTTTTTCATGTCATTTTCTCTCCTTCTCTTTTCGGATGCACGGCGCCGCCAGCTTGCGGGCTGTGCTCTATGGTTTCCATTATACAGATTTGTCCGGCGGCCTACCTTCACAATACTGTTTGCCAATTCGCAGATTCCACGGGTATTTCGCACAAATATGCCCCTGCGCGGTTTGGGCACTTCACAATCCTGTTCTTTTCCCGCTTTGCCGCGGAAAGCAGGCGGCCGCTCTCCGCGCGTTCCCGCATGCGCCGCAATTTTGGATGACTCTCACAAAACCCGCCGCGGGACGCCGCGCCGGTTTGGCATTTTCGCATCCATGCGGCGGCAGATCCCCCCGGCCGCGTGTACGCGTCAGCCCGCTCCCCTATCTCCAAAGCGTATACCGCCCGCCCGCGCAGAACAGGATTGTGAAGTATCCAAAACTGCGGGGCGTTTTTTTGTGGAAAATTCGCCCGCTTTACCAAGACCTGCAACAGGATAGTGAAGGGCAGGCGGACGCAAATGCGATAAAATAACGATATCGTCAACGGGAGGCGGCCCGCCGGCTGCTGCCCGGCAGCGAAGTGATTTCAAAAGGAGAGAAGAAAAAGTGGAGGTGGCAAAGTGAGTGACTACATATTGGAAATGACCGATATCGTCAAGGATTTCCCGGGCGTGCGCGCTTTGGACGGCGTGCAGCTTCAGCTCAGGCCCGGCACGGTGCACGCGCTGATGGGCGAAAACGGCGCGGGAAAATCCACACTGATGAAGTGCCTGATCGGCATTTACCACAAGACAGCCGGCACGATCCGCTTCAGGGGCAAGGAAGTGGATTTCAAAGGCCCGCTCGAAGCCTTGCAGAACGGTATTTCCATGATCCATCAGGAGCTCAGCCCGGTGCTCGAACGGCCGGTGTCCGAAAACGTATGGCTGGGGCGCGAGCCTTACAAAGGCATTCACATCGACCATAAGAAAATGCGCGCGGACACGATCGAGCTGTTTAAGGAAATGGATCTGAACATCGACCCCGACGAAAAGATGGGCAACCTGACGGTCGCGCAGATGCAGATGGTCGAGATCTGCAAAGCGGTGTCCTACAAGCCCGACGTGATGATCCTTGACGAGCCGACCTCCTCGCTGACGGAGGGCGAGGTCGTGCATCTGTTCCAAATCATCCGCAAGCTGCGCGACGAGGGGTGCGCACTCATCTATATCTCTCATAAGATGGACGAGATTTTCCAGATCTGCGACGAAATGACCACTCTGCGGGACGGCCAGTTTGTCGGCCACGATTTGGCTAAGGAGACGACGGTGGACGCGCTGATTACCCAGATGGTCGGCCGCGAGGTTTCCAATATGTTCCCCAAAATCCCGTGCCCGATCGGAGAGGTGGTCTTTCAGGTCGAGGGGCTGCGTTCGGGCAAGCAGGTGAAGGACGTTTCGTTCGACGTGCGGCGCGGCGAGATTGTCGGCTTTGCCGGGCTGGTCGGCGCGGGCCGCACCGAAACCGTCGAAACCATTTTCGGCATGCGGCGCAAAGACGGCGGCAAAGTCATCAAAGACGGACGCGAGCTGACCATCCGAAGCCCGCACGACGCGATCCGCGAGCGCATCGCGCTTTTGACCGAGGACCGGCGCGGCAACGGCATCGTCGGCATCCGCAGCATCAAGGACAACACCATACTGGCCAACCTGCCGGCATACGGCTTTCCGATCAATCACCAAAAGATCGAAGAGGATACCGACAAATATGTCAAGGCCATGAACACAAAAACGCCGAGCAATGACCAGCTCATCATGTACCTTTCGGGAGGCAATCAGCAAAAGGTGCTGATCGGCCGCTGGCTGCTGACCAATCCGGACGTGCTGATCGTCGACGAGCCCACGCGCGGCATCGACGTGGGCGCCAAGGCGGAAATCCATACGCTGATTTCCAAGCTTGCGGGCGAGGGCAAGGCCATTGTGCTGATCTCCTCCGAGCTGCCCGAGGTCATGGGTATGGCCGACCGCATTGTCGCCATGTACGAGGGCGAGGTAACCGGCGTGGTCGAGCGCGACAGCGCGCAGTGGTCGAGCGAGCACATCATGGCGCTCTGCCACGGGCAGAAGGACTGAGGAGAGAAAAGAAAGGGGTATTTATCCGTGAATTCGACAAAAGTAAAGAAGTTTGTCAGCCAGAACTCGATCTGGGTCGTGTTTCTGTTTATGGTCGTGCTGATGGCGTTCTTATCGCCGACATTCCTGACCGCGAAGAATATCGTCAGCGTGCTGACGACCGAGTCCATCACCGGTATCCTGACCGTGGGCGTGATGTGGTGTATTCTGTCCAAGGGCATCGACCTTTCGCCCGGCGCGCTGGTTGCGCTGACCGGCGTCGTCACCGCCTCGCTCGCGCAGAAGTTTGAGTACGGCGCGTCGCGCCTGTTCCCCAACCTGCCGGACGTTCCGGTCATCGTCGCCATTCTGGCGGGCGTTCTTGTCGGAACGCTGTTCGGCGTGCTCAACGGCTGGCTGATCGCCTACACCAAAATCCCCGCCTTCATCGCGACGCTGGGCACGCAGCTCATCGCCCGCGCACTCGCGCTGCTGTATACCAACGCCTACCCGATCCCCGAGCTCAAGCCCGGCCTGAAAAACGTCGCCCAGCTCGAATTGTTCAGCATCGGCGGCGCTTCGGTCACGGTCGTTATCGTCATCTTCATCGTTTTCGCCGTGATCTCGGGCTTCCTGCTGACGCAGACGCGCTTCGGCAAGTCGATCTACGCGATCGGCGGCAATGATCAAGCCGCGCGCGTAGCCGGCATCAACGTGGAGAAAAACCTGATCAAGGTATACACCTGGTGCGCGTTCTGCGCCTCGGTCGGCGGCGTGCTGCTCGCCGCGCGCTCCGGCGCGGGCAACGCCTCGGTCGGCGTCAACTATGAGCTGGACGCCATCGCGGCCGCTACCGTCGGCGGCACCTCGCACTCGGGCGGCGTCTGCCGGATCTCGGGCGTTATCGCCGGCATCCTGATCCTCGGCATTTTGAAAAACGGTATGCTTCTGCTCAAGATTTCGCCTTACTTACAGCAGGTCTGCAAGGGCGCGATCATTATTCTCGCGGTCGTGTTCGACATGCGCAAGAACGCCAAGAAGGCTTAACCGGCAGCAAAAAACAAAAGGAGCGCCGTTTGGCGCTCCTTTTTTAGGGGTGAAAAACGCAATATGCAGGAACTGTACGCATCGCTCGCGGCGCTGCTGCTTGTGCTGCTGCTCGGCGCGGGCATGCAGCGGCGGCTTTCGCTGCCCGAGCAGTTTTATGAGGGAGCGAACGCGCTTGTCATCCGCGTCACGCTGCCCGCGATGATCCTCGCCTCGATGGATAAGGATTTCTCGCTCGAAACGGCGGCAGCCAGCGCGCGCCTTGTCGGGATTGCGGCGGCGGCTTTCGCGGCTGTGATCGCCGGGCTGGAGCTGTGGCGGCGTGTCTCCCGTCTGCCCGCGCGCACGCTCGGTCTATATCAATATCTGATACTTGTCGGCAACACCGCCTTTATGGGGTATCCGGTAATCCGCGCGGTCTATGGCGGCGACGGCGTGTTTTACGCCTCGGTGTTCAATCTGGTGCACAATCTTGTCACCTTTTCCTATGCGATCAGCCTGTTTGCGCGCGGCCGCAAAATCCGCTGGCGCAGCCTGCTTTCCAACGCCTGCCTAATGGCGACGCTCGCGGGCGTCCTGCTGTTCCTCTCGCCCTTCCGCCTGCCGAGCGCCGTGCACCAGGCGCTGGAATGGGCGGGCGAAATCACCATCCCGCTCTGCCTGCTGTCCGTCGGCGCGCGCTTTGCGCGGCAGCCGCTGCGCACGATCGTGCGGCCGGCGGCGGTCTGGTGGGTGTCGCTTGTGCGCGTTGTGTTGTTCCCGCTTGTGCTGCTTTCCGTTTTACGGCTGTGCGGGTGCGGCGGCGTGACGCTTGGCGTCCCCTGCATCATGTTTGCCACGCCGGTCGCACTGACCGCAGCGACCTTTGCCGGGCAGTACGGGGCGGACGGCGATTTCGCCGGCAAGGCGGTCCTGTTGAGCAATCTGCTCGCGGTGCTCACGCTGCCCGTGGTCGTCTGGTTCTTATAAGCGCTGCGGACGGCGCGCAGGCGTGTTCCCTTTTCCGGCGTCCGCCCGCTGTCTCCGTTTTGAGAATCTTATCGCATGAAAAAGCTTTCACCGCTTTGGCGGAGAGGCGGGGAATCCGCAGCGGTTCTTGCACTTTAACGGCGTTATATCGCTGTTTCGCTTGGCGCTGCATAATTTTGCAGCAATCAGCGCGCACGTTTTTTTGTTATTTTTCCGATTGACGACGGCGTTTTCTCCAGAGCTTATCATTATCCCGCACGGACTGTTTTTCGGCTGCATACCATGTCGGCTCGTCAGCTTCGGTAAATCCCAAAGCCTGCCCGGCAGCCTATCATGATGCCGCACCGGCAGCTTTCCGCGCCGCGAAGACCGTTATTTTTCCGCGCTTTACCCCGTCTTGTAAAAAAGCCCGCCCGGCCCCAAGGACCGGACGGGCTGCAAATTTCTCAGGCCGCGGATACCTCGCGCGTGCCCGACAGCAGATCGTGCAGCATCCGCCTGCCGGGCGTGTACAGCCCGAGGCAGATCGACAGGATGGTCAGCGCGACCATGGCGATGCGGACAAGGTTGGCCGCCCCGTCCCCCGCCGCGCGCGCGAGCATCTCGCGCAAAAGCTGGCTCGGGAACGCCACGGCCCCCTCGATCAGCAGCACGCCGACGAGCTGGCGCAGCACGAGCGCGGGAGCGCCGGGCGTTTTTCCGCCGTCCGCGGCGATGCGCAGGCGAAACAGCCGCTTGCCCGGCGTCTGTCCGTGCCAGAAGAGCGGGAACAGCACATAATACGCCGCGCCGATCGCGAACGCGGCCAGCCCCCAGCCATAGCCGGCCGCGCCGGGCGGCAGCGAGGTGTCGATCTCCGCGAGGCCGGTCCGCATGCTGTTGACCAGCATAAGCGGCGCGCCGCAGAGCATCGTGCACACATACCAGTCAACCGCATACGCGAAAAACCGGCGAAAGGGGTTTGCCGGGGTCATTGCCATTCGTGCGCCTCCTATCCCAACTGCCGCAGCGCCTGCCCGACCGTGCGCACCGTGCGCCCGGCGGCCCGCCGCACGCATTCCTCCGCATACTCGATCGCAAAGCCGCCAAAGCGGGACAGCATTTCCATATCGTTTCTGCCGTCGCCCGCGGTATAAATATCCTGCTCGGCAGCGCCGTACCGGCCGGCGACAAACGCGACCGCCTCGGCCTTGCTCACGCCGGGCGGCACGATATCGACGTATTCCCAGTTGGGAAACGCGTCCAGCCCCAGCCCGTGCAGCTTTTCCGCGAGCGCGACCGCCGACGCCTGATCCGGCGTGCGGCAGCTGATCTGATAGACCACGCGCATATCCTCCGGCCGGGAAACCGGCCGGTATTGGGTGCGCAGGCGCTCCATATACGCCTGCTCGCCCGGTTCCTCCAGCCGGAAGTCCGGCGGGCACAGACAAAGCTCGCCGTCCCCCGTCATGCTGAAAAACAGGCAGCGCTCGCGCAGCAGCGGCAGCGCTTTTTCAAAGCCCTCGAGCACATGCTCGCGCACGCACGCGCCGCCGCATTCGATGCGGGAGCCGTTCATCATAATCAGAAAATCGCAGTTCAGGCCGCAGGCGGCAAGCTCGCTTTTGAGCGAGCCCGGGTCGCGCCCGCTGCAAATGCCGAACAGCCCGCCCCGCGCCTGATAGTCCCGGATCGCGCGCAGCGTATCCGCATCGACGCCGCCGTCCTGCGACAGCGTGCCGTCATAATCGCAGGCAAACAGCTTCACGCCTGCTCCACAGCTTCCGCCGGCTCCGCCTGCTCTTCTTTCATATACTGGCGGTCGAGCGCCGAAATAAACGGATAATAGATCAGTCCGCCGATGACCAGCACGACGAGCTGCAGCAAGCCGCCGCGGATATCGTTGCACATCATCCAGCCGCCGAACGGCGCGGGCAGCGTCCACGGCACGGTAACGCCCGTGGGATAGGGCACCAGCCCGAAATACATAGCCGCGAACGAGATGAGCACGGTGACCGGCGGCACGATGAAGAACGGGATCGCCATGATCGGGTTCAACACGAGCGGCAGGCCGAAAATGACCGGCTCGTTAACATTGAAAATACCGGGCAGCAGGCTGAGCTTCCCGAGCGACCGGATCCGCTTGGAGCGGCACTTGAACGCCATGATCGCGGCGAGAGAAACCGTGTTGCCGGTGCCGCCGAGGAAGATGATGAGGTTGGCGAAATCCTGTGTGACGATGAACGGGCGCGCCGCGTCGGCGGCAGCTTTAAACACGTCGAGATTGGCAAAGCGCGCGTTATACCACAGCGGGCCCATGAACGAATCGATGACCGCCGTGCCGTGGATGCCGAAGAACCACAGCAGGGAATTGAGGAACGTGATGACCAGCGTGCCGATCAGCGAGGTGCCGATATCGGTCAGCGGCATCTGGATCATGGTGACGATGAAGTTCGAGACCGTGCCGAACGGGGTCGCCGCAAAGACCAGACGGATGATCAGGAAGATCGGGATGATGATGGCCGCCGGGATCAGCGCCTCGAACTGGCGCGTGACAAAGCTCGGCACGGTTGCGGGCATTTTGATCTTCCAATTTTTCTTGAGGATGACCGCGTACAGCTTGGTCGCGATCAGCGCGGTGATCATGGCGGTGAACAGGCCGCTCGCCTCAAACGAAGAGGCCGCGTAGCCGCCCTCCTCCATCTGCTGGAGCAGCAGGAAATAGGCCGAAATGGAAATCGCGACCGCGGGCAGCGGCTCGACGTCCTCCTCGCTCGCAAGGCTGTGCGCCACGCCGATGACCGCAAACAGCGCGACCAGCCCCATGGTCGCGGGATTGACCATATCCCAGCACCAGGAATACCAAACGTCGCCCACGATGGACGCCATGAAATCATGGAACCCCTGCACCGGGAAATCGCCGATGATGATGGCGACCGCGCCGATGATCAGCAGCGGCATCGAAAGCATCAGGCCGTCGCGCAGCGCGACCAGATACTTGTTCGCCGACAGCTTCTGCGAAAGCGGCATCAGATGCTGCTCCATGAAGTTTGTCAGTTTCTTCATTTTTGTTTTACCCCCTTAACATTGTCCGGCTTTTATTTCAAAACGGGGAAATGCTCCCCATTTGCCGCGATGTACGCATCGAGGATGGTGCGCGCGAGATCGGTGTCCGCCACCGTGCGGCTCACCGCGAGCGCCTCGAGCGCTTTCTGGTAAGAGCCCTCGAGCGCCGCGTCGACGGTCAGCTTTTCATAAGCGTACTGCCCCTCGAGCAGACCCTTTTCAAACGTCCCCGCCTTTTCCATGCGGAACGGCTCGGCGCCGCGCGCGCCCACCCGGCAGGCGACCTCAAGCATCATGCCGTCCGACAGGTTGGGCACAACGCCCTTGTTTTCCGTGATGATGAGGAACACCTCGTTCCGGTTATAGGCGATGCTCATCGCCAGCTCGACGATATAGGTCGCGTGCGCGTCGTTGTGCGCGACCGTGGCCGATTCAAATTCCCCGTCCGCATTTTTATGCGAGCCGGCGCTGTATTTCCGGTCAAGGTCAAATTTGGTGCCGCGCATCTTGCCCAGCGCCGCGATCTCGTCGCAATAGGCCTTGACGCGCTTCTCGCGCCCGTCGATGACCGTGTTGGCGCGCGTGTAGTCCGGATCGCTGTGCGCGACCATCGTGCGCGGGTACAGGTAATACTGCATATAGGTGTTGGGCAGCGAATGCGGATAGTCCTGCACCATCTTTTCCAGATGCTTGAACGTAAAATTCCAATACTCGTCGTTCTTGCCCGAAAAGCCGAGTTCATCGTCGCAGCCGCCCTTTTTCAGCTTGGACAGGATCTCGGGCAGCACGTCCTCGCCGGTCTGCTTATCGTACATCGCGGTAAACCAGCCGAAGTGGTTGAGGCCATAGTAGCGCGGCTCGATATCGGTGCGCTTGCGGCCGCCCGCGAGCGGGCAGAAAATATCCATGATCGAGATCGGCATATCGCAGATGTTGATGAGCCGGAAATCCTCCGGGAACACGCGCTTTGTCGCCTCGGCGACGATCGCGGCCGGGTTGGAATAGTTCAGGATCCACGCCTCGGGCGAATAGCGGCGGATGGTGTTCACCAGCTCGATCATCGCGGGCACCGAGCGCAGCCCATAGGCAAAGCCGCCGGGGCCGCAGGTCTCCTGACCGATCACGCCGAGCCGCAGCGGGATCTTTTCGTCCTGCTCACGCATCGCAAGCCCGCCGGGCCGGATCTGCACGAGCGCGAAATCGATATCGGTGAACGCCTGCGCGGGATCGGTCGTATAGCTAAACTCCAGCCCCGGATAATACTCGCGGAACAGGATCTCGCCGAACCGGCCGATATGCTCCTGCCGCTTTTCGTCGATATCATACAGCACGACGCGGCGCAGCGGGAAATGCTCGCGCACCAGACACAGCATTTCCAGCATATCCGGCGTGTACGTGCTGCCGCCGCCCGCAATGGCGACCGAAAACTGTTTCATAGGGAATCCTCCTCGTTTCCATC
This sequence comes from Eubacteriales bacterium, assembly GCA_030524205.1. GTDB lineage: Bacteria > Bacillota > Clostridia > Oscillospirales > Butyricicoccaceae > Agathobaculum. Next base: position 65,236 of record JAUNGZ010000001.1, read on the forward strand.
GAGATGAGCCAAATCATTTCCACCGGGAAAGCAAAAAACACCCGGAACCTCATACTCTCAAGCATAAGGGTTCCGGGTGTTTTTTCAAGAAGTTTGGTTGAATAAAAAATTTGTCAACCGCATAAAAAACATGTTTCCGTTTCTGCCGGGCGGTTGCGCCGCGCGCGCCGACATGCTAAGATAGCCTTAGAAAGTCATTCGCTTTGGGCCAGCCGGTCGACCAGACGCGACAGGATGTACTCAAACAGGATGATCGTCCGGCCGATGAAGAAGTCGGGCACGTCATACGCGACCGAGCCGCCGGTGAGCAGGATCAGCCGGTGCTCGCTCATACCGGCGAGCGTCGAATCCCCGTGCGCGGTGATGGTATACAGCCTGTGGCCGAGCGCCTGCGCGTGCGCGGCCACATCGACCAGATCGCGCGTTTCCCCGCTTTTGGACAAAATGATCGTGAACGACGGCTCGCTTCCCGGCCGCATCATGTCGACGGGCGAGCCGTCGTAGGCCAGAATGCCGAGCGTGGCAAGCCGCCGCATGATATAGGAGGACGCGATCGTATTGAAGCCCAGACCGACGATAAACACGCACCCGTTCCGGCAGCGGAACAGCTCGTCCGCAAAGGCCTCGATGCACGGCAGATCGACCTGCGCGAGGATGCTGGTCAGGTCGATGCCCGCGGCGGCCGAGCGTTCCTCCTCGGTATGGCGGCGCAGCGAATAGATCATATCGCTGTAGCCGTGATAGCCCAGCTTTTTGGACAGCTTGATGACCGTCGTCGTCGATACATAGGACTGCTGGGCAACGTCCCTGATATTGATTTTGCTTTCGCCCTGCTCGATGGCCTGCAAAATGCAGGAGAGCACGCGGTGTTCGGTTTCGTTGAGCAGATAGCGTTTGGACAGGTCGACCAGATTCAAATAACATCACCTCCGCAGCTTGCGTGCGGTTTTTCGACATTATATCACATTTTTGCTTGCATGAACATATTTAAGGAGGCTGTTTTTTATGAATGTTTTACTGCTTTGCTCCCAGGGCATGTCCACCGGCATGCTGTGCGACCGCATCGCCGCCGCCGCGAAAGAGGACGGCTGCGAGCTGAATATCTGGGCCGCCAGCGAGATCAAGGCGCGCGAGCACGTCGGCAAGGCCGACCTGATCCTGCTCGGGCCGCAAGTGCGCTACCTGAAGAGCCGTATCGAAGCGATGAGCGAGGGCAAGCCCGTCGCGGTCATCGATATGATGGCTTACGGGACGATGAACGGCAAGCAGGTCTATCAGGATATCAAAAAGCTGATGGGGGGCAAATGATGGCGATCACATCCGAACAGCTCGAGCAGGCCTGTTTTTCGCTGATCTCGTTCAGCGGCGCGGCCAAGAGCGACTATCTCGAAGCTATCGAGCACGCCAAGCAGGGCGATTTTGCAGCTGCCGGCGCCGCAGTCGAGCGCGGCAACGAGGAATATCTGCACGCGCACGAGGCGCATTTCGATCTGATTCAGGAGGAGGTCTCCTCAGAGAACGGACTGCTGACGCGGCTCACGCTCGTGCACGCCGAGGATCAGCTCGCCATGGCCGAAACCACCCGCTTGTTCGCGGAGCAGCTTATCGAGCTGTACCGCCGTTTGGCGTAATCCGGCAGCGTCCCCTTCCCGCATCGCGGCAGCAAGAAAAACGCGTTATTGTTTATAAAACCACAAAATGGCGTAACCCACTATCAGGGTTACGCCATTTTATGCTGTCACGCACATTTCTTATAGATTTTGAAGCACGGCTCCCCAAGACGCTCCTCTAAAGCCATTCTCCGTCAGAAGATGCGCGGCAGACAAGGGTACGCCCCGCAAAATGATTTTGACCGGAAACAAAGGCGCGATAACGGATATCCTCGCGTATTCCCCCTCGGCAAGCTTCCGAGGGGAATTTTTTTATAAAAGTTGGACCACTTTCAGGCCACCTGCGGAAATACGCCGGATAATTTCCATTTTATTGCACAATCATTTTTACTTTTAAGTATAGAAAAAGTGCTGAAATCTTTCGCTTTTGTGCTTTTTATTCTGTCTTATAAAGGTGGAGATACAACATCCGCTGATATCCCGCCCTACCATTTTCCAATACAAGAGCTATATTTGAGGAACTTCGCATCTAAACACTTTTAGTTTCGTGCTTTATTCCATGAACTTAATCGCCCGGCGGAACATTCCGTCGGGCGATTTAAGAGAACAAAAAAGAGTTACAGTTTCTACTGCAAGCTACAATTTCGTCATAGTTATAGTACATAAACTCGCTGCGCGATATCCGCACATAGCGTTCCAATGCCCGGCCAGCTAATAAATATGGCATGTATGTCGTCTGATTAATGATGCTAAAGCTATGTTAATGCTATAGACACAGCAGACTAATTACTTGTATAAAAAACACAATTGATATAAGGGCGATAGGATAGGTAGCCGCATAAGGGGCCGCCACCTCGTCTGCTCCGGACATATCAATCAACGCTCCTAATGCAGGCGTGCTCGTCATGCCGCCAGTGATAGCACCGAGCGTGCTGATCAGCTCCAGCGTGAATAATTTTTGACCAACGACGTAGCCGACTATCATTGGTATAACTGTAATCAGCGCACCAAGGATAAAGAGCCGAATACCATACTGAAGCAGGATGGCGACAAATTGGGCGCCGGCTTGGGTACCTGCTCCCATTAAAAACAGGATTAAACCCAATTCCCTAACAAACCCTAATGTCTTTTCTGGACATGTCAGAGATATTTTTCCAATATGGCCAAAGTGACCGATGATTAAGCCGGAAAGAAGCGGACCGCCTGAGGTTCCTAAGCTAAACGACAAACCGTTTGATAAAGGGATGGTGATTTTTGAAAAGAGCATTCCCAAAACAATCGCAATACTCAGCGCAAAGAAGCCCATACTGTCAATCGGTATGTGGTTCTGAACGCTCCCAGCAGAGGCGGCGCTGTCTTTATAAGCCCTCAATCTGCTTACTTCCGAATGAATGTCTATCTTAGAAATTTTGGGTAAAAGCTGGACAAAAAGCACGACGCCAACAACGCCGAATGGATATGCGATTCCATAGCCGGTGGCCGCAATATCTCCCCACAGTTCGGTGGCGACAGCAAGGCCGGGCGTACTGGTCAATGCGCCGGTAAACATGCCGATGGATAAGTCGACCGGAAGATGAAATAAAAAAGCGCAGAGCATGGTTACGGCGATTCCGACGGTAACCATTAATATGCCTAAAACGATAAAGGTCAGAGCTTTTTTACTGAAGAGTTGAAAGAAAATAGGCCCCGCTGTATAGCCCACAGCGGAAACAAACAATATTAAACCAAAGTTCCGGAGCAGTTCAGGCACTTGCAGCCCGAAGTGTCCGAATATTAAAGCGACCAATAAAACTCCCGATGAACCAAGGGACAGACCTCGAAATTTAATACTGCCGAATAGATAACCTAAAGCGGCAATTAAAAACATGATGACGAAGTCATTTTTCATAAAACTACAAATACCGTTCATATTTTTTGCCTTTTATGCTGCGATAGCATTATTGTCGTGCCGAAAGCCCGCCGTCCAGCAGGTAAACCTGACCGGTGATGAACTGTGATGCATCTGACACTAAAAGTAATATTGGCCCCATCAAATCAGAAAACTCTCCGATTCGCCCTACGGGAATGCGATTTACCAGCGTTTCAAAATAAACAGGATCTTCAAGCTGGTGGGCATTTATGGCCGTTTTGATAAATGTAGGGGCAACCGCATTTACCGTGATACCATCTGCCGCGACCTCGCACGCTATTTGTTTGGTCAGCATATTGACAGCTCCTTTGGACGCACAGTATGCGGTATAGCCTTCGTTGGAAACCCCCAATACGCTCTTCATCGAAGAGATATTAACGATTTTTCCATAATGATGCTTTTTCATGATACGAATCGTTTCGCGACACATCCGGAACGTCGCGGTTAAATTAAGGCGCAAAATTTGCTCCCAATTCTCGTCATCCATATCTTCTATCAGTTTGGGATGGTTCATGCCCGCAGCATTGATCAGAATGTCGACTGTACCCATCGCCTGCTCTGCTTGCTGTGCTACTATTTGGGACGCACCGGAAGCAGTAAGATCGGACGGGAAAAGGTGACAATTTACCCCTTTCTCGCTGCTAAACTCGATTAGATCACGAGCATCCTGAGTATTGCGGCTGACCAGCATGACATCGCAGCCGTTTTCCATTAGACAAAGCGCAATTGCACGGCCGATTCCTTTTGTGCCGCCGGTGATGAGAGCTTTTTTACCGTGGACATTAAAAATATCGTTTACTGATCCAAAATTGTTCATAAGTATCCCCCCATAGACTCGTTGTCCAAGTAAAATCAATATTGGGTGAGCTTGCGGTCATGTAACGGCAATTTGCCGTTCTTGCTTTTTCTGCCGGATTTGCTGGATAACGATGACAAGCAAAATAGCAATACCCGCTATGTCGGTTATATGATCTGTAAAAATAAACAATATGGACGCAGCGCAGGCCAAAATGCGTATTGGCCACTTTAGATCGGTTAGCATGTAACCGGAAATTCCGGCATTTAAAATATAAATGCCGCAGAAACAGGTAAGTACGGGCAAGATGCATTGCCAAATGGGAGCACCTAAGAACATAATTCTGGTATCAAAAGCAAATACCCAGGGAATTACAAACGCGGCAATGCACAATCGCATGCTTGACATGCATGTCTTAAAAAAGTTGCATTCGGCGATGGAAGAGGCTGTGAGCGCCCCTAATGCTACTGGCGGCGTCACCGCGGACAGCAAGCCGAAATAGTAGATAAACAAATGGCCGGCTAGTAAATTGATGCCGAGCGCCTCAATAACGGGTCCCATCAGAGAGGCGAGGATAATATAAGCGGCTGCGCTGACAACCCCCATTCCCAGAACGATTGAGGCTACCGCCGTGATGGCCAGCGCGATGACCGCTTGTCCGGCTGAAGCACGAAGAACAAAGGTCGACATTTTGATCCCCAAGGAGCTCAGGCCAACAACGCCGATAATAACACCGCTGATCGCGCAGGTAATCGAGAGCGTGATAGTACCCATAACGCCGTCTACCAAAGCTTTGCATACCCGCTTAGGGCTGATACGCGTTTCTTTGCGAAATAGGCTGCCAACAATAAGGGTTGCCGTGGCCAGCATACCGCAGCGCTGCGGCGTCCAACCATAGACCATGGTTACAACGAGGACGAGAATCGCGGCGATATAATGAATACCGCTCATAAATACTTCGCCCATTGTTGCCGTATCATCTTCATCAACACCGTATCCTGCCTGCAATTTAAGCTTTTTTGCCTTGAAATGCACCGCTAAATAAATGCTGACAAAATAAAGAATTGCGGGGACGATAGCATAAAAGCAGATCTGATTATAGCTCATATTAACAAAGGAAGCCATCAGGAAAATGGAGGAGCCCATAACAGGCGGCAGGATCTGTCCGCCCATGGAAGCTGCCGCTTCTGTCGCTGCGGCGAATTCAGACGGATATCCGTTTTTCTTCATCAAAGGAATGGTAACGGCACCTGTTGTTGCTACGTTTGCAACGGCGCTGCCGTTAATAAGTCCCAGTAATGCCGATGCGATGACGGAAGCTTTGGCAGGTCCGCCACATGATTTTTTTGTCAGCCGATTGGCCAGCCGGTTAAAGTATTCACCGGCGCCGAATTCTTTTAAAAACGCGCCAAAGATAATAAAAATAATAATATAAGTTGCAGAAATACCAATACAGGACCCCAAAATCCCGGCGTTAGAGTTGAAAAATTCTGCAAAGATCATTCTCTCGCCAATTTTTGCATGCCGTAAAGGACCGGTTAAGTAATTGCCCCATAAGAGGTATGCCATAAAAGCTGCAGCGATAACTGTTACAGGAAGCCCGGCTCGCTTATACGTGGCGATAAAGGTTAGAATGAATAGAAGAATACAAAATACCTTATCCCATTCGGACGGTGCGCCTAGACGTAGCTGTATCTCGTTGTAATTGATAGAACCATAAATGAGATAGACGATAGAGGCCATAACGCACACCGTATAAAGGATTAATTGAAATACCGCGAGCTTTTTGCGCGTTTTCGAAGGCTGCTGAACCAGAAAGCAGAGCACAAGCATTACACCTAAATGAATGGTTCGATGCAAATACATGGCTGGAATGCCAAATATAGCCGTATATACTTGGTAAATTCCAAGGGAAAAGGCAACGGCTATTGCTGCTTTTTTCCTAACAGCTAAAAATTGCTCCATATAATTTCTCCTATTATATAAACTAGTTGGAAAGCAGTACGATTTTCATACATAATTTCGTTGACAAACTGGTCCGCAAAAAAGAATACGCTTGATTTGTGACTTTGGGCGTGCCGCAAAACTAAACTTTTGGGCACGCCCAATCGTGCCCCCATCTAATCCATACAGAATCCGATCTTCCGTGACCAAAGATTACAGTAGGCCAATCTCTTGATAATAGCGCAAAGCTCCGGGATGCAAAGTGGCGGTATCAAAGCCGCGAATACAGTTATCCGTGCCGACCCAAGCATTTTCAGGTACGACTTGTGCAAAGGAATCCGCGTTTTCGTGCAAAGCCTTCGTGATATTGTAAACAGCATCTTCGGGCATATCTTTGCGGCAGCACATAAGCGCGTTCCAAGCTACAACGGTCTTTTCCTCATCCTGTCCTTTATATAAACCGGCAGGCATAGTGTCCAAGGAAAACGCAGGGTAGTCGTTGACAAACTTGTTTATGCCGTCGCCATCAAAAGATAAAATTTCAATATCAAACGTACTTTCCATCTGGTGGGTAGTTGGGTTGTCAAGCATGCCGGAAACTAAGGAAACGTCGACATGACCGTCCTGCATTAAGGAAATCACATCGCTAAGCCCCTGATAGTTCAATGTGTGACCGCTTGCTTCAATATCCTGATAACTAATTCCATAAGCCTCCAGCATACGGCGGGTTGCAATTTCAACGCCGCCGCCAGCGGTGTTGCAGTTCAGATTGCTGGTGGCGATGTCCGCTATTTCCTGAATTCCTGAGGATGCTGTAGCGACAAAATACATATAGGAAACAGAAAGAGAGGCGATAGTAGAAACGTTATCTATTGCGCCGTCGGCCTCAAAATCATTCACACCTTTGAGCGCATCTTCATAAGCATAGCCGTGGGTCATAGCGATATCACATTCACCGGCCTGCATGGAGCGGATGTTACCGGCGCCCGTGCCGGTAATGCCGGTAACGGTGACGCCGGGCATGCTATCTTCAATAGCTGTGCACATTGCAGGCTGGACAATAGCCCAGTTACCGCCCTGCGCGCCGGACTGGAAGATGATATCAGTCATGCTTTGGTCTACGGAGGAGACGTTGCCATCACTGTCGGGATTATTTGTTCCGCTACACGCTGCAAGGGAAAATGTCATTGACATGGCGAGAATCAACGCAACAGTTCTTTTCATTTTAATTCTCCTTTACTTTTGGTTTTAGAAATGTATTATATTCATGAAAACGATCGACTTGCCCTCAAATGCTATTTGATAGAAGCAGCGCTGGATCGTGTCCACAAATTACGTACTTTGGGTCCAGTTCGGGCAAAATGGCTTTCACCTTATCGACGCTGGCATAATAGGAATAACAATCATATACCAAGCTTGAGCGCAGAGAAGGCGCATCGTCCGCCGCCGGAGTGATTTTGTGTATGTTTCCGTCGCAGTCTGGCATTTCCGTCATCCATGGGAAACAGCAGCAGGGCATATGAAACAGGTCGCCTACAATGACACGCAGACCATTGACAGTATTCACCACCACGGATTGGCTTCCGCGAGTATGTCCGGGCGTTTTAATCACTCGTATACCTTCGGTAATTTCCATATCTCCTTCAATCTTCAAGAAGTTTGGGTTGTTTTGCAGGTAAGGGATGACCTCCAGATCAAAATCTCGACGCTGCAATTCTGCATAAACCGGATTAAGCAAATTATTCCATTCATCAGCTTGGGCAATGGATTTTGTCTTAGGAAACAAATTTGCATTGCCTGCATGATCGTTATGCAAATGCGTGTAAATGAGTAAATCAATATCATCAGGAGTCAGACCTTCGCTTTGAAGTGAATTCAGCAAATCCTGACTGCCGGCCCATGCCGGAATGCCTCCCCAGGCCTTTCCATCACGGATATAGCGTTCGTTGATGCCATTATCAATCAAAATATTTGTCTTACCATCCTGCAGAAGATAAGAAAGATAGGGAAGCTTGATGAATAAGTCCTGATCATACCCGGAGGAAAGCGCTCCTTTGTAGTTCTTGTGCGTTCCGCAGTTCAGCGCTTTCAATTTCCATTTTCCAACTCCAATATTTGTTTTGGACATTTACATTACCTCGTTTCTTCTTATTAATCAGCACAGATGTGCAAATTTATATGATACCCAAAATGACTACGTATTCAAAATAATCCAAAAAATAACTCGAACACCAAGATATGACTACGTATTCAAAACGGCATATAAAAACCCTTTCATTCGGTATTTTCAATCTTTTTCGATCGACGCATAGTGGTTCCGCGCACAATTAAATCAAAATCATAGCGCATCATCTGACAGGAACCTCTATCCGGATGGCTAATTTCGTCCAATAAAGTTTCCACTCCCTGCTGCGCCATATCCTTTGTTGGCTGACGAAGCGAGGTTAACTGATATACTGGCCATCGGCTCATTTCGATGTCATCAAAGCCGATTACCCCTAAATCGTCCGGAATCCGGATGTGAAGAGATTTTGCAGCGTCTAGAACACCCATTGCCATAACATCATTGGCACAGACAACGCCACAGGGAAGAGTTGATTTTTGCAGCAACTCTTGAATTGCTTGGTATCCGGACTCATAGGTATAGTTACCCGAAATAATCAAAGGGTCGACGTATCCGTACTCTTGAAGAGTTGTAATAAACCCTAACTGGCGTTCAGCATTAGAAGAAGAGTTCATTTCACCTGTGATATAAGCGAATGATTGATAACCCTCGGCAAATAAATGACGAACTGCTTTGGCCGCACCTTCCTGATTATCGGGTAAGATCGTATTCGTATGAATATTCATAGAATAGCGCAGCATTTGAAGGACTGGTATTCCAAACTTCTTGCACATTTCAGTTAAGCGGGAGGAGAGGCTTTCGTAAAGTAAGATGATTCCGTCGACCCGGTACTGCAATATACGATCAAAGATGTCATCAATGGATTGTGAATAGCCCGTTTCATAATAGATGACTTGCCGCCCGGCTTTTTGAATCTGTTCAGTAATTTTAGCCAGCAGCTCAGAAAACATAGGATTAAAGCTTGAGCCTTTAACCACACCGATTAACCCAGTTTGTGATGAGATGAGTCCGCGCGCCAAAGCATTCGGGCGATATCCAAGCGCTTCGGCAGCTTCCAAGACCTTTTCGCGTTTTTGATCACTAAGCTTTCCGTTGGGCGAAAATGCCCGAGACACCGTGGATTGAGATACGCCGGCATAGAGCGCCACGTCTTTTGAAGTGACTTTTTTATGTTCCAAATGCTTGATATCGTCCAAAACATAGACTCCTTTACCATAAGTTAGCAAAAGCATCAAACAGATTTTGAATACGTTTTCCTTGAGCAAACAATAACAGATTAGAAACAGCTTTTCAAGAAAAAAATATTAAATTTTGAATTTTTGGTAAATTGCTGTAAACGCGAACATGATAATGTACATATTGTATGAAAAATTGGGTAATATCAAAAAAATATTGACAGATATGATATTCTCAAGTATAGTGATAGACAAATAGACGGCGTGCAATGATGTAAGCGAGCGTCTATATATTTTATTTCAAAAAGAATACGTATTCAAATAAAACCAAAGCTTTAAATGAAATGAGGTGTAGTCTCAATGTATTGGTTTTTCCCAGAAAACTATGGATTCTCTTTCCGTACCTTGCGCGCGATTGGTAATTGTCATTATGGACAAGGTGAGTTTGGAGAAATTGCCCAAGTAATTGAGCGTATTAAAAACGACGATTACAATAGCTGGTGCGAGGAATGGAAGAGGATGGGGGATAAATGCATGGACGAAGGAGCTGATGCGGAGAAAAAAGGTAATATGTATACCTCGTGCTTTGCATACAACCGCGCCACAAGCTACTATCATCTCTCCCAATTTTTCCTGCCATATGATGATCCTCAAAAATTGCCGCTGTACTTCAATGTACTGAAATGCTTTGAAAAAGGGACTCGTCTTGATAAGCCATGCCCTGAACGAGTGCAAATTCCATATGAAAGCAGTTATCTTTATGCATATTTTGTGCCATCGGATAATGTTGCTGAGGGAGAAAAATCCCCGTGTATTGTATGGTTTGGGGGCCTTGATTCTACTGCTGAAGAAGTATATTACTGCATTGCCAAGGACCTTACCAGACGGGGCATGAGTGTTCTTTTGGTTGATGGACCGGGACAGGGCGCCTCAATTCGGTTAAACCATATTCACTCCCGCTACGACTACGAAGTCGCAGGAACAGCCGCTTTTGACTATTTAGTTACACGCAGTGATGTCGACTTGGACCGTGTGGGACTGATGGCTTGGAGCATGGGAGGATATTACGCTCCGCGTATAGCTTGCTTTGAGCCTCGATATCATGCGTTGGTTACGTATGGGGCTATTTTTGATTATGGCGAGGTTTGGAATGCACGTCCTGATAACCATCCGATGATACCTTATATCAAATGGATATTTAATAAAAAAACGATTGAAGAAGCCCGAGCTGAAGTTGCGCGTTGTAACTTCCGAGGCGGTGAGTTGAGTAACATTAAATGTCCTGTGTTGATTTGTCATTGCGATGCCGACCAGCAACAGGCTTCCCGTGATAATGCGCAGCGACTGATTGACGGCATGGTGAACTCTAGTGATCGTACATTTCACATCTTTACGAGAGAAGAAGGAGGATGTGAACATGTATCAGGGGATAATATGTCTCACGCCAATGCGATCGCAGGCGATTGGTTCAGAAAAATATTTAATATTCAATAAATTCGGCATTCGATATTTTGTTATTTAAACACCCTCTTTTTCTTGCTGCAAGCCCGCGTCAAAGATTTGATGCGGGCTTGTTTGCATATATGAGAGAGTGTATTGAAATCGAGAGGCATTGCTGCGCTGGTTTGAAATTGTCGGCACGTTATACGACAGCAGCAACGGCTTGTTATTCGACGTTTTCCGAAAATCAAGCAGCTTTGCGCTGAACAAGTTGTTGGAATAATGCACAAAAGCAAACTGCCTCCCCAAGAGTATACTGCAATTCAAATCGGCGACTATGATGCTCCAGCGCATACATTATAAAGCTGTCAGAAAGTGTGTTTGATAAATACGTACTGACCGAAATCTTCGAGCAACTGGCACAGATGGCAAATGCGTTTTTCAGCAAATACTTCGGGCGAAAACATGAATTGGTTTTTCAATTCGCAAACCTAAAAATCCCGTCTTATATAGGCGAATGTACCGCCGGCACAGCAGCCAATAAAAAGCATCGAGGCCTTTCGCTTCGGTGCTTTTCTTCGCCATTATATTCATTCGTTTTAATCCTTAAAAATAAGTACGGGGCCTATCCGGAGGTACTGAACGCGGGGCAGATCGCCGAGCTGCTGGGCATTTCCCGCGCGGACGCATACCAACTGCTGCGCCGTGCGGATTTTCCCACGCTGCATATCGGAAAGAGAAAACTTGTACCGAAGGACAAGCTGCTTGCTTAGATCGACCGACAGACAGGGGAGGGCATTTTCTGAAAATCTTGTAACCCGGGCGGTAAATCAGGCAAGCCCGCGCGGTGTTTTTTGCAATTTTGAGCGGCACTTTTCAAAGATTCTGTACCTTTTTCTTGCGATTCGGCTAGCTCGGAAAAAGTGCGGAATCGGAATTTTGCAAATGCGAACGATATTGTTGAAAAAGGGTTTTACCGATTAAAACTCGCTTTGAGGCGTCCTTTTTCGTTCCGCTTTTCGCGTCCTGCAAAACCGCGCGACCGTCCTCTTTACCGAGCCGTTAGACAATAAGGTTTACGCGCTGAATTTTCAATGCCTTACCGATCGATTTGACAAGGAGTGATACAGATGAGCGATACTCTCTCCCGCGACTTTACTGCCGCGCCGCAAAAAATGAACGATACCGCGGTGCGTCTTGCAGCCGGCCGATATGACGACGAGTACCTTTACCGCCTGACAAGCGCCGCACAGCAAACGGCGCTCGCCGCCCGACAGCTTTACACGCAGACAAAAGCCCGTTCGGCAGATTTCCGAGCTTTCGGGAAATCTGCCGAACGGGCAAGGCCAGTGCCTGACGGTTATTCGCTCCAAATGACAGGAGCTACCGTTATCATTCGGCTTCCGCTGCTGCTGACCAGGCGCGGCTGCGACAGCGCGTTTATCTGCGAGCCGCTCGACGCGCTGCTGTCCGCGCACGCACCCGGCCTGCCGCGTTTTCGAGCGTGCACGGTCGAATTCCTGCATTGCTACGCGGCCTCGCACCGCCCCGCCGACGTGCGCGACCACGACAACCTCGAAACGCGCGCCGTGCTGAATACCATCGAGCGCTATCTTTTGACCAGCGACAGCGGCCTGTACTGCACCAATATCCAATCGACTTGCTGGGCGCCGCACGACGGAACCGTCGTCACGCTCCGTCCCGGCAAGATCCCGGTGATGGAGGCCGTGCCATGAAGCTGCACGCAGACAGTATTGCTTTCGATCTGCTACTCCGCGCCGCGGCCTACGGCGAGCTGCCGTACCACGCACTGCGGCTGATGCCGGGCAGCTATGAAAGCGTCAAGGACGCCTTTCAAAGGTTGTGCCGCGCAGGTTTGCTTGGCCTCGTCAAAGCGCCGCGCATCAAGTGCTTTTATCTCACCGCGTCAGGGTATGAGGCCTACTGCAAGGCGCTTCGGCGGGAACGGCTCGAACCGCTGTCTAAGCCGGAAGCCGTATACGATCCGCCAAAAGCCCTGCGGCTGAGCCGCGTCAACGAAACGAACCTGTTCTTCGCGCTTTCCGGCTGCTGCGCCTATGACACGGCGAGGGAGATCAAACGGGCAATGGAGCAAACCGCCGTGCGCAGCACGGACAATCTGCGCTATTCCCGCTTTGCCGGGCGGTTTCCAACGCCGCATCAGACCTATATCGTTTATCATTTTGGCGGCGGCAACCAGCGGCTTAACCAGAATGGAGAGCGCAACGCCGAAGCCGCGCTGACCGTCTATCCGCTTACGGCGCGCAAAATGCTCGTCGCCGACCGCACGAGCGCGATCGTGGACATCCTCGCGTATTCCCTGTGGGCGCGACGTAAGAACCCCACCTCGCTCCGGCATATGCAGCTCAATTTTTGCGTCACCGTCAGGGACAATCCGGTCTTGCTGCCCATCGAGCCGCAAACGCAGGTCTTTGTCCGCGCGCTCGACCGGCCGGATTGGCCGGAACGGCTTACCGCGCTGGAGGCCCGTGCACTTAGTCAAAACAGCCGCACGGTTTCCCTGCTGGACGGCGGATGGAATAGTCTGCTGGAACACAGCGATGCGCTTTCCGATTCCAAGGCTACACTGTTGGCACAAAAGAAAAAAAGAGAAGCTGGCAGCGGGACCATTACCAAACGTAAGGACGGTCGGTGGGAGGGACGTTATACATCCGGCGTAGATCCTGCCAGCGGGAAGTTGATCCATCACAGCGTTTATGGCAAAACGCAGAAGGAGGTTTCCGCTAAGCTCCGCGCTGTTACCAGCGAAATCGACTCCGGAGATTTTATCGAACCGGCACGCTTCACCGTCGCTGAATGGATGGGAACCTATCTTTCCGAATACACACCGAACCTCAAGCCATATGCGCTGCAGTCTTACGAAGCGGCAAATCGCAATCACATCGTGCCCGCGCTTGGGAAAATCAAGCTGCAATCGTTGAATACAATACAGATTCAGACGTTTATAAATTTGCTTTCACGTCCAGTGGAAAACGACGGAAAAGGGCTTTCCGCCAAAACTGTGCGAAATATTTTCGGTGTGCTTCGCCGCGCGCTTCAGTTGGCGGTTCGAATCGGCCTTCTACGGCACAACCCCGCGGATGCTTGCATCCTGCCAAAGCCTGTCGGTAAAAAATCGAAACGATCACGGACGATAAGCTTGACGCTTTTCTCCGCGCCTGTCAACAGGACGAATACAAGGCTGTTTATCTAGTCGATTTGTTCACCGGAATGCGTCTTGGTGAAATTCTCGGCCTGTCATGGCCGGATGTAGACTGAGCAAACGGCACGCTGTATCTGCACCAGCAGTTACAGCAGCGTCAGACTACGGGCGACTACCGCTATTGCCTTGCCAGTCTGAAAAACGGCAAGACCCGCACGGTTACCGTCGCACCGACCGTCATGCAGATTCTCCGTGAGCAGCGCCGCGCGCAATTAGAGCAGCGCATGGCGGCGGGGCCCGCATGGGAAAACGAATTTAATCTGGTATTTACCAACGGGTTTGGTCGCCCAATTAGCCGGCGCACTGTATACAAGCACATCAAGAAGAGCCTTGCCGGTATTGGTCCGCAGAACTGCTATTTCCACACGCTGTGGCACACCTTTGCGACGCTTTCCCTGCAAAACGGAGACGATGTGCTGACCGTGAAAGAAAATCTTGGCCATCACTCGGCGGCTTTTACATTGAATACCTATGGCCACCTGACGCAAACCATGCGCAAGGAAAGCGCCAGCCGCATGGAGCACCTGATCCAAACCACGGTGATTGCCGAAAACTTCTGATTGTCGTCAGGATTGTCGTCAAAAAATTTGAAAGTCTTAAAAATATTCTAAACTTCGCCTATAAAAGTAAAAAACCGAACAGAAACTTTCGTTTCTGTTCGGTTTACTGGCGGAGAGTCAGGGATTTGAACCCTGGGTGCGCTCATCACGCACACACGATTTCCAATCGTGCGCCTTCGACCACTCAGCCAACTCTCCAGCTTGGCCGATCTGCTTTCACAGAGGACGAAATATATTATATCTTATACAAGCCTTCTCGTCAAGCATTTTTTCTTTTTTTATGGATTTCTCCATTGCGGGCGCGCATACGCATGCGCCCACCCGATAAAAAGCCGCTCGTTCAAAGACAAAATACTGTTTACTACGCTCACTGGCCGCCCATTTCATCCATATAAGCCTGCTGTTTCGCGGGATCATGGAATACAAAGTGCGCATAGGGAACGATCTCCTGTATAACCGCCGGGTCCACGGGGTAGGTCGGGTCAACAATGCTGACGGCAAGATCGCTGCCGGTGCCGAATAACGCCAGATCCTCAAAACTGCTCACCGGAACAGTGCCGGGCGCGGCGGAGATCGTCCCGTCGCCCTGCCAGTCGCCGTGGATATAAATGTTCATCCCGCCGTCGATAAAGCCGACCTGATGGATATCCTCCAAATCTTCCTTGGAGAGCGCCGCGCCGTCCGGCATATGGAGCAGCAGACGGATATTCTGCTCCATCGCCGGATCGGCAAAGACGGGCGTTTCGTCGTCCTGTGCCGCATCCGCGGCATCGGGGGACGTCTCTCCGATATCCTCCCCTGTGGCCGCGCTGTCGGCAGGCGCAGCGCCGACAGATTGCTCTATACCTGCATCGGCCGCAACCGGTTCCCGCGGCAGCTGGCTGTAAACCGCCGCGCCGCCGCCCACAACGATGGCAGCGGCCGCAACGCCCGCGACAAGTTTCCCTTTCAGCGTGGAAAGCAGGCCGGTTTTGACGGTTCCCGC
The DNA here is from genome assembly GCA_030524205.1 of Eubacteriales bacterium. Taxonomy (GTDB): domain Bacteria; phylum Bacillota; class Clostridia; order Oscillospirales; family Butyricicoccaceae; genus Agathobaculum. Next base: position 81,024 of record JAUNGZ010000001.1, read on the forward strand.
GCCGCTCCCCGCCTGCGCGCCGGTGAACGGCGCGGCGGAAATCCCGGCGGCAACCCATTCATAATCCTTGGCCAGCAGCAGTCCGACCGGCACAAACACATGCAGCCGGATGCCGTCCCTCTCTTCCATTTCCAAAACGCCCTCCCGGATTTTCTGCCGGGCGTAATTCAGGCGGCTTTTCACCGTACCCTCGGAGCAGTCCATGACTTCGGCGATCTGCCGGACGCTGAGCTCCGAATAGTAGAACAGCAGCACGCACGCGCGCTGAGCCTCGGGCAGCGCGTCGATAATGGATAGGATGAGCCGCCGTTTTTCCTCGTTGTCCACGGCGGACTCGGGGATCAGCCCCTCTTTCTCGTCGGGCAGCTCGTCGAGCAGCGTGCGCCCGTCCTCATCCTCGGGCAGCTCGGCCAGCCGGCCGTTCTTCCGCAGCAGATTGCGCGCCTTGTTGGCCGCGATTTGGAAAAGCCAGCCCTCGAAGGCATTCGGGTTCTCCAAGCCGGGCAGCGCCGCGAACGCGGCGATAAAGGCATCCTGCGCGGCGTCCTGCGCGTCCTCGGGAGCGTGCAGCAGCCGCAGGCACAGGTAATACACCCGTTTGTACATCGACTCGTACAGCGCCCCCTGCGCCGTGGAATCGCCGGCCTGCGCCCGGCGGATCAATTCGCTTCGCTCCATAAATGCGCCTCCGCTTCTCGTATTGCTTCCATCATAGCAAATGCGCGGAAAATCATCAATCCCAAAATTTTTTTGAAAAAAATAAAACCCGCCGGGTTTCCGGCGGGTCTTACTTTTTGTGAGCGGACCAACTCACAGAGCTGTCGGGGCGGGGCGGCAGGGCGCGGTCACGGCTTCGGGCGTTTCTGTTTCGCGGACAGAAAGTCCAAATACTCCAAAAGGCTTTCGCGCTCCGCCTCCGGCAGCGCCTCAAACGCTTGGTTGAGCTTGTGGAGCTGCCCCACGGCGCGCACATCGGAATACCCCAGCAGGTAGTCTGTGGACACCTCCAGCCGGTCAGCCAGCTTGAGCAGAATGCTCTCGTCTCTCGGAAAATGCGCGCCGCTCTCGTAAAAGCTGACCATCCGGGGCGAAACCCCGATCACAGCCGCAAGCGTTTTTTGAGTGAGGTCCCGCTCCTCCCGCAGTTCCCGCAGGCGTTCCCCGAAGGTCATGAAGCTCACCTCACCGCTTATTATGAAGCATTTTTTCTCTCTCGTCATATTTTGGAAACATTATTGCCGAATTGCATTGACTTTAGTAATAATATTACTGTAAAATGGCAAAAGAGAAATGATATTACCCAAGGCAAGCAGGAGGTGAGACAGCCGAGCGGCAGACCGGCCTGCCAAAAGCCCCATACCGGCCCTCCGCCGGTGCGGATGCAGAAAGAAAAAATAGGGATGGTGTAAAAATGAGTGAAATGTTGAGCGCCTACAACAGCGCGGCCGGTGCGGTCGGCCACGCCGTGGGCGGAATCCTGTCAGTACTGCTGGCGTTTGCCGCTTTGCTGGGCCTGCTGTACTGCTTTTTCGGCTTTAAGCTGATGCGGCTGTGGTTCGCGGTCTGCGGTTTTTTTGCGGGCGCGGCCATAGGCTTCTTCGCAATGTCCTTTGCATTCCATGCGGAATCGGCCGGCCCGCATATCCTTGCCGCGCTGGCGGGCGGCGTGCTGGGCGCGATTCTGCTTTACCGGGTTTATCTGCTGGGCGTTTTTCTGCTCAACGGCCTGTTGTCCTTTCTGGTGTTCGTGCTGCTTTTGGGCTATGAAACGGCCCCGCTCGTGATTGCGGGCGTGTGCGCCGTTATCTGCGGCGTGCTGGCGGTCAAATTCGTCCGCGTCTGGACGATCCTCTCCACCGGCGTTTCGGGTGGTCTGGCGGCGGGCTGCGCGCTGGCCGCGCTGCTCGGCGTTTCCTCGCCGGGGCTCGCCCTGCTGCTCGGCGCGGTGATCGCGGTGCTGGGCATCCTGTTCCAGTGGAAAACCACCGGCAAGGCCAAGCCGTCGGGCGGCACGGCCGCGCAGCCGCCGGAGTCAAGCGCGCAGCCGGTATCCGCCGGGACGCCCGCCGCTCCGGCTGTCAGCGTGCCTGCCGCCCCAGCCGCGAGCGCGCTCGCCGCCATATGGCAGGACCCGAAAAAGCGCGTTATGGTATGCGCGGGCGCGGGCGTTGTGGTCGTGCTCGCGGCGCTGGCCCTCCTGCTCGGCGGACAGCCGCGCGCGGCCTCAGGGCCCGCGCCGCGGCAGGCGCATGCCGACATGGGCTTCAAGGCAGCCGACGGCAAGGACATCGCGCGCTCCGCGCTCTGGCTTGACGCGGACTCGGTCAGCTTCGGCGACCCGAATTTTACGCCGATGGGCTATTATGCCGGGGAGCAAACCGCCGCCGTGCTTGCCCAGTGGGACGATTACGAGCTGAACTACGGTCTGATCGACCAAACCGGAAACGCGGTGGCCAGCGGCTACGAGAAGATAGAATACGGCGGTTTGGTCGAGGGCGAGCCGTGGTTTTTCTGCCGCAGCAACGACTATTCCTTCCTCGGCTTTCTCAACGCGCAGGGCGAGCGCGTGCTCGATCTGACGCGGCGCGGCATTTCTCCCGTTGTGTCCCTGTGTTTCGGCGACGGGCTGTGCATCGTGCAGGGAGACGACACCACCAACGGGCGGTACGGCGTGATCGACACGCAGGGCGAGCTGGTCGTGCCCCTCTCGCTGGACTACGACTGGATCTCCCCGCCGGTGTATTCCGAGGGCTACGCCATGGCCCTGAAAAGCGAGGATGGCTTCAACAACTTGTGCGGCCTGATCGACGGACAGGGCAACGAGGTGATCCCGTGCATATACGACAGCATCGAGGCCGTGCGCGACGGCAAGGTGATCGCGCGGCGGGACGGACGGTACGGCGCGCTGTATCCCGACGGGCGCGAGGCCGAGCCGTTTACTTATCAAGACCGGGACACGCTCGCCGCCGCGCTGGGCTGGATGAAGAAAACAGACCTGCCCACCGAGCGGCTGGAGGACGCTTACCGAGATGTGGAGCCGCTCGGCGGCGGGCTGTTCGCCGTTACCGCCGAGGACGCAAGCCTCGATTATTACCCCGTCGGCATGGCGGACGGCGACGGCACCGTGCTGGTCGAGCCGGTGCATCAGGAAATCAAGGCCTGCGCATTCGAGCCGGGTCTGTTTGAGGTCTGGGACGAGGGCTCGCTGTACTTCTGCGACTGGAAGGGCGAGCGGCGCACGCCGGACTTTGACGCCGGCCACTACGCCGACGCGCCGGTGTTCCGGCTGGACGGCACGTGGGGCGTGCTGCCGCCGATCCTGACCGAAAAAGAGCGCGCCGCCTTTCTGAATCGATAAAAAGGAGGAGAAAATGATGAAAAAACGATTTTGCCTGCCGGCGCTCGCCCTTGCCCTCGCGGCGGCGCTGACCGCTCCGGCGGGGGCGTACTACCTGATGGACGACGGGTACAGCATCTTCCCCAACGAGGAGACCTACCGGTGGACCGAGCAAAACAAGGTCAATCTGCCCAAAGAAAAGTGGAACGCTGTGGCCGCCGACAACTGGAATTTCTGCGGGGAGTTTCACGAGGGGCTTTTGCTCATTAACGAAGCGGTCACCACGCCGCCGGACTTTCTGGGCGGCTACAATCCCAACTATGTGGACAAAAACGGTAATCTGGTGGACCTGAACCGCAACCGCTATTGGATGATGTATCCGTTTTATCAAGGGCTGGCGGCCGCGGCGCAGGGGCATACCGGCGGCGGCAGCGACGAGGGCGGCGTGGCCTATATCGACCGTCAGGGCAACGAAATCATCCCGTTCAATCAGGAGTGGACGACCTACCGAACCGAGCTCAGCTCCACCGTGTACTACACAGGCCGGTTTGAAAACGGCAAGGCTCTGGTGGTCCGGCACGGAGACCTGTATCACGACCGCTCCGAGAATTGGGGCGGGTTCGGCTTTGAATATGCCTATATCGACGCCAAGGGCAGCTACCTCACCCAATGGAAAGAGGCCAATGACAGAAATACCATTATCAGCCTTCCGCTCTACGATCAAAACGGCGTGTGGATCGGCTTCCGCGAGGACGAGGCCGCTTGGGCCGCTCACGCCATCCCGTACGAGAAGCTCTTTAACGGCGGCAAGGAGGCGGACGGCGGCGCGCAGGCTCCGGCGGACACGCCGGCGGAGCAGCCCTTCGTCCCCGAATGGCACGCCCCCGCGCTGCCTGACTACAACGAGAACGCGCCCAGCCTTTTTGCCTCCCATGCCAAGGTAACCGGCTACCATCTGGGCGATCTGGACTTCGGCAGCGCCACGGTGACCATCACCAATCCCACCAAGCTGACTGACGCGGGCGTGATCGCGGTGAGCTTTGTCAACGTGGACGGCTCCAGCTTTGACTTTGACGGGGACGGCGTTTTCTTTATCGCCTACGAGCTTGCCCCCGGCGAAAGCCGCGGCTATGAGGTGATGATGCGCGGCATCATCAATCAGGAAATGTTTGCGCCGGGTGCCAAGCACCAATATGCCGAGCAGTTCAGCAGCCACGTGGAGTCTGCCGTCTGGATGTTTGAAAACGACGACGACCTCCGGGACTTCTACGAGAGCGTCCCCTACGAGCAGCACTGGTATCCCCGCAATCACATGAACGAGTTCCAGCCCATTTGCGACGGTCAAGCCGGTACCGACTGGCTCCGGACCATGGCGGACACCGTGCGGCAGCCCAATAATTTGAAGATGATTGACTATTACCTTCCGGATGGAAGCACGATACAGGCCAGCGAGACGGAGCATTCCGCCTACTGCGCCGGACACTGAATTTTAGGAGGATTTTTATATGAAACGCTGTTTTGTGAGCGCGGTGCTCTGCGCCGCCCTGCTGTTTGCCTCGTCCAGCCCCGCGCTGGCTTGGACGATGGAAAAGCAGGACTTGTCCGATATCGACGTGACTGTTGACAACCCTACCGGACAGCCCAACGAGCCCAGCTCGTGGGCCAAGACCGAGGTCGACGCCGCCATTGCCGCCGGGCTGGTGCCGCCGCTGACCGGCGCCCCCAAGTACACCGACGCGGTCACGCGGGAACAGTTCGCCGAGCTGGTCGTGCAGACCGTATATGTCGTCTCGGGCGGCGAGGCGTTTGACGCGGAAAAGGTCTCCATGGTGCATTTTCAGGACTACAACACCGAGGCCATCCAAAAGGCCGCCTCGATCGGCGTGGTGAACGGAACCGGAAACGGCAACTTCTCCCCCAAGCTCGTCACGAACCGCGAACAGATCGCCTGTATGATCGCCCGGGCGTGGACCTACCTCGCCGGCCGCTTTTCCACGATTCCGGCGCCCGCCCCTGCCGACGACCTGAGCGGCTACGCCGATTACGCCTCCATCTCCGGCTGGGCGGTGGACGGCGTGGGCACGCTGGTCTACAACGGCCTGATGAAAGGCACCGACGGCGGTACCGCCCTCGCGCCGCAGGATTCCTGCACCGTGGAGCAGGCCATCCTGCTCTGCTACCGGCTGTATACGGCAATCATGCCCGCGTAATGCAAAGGACCGGCACGGCGGAATTCCCCGTCGTGCCGGTCCTTTTTTGTCTTTTCGCCCGCCGCCTCAGCCGGTCATCCGCCCGCTCCGGAGCGCGACGCCGTATTCTTTTTGCCCGGCGTCTCGTTTCGGGTTTCACCGCCGTTGCTCCGCAGAAACGTCTTGCGGTAAGCGCTGGGCGAATACCCGGTATGCTTGCTGAAAATCGTGCTGAAATGGTTTGGGCTGTCAAACCCCGTCTGCGCGGCAATCTGCGTCACCGACATCGAGGAAAGCAGCAGCAGCGACTGCGCCTCCCCGATGCGGCGGCGGATCGTGTACTGCATCGGGGAATAACCGCAGTATTCCTTGAACAAGTGGGACGCGTAGTACGCGCTGATCCCCGCCTGCGCGGCAATTTGCTCGAGCGAGATATCCTCGGCATAGTGCGTGTCGATATAGCCGCGCATCAGGTCTACCTGCGCCGACTCGGGCCGCTCGCTTTCGGCGGCTTCATGGCCGAGCTGCATGATCATCAGCAGCAGCGACAGCAGAAGCTGCTGCGCAATTTCATTGGAATGCAGGCGCGGCTGAGCGGTGTGCTCGTAAATCAGGCGGAACATCGTTTCAAATTCGCTGAAGCGCGCGCCCGTGCGCAGACGCAGCTCCGCGCCGCGCGGCAGCAGGCAGTTTTCCGCCAGACCGGTCAAGTGCAGGTTCTCCACGCCGCAGCAATAGGTGCGCTCACTGCAGCCGGGCTGGGAGTTATCCTCATGCACCACGCTGGAATTGTAAATGAGCAGGTCTCCCCGCTCCGTGCGGTACCGCTGACCGTTGATGGTGTGCACGCCGCGTCCCTCAACCGTCAGCAGCACCTCGCAGATATCGCTGTGGCGGTGCATTGTGCGCGCCATCGTGCCGTTCTCAAACGTCCACAGGCACACATAGGCAAGCCGCGGCGGATGATCCGCGGGAAAGCAGCTCGGCTGCTTGTGCGCGGCGGGTATCTGCGGCATGAGGCGCTCCTTCCTTTCCTCTGCGGCCGGCGCGCGAATACGGCGGACGGCCTTTATGCTTTCTCAAACTGCCCGCGCACTTCCATGTACCGGACGATCTCCTCGACCGTGCCGTCGAAGCCTAAAACGCCCGAGTTGAGCGACAGATCGTAATTGCGCGCGTCGCACCAGTCCTGCCCGGTGTAGTACCGGTAATAGCGGGCGCGGTATTCGTCGATCTCGGCAATCTTGCGCTTGACCGCGTTCTCGGGCAGCGAATCGACGCGCATGGCCTCCCGCAGGCAGAACGCCGCATCCGCGTGCACAAACACGCGCACCACGTCCTTCCGCTCGCGCAGCACGTAATCGCCGCAGCGGCCGATGATGACGCACGGCCCCTGATCGGCAAGCTGGCGGATGATTTTCGCCTGATAGCGGAACAGATTATCGTCATGCGTGAATTTCGCGTCCTCGGGCGAAACCGGGTCGCCGCCGGTAAAGCGCGCGCGCAGGCGGTGCGCCAGATCGGGCTTCAGGCGCTCGTCCGAGAACAGCACGGCGTTAACCCCGCTGTCCTCCGACGCCATGGTGATGATCTCGCGGTCGTAATACGGAATGTCAAGGCGCTTTGCCAGCATCCTGCCGACCGTTTTGCCGCCCGAACCGTACTGCCGGGCAATGGTGATGATATACGGTTTCATTCGTCCTTCCCCCTATTCGCCCAAATACGCTTTTTTGATCGAATCGTCGTTCAGCAGGTCGGACGCCCTGCCGGTTTGGACGATTTTTCCGGTTTCGAGCACGTACGCGCGATCCGCGATCGAGAGCGCCTTTTTTGCGTTCTGCTCGACCAGCAGCACGGTTGTGCCGGCTTTCGAAACCTCCTCAATGATCGAGAAAATCTCCTTGACGAACAGCGGCGACAGGCCCATCGACGGCTCGTCGAGCAGCAGGATGCGCGGGCGGCTCATCAGCGCGCGGCCCATGGCGAGCATCTGCTGCTCGCCGCCCGACAGCGTGCCCGCCGCTTGGTTCTTGCGCTCCTCCAGCCGGGGAAAGCGCTGGTATACCGACGCGAGCGACGACTCGATCTCGCTCTTGGGCCGGGTATAGGCGCCCATTTTCAGGTTTTCGTACACCGTCAGCCCGGCGAACACGCGGCGGCCCTCCGGCACATGGCTGACGCCCGCGCGCACGATTTCGTGGCCGGGGCGGCGGGTGATGTCCTTTCCCTCAAACGTCACCGTGCCGCTTTTGGCCGTCAGCAGGCCGGTAACCGTGTGCAGCGTAGTGGTCTTGCCCGCGCCGTTCGCGCCGATCAGCGCGACGACCTCGCCCTCGTTTACCTCGAAGGAAACGTCGCGCAGCGCGTGAATCAGGCCGTAGTAGACATTCAGCTCCTTGACTTCCAGCATTGCCATAAATTCGTTTCCCCCTTTCTCATTCGCCGAGGTAGGCCGTGACGACCTCCGGATTTTTCAGCACCTCGCCCGGCGTGCCCTCGGCCAGCAGCCGGCCGAAATTGAGTACGTACAGGTATTCGCAGATGCCCGAAACCAGCTTCATATCGTGCTCGATCAGCAGGATGGTCACGCCGAACTTTTTACGCACAAGCTGGATGGTCTCCATCAGCTCGGCGGTTTCGTTGGGGTTCATGCCGGCCGCCGGCTCGTCGAGCAGCAGCAGCTTGGGGTCGGTGGCGAGCGCGCGGGCAATTTCCAGCTTGCGCTGTTTGCCGTAGGGCAGGTTGGCCGCCTGATAGGAGGCCATACCGTCCAGATCGAACACCTTCAGGATATCGAGCGCCCGCTCGTCCATTGCGCGCTCCTTTTTACGGTAGCCGCCGAAATGGGTCAGGCTTTCAAACAAAGAATAGGTGATCTGGTTGTGCAGGCCGGTTTTGACGTTGTCCAGCACCGGCAGATTGGGGAACAGGCGGATATTCTGAAAGGTGCGGGCGACGCCCATCCGGCAGATTTCGTTCGGCTTTTTGCCGATCAGGTTTTCCCCGTCCAGCCGGATGCCGCCGTCCGTCGGACGGTACACGCCGGTCAGCATATTGAACACGGTGGTTTTGCCCGCGCCGTTCGGGCCGATCAGGCCGACCAGCCCGCCCTGTTCAATTTTCATCGACAGCTCGTCGACGGCGCGCAGGCCGCCGAACGAAATCCCCAGTTCGGTCACTTCAAGCATCGGCATGTCACGCGCCCCCCTTTCCCGCCATATCGGCTTTTTCGAGTTTTTCCATCTGCCGCAGGCCGCGCTTTTCAATAATGCGACGCTTGAGCCCCGAATTGTTGAACAGCATCAGCGCGATCAGCAGAATGGCGTAGATCAGCATGCGGTAATCGCTGACCGCCCGCAGCAGCTCGGGCAGCACGGTCAGCAGCGCCGCGGCGATGATCGAACCCCAAATGTTGCCCAAGCCGCCCAGTACGACGAACACGAGCACCAGAATCGAGGTGTTAAAATCGAATTTGGCCGCGGTAACCGTCGAGAAGTTCATACCGTACAGCGTGCCCGCCATACCGGCGAACGCCGCCGAGACAACAAACGCGAGCAGCTTGTACCGCGTGGTCGAAATGCCGATCGAATCGGCCGCGATCTTATTGTCGCGCACCGACATGATGGCGCGGCCGGTGCGGCTGTTGATCAGATTCAACATGACGAACAGCGTGACCAGAATGAGCACGACGCCCGAGGTGAACGTCGATATTTTCTGCACGCCGGAAACGCCCATCGGCCCGTTGATGATCATTTTGCCGCCTTCCGCCAGCTCAAATCTCTGGCTGAGCAGGCTGAAGTGCAGGCCGGAAGCGTCCCTGCCGATGTACAGGACGTTGACGACGTTTTTGATGATCTCGCCGAACGCCAGCGTGACGATGGCGAGATAGTCGCCCTTGAGGCGCAGCACGGGCACGCCGACAATCACGCCCGCGATGGCGGCGATCACGCCGCCGGCCGCAATCGCCACGGCCAGCCGCACGGGGGCGGAGGGGATCGCGTCCGCCAGCGCCGTCGTCACTACGATGCCCGTGAACGCGCCGACAGACATAAAGCCCGCGTGGCCGAGTGAAAGCTCGCCCAGAATGCCGACCGTCAGGTTGAGCGAGACCGCCATGACGATGTACGCGCAGATCGGCACGAGCTGGCCCTTGAGCGAGCTGGACAGGCCGCCGCCCGCGATAACCGCCTGCATGGCGATATACGCGATGATGACGATGCCGTAGGACAGCAGGCTGTCGCGCCCCCGCTTGGAGGCCGCGTAGGATTTCAGTTTATTCATATCGCCCGCTCACCTCAAACTTTCTCGCTGACATGCTTGCCGAGCAAGCCGTCGGGCTTGACCAGCAGCACGACGATCAGCACGGCAAACACGATCGCGTCGGACAGCTGCGTGGAGATGTACGCCTTGGAAAACGTCTCGATCAGGCCGAGCAGCACGCCGCCCAGAAACGCGCCCGGAATTGAACCGATCCCGCCGAACACCGCTGCGGTGAACGCTTTGATGCCGGGCATCGCGCCGGTGGTCGGCATCAGCGTCGGATAGGCCGAGCAGAGCAGCACGCCCGCGATGGCGGCAAGGCCCGAGCCGATGGCGAACGTGACCGAAATGGTCGTGTTGACATTGATTCCCATCAGCTGCGCCGCGCCCTTATCCTCGGACACCGCGCGCATGGCGGTGCCCATTTTGGTTTTGCCGGTGAACAGGGACAGCGCCGCCATGATGACGACGCACGCCAGCACGGCCACGATGGTGATGCGCGAAATCGAAAGCCGGCCGCCGAACAGCGGGATCGGCTCGCCGCTGATAATCGAAGTAAAGCTCTTCGGGTTGGACGACCAGATCAGCAGCGCCGCGTTCTGCAGGAAATAGGAAACGCCGATTGCCGTGATCAGCACCGCCAGCGCGGGCGCCATGCGCAGCGGCTTATAAGCCAGCCGCTCGATCACAACGCCGAGCGCCGTGCACACCACAACCGCGAGCACAACGCCCATCCACGCCGGCCAGCCGAGATAAGCCGTCGCGCAGAAGCACATGTAGCCGCCGACCATGATAACGTCGCCGTGGGCAAAGTTGAGCATCTTGGCAATGCCGTAGACCATCGTATACCCCAGCGCGATGATCGCATAGATGCTGCCCAGACTGACGCCGCTGATCAGGTGATTGAGAAAGGTCATTGTTTCATACACCTCAAATCCGTTTTATTTCTCTTTTTCGTCTGTGGGATGGGGCGGCGGTTCGCCGCCGCCCGTCAAGCCGCCGCCCCATCCCATAAGCGGGCAAATGCAAAAAGGCGCAAAGGAGGGCCGTCGCAGACTGCACGGCGCCCTCCTTTGCTCTTCTTTGAGACTTCAATTCATTTTCGCCGCGTTCACGGCGGAAACGGCGGTTTTACATCGTAACGTACACGCCGTCCTTGATTTCAACCACAGCGGGATCCTTGGTAACCGCGCCGTCCGTGCCCCAGGTCGCGCCCGTGCCGGTCAGGCCGTCGAACGTGATGGAGGTGAACTGCTCGATCATCTTGTCGCACAGGTCGGAGGCGGACATATCCGGGGTCGCGCCCGCGGCCTCCAGCGCCTGCTTGTAAGCGTAAACGCAGTCGTAGCCGTCAGCCGCGAACTGGTTCGGGGTTTCACCGAATTTCTCCTGATACTTGGAGACAAAGCCCGCGGCCTTATCGTCGGTCGCGCTGGCGTTGAAGGGAGTCAGCAGCATAACGCCCTCGGCAAGGCTGGTGTCGAAGTTTTCGAGCGTCAGGATGCCGTCCATGCCGTCCACGCCGAAGAACTTGGGCGTGTAGTTCATTTCCTTGGCCTGCGACAGGATGAGCGACGCGGGCTGGTAGTAAATCGGCAGGAACACCAGATCGGCGCCCTTATCCTTGGCGTCGGCGAGCTGCACGTTGAAGTCGGTCGCGGAGGAAGCGGTAAACGTGGTGTCGGAAACGATCTCCAGACCCTTGCTCTGCGCTTCGGTCACAAACGTATCGTGAATGCCGGAGGAATACACGTCGTCATTGCGGTAGATGATGGCGATCTTGGTGCCGAGCTTCTTGTCGGCAATCTTATCCGCCGCCATCACGCCCTGCGCCGGGTCGATAAAGCACATCTGGAACATATTGTCCTTGCCCTCGGTCGTCGCGGTCGAGGAGGCCGACGGCGTCAGCGCGAAGATGCGGTCGCTGTACGTTTCGGCCGAAGTCGCCTCGCAGGGCTTGGAGGTAACCGAACCGAGCGAAAGCTGCATGCCCCAGTCCTTGAGCGTGTTATAGGCGTTGACGGCCTTCTCGGCGTCGCTCTCGTCGTCCTCATAGCGAAGCTCGAACTGGATATCGCCGCCGGCGGCGTTGATCTCTTCCACCGCGATCTCGGCGCCGTGCTTGGCAGCCTGGCCGTAAATCGCATTTTCGCCGGTCAGCGGGCCGGTGCCGCCGAGCTTAAAGGCCGCGGCGGAAGTGCCGCCCGCCTCGCCGCCGTCCGCCGGAGGGGTCGTCTCCCCGCCGCTATTGCCACAGCCGGCGAGCGCCGTTGCCAGCATCGCGCCGGCCAGAAGCATGCTGAGTGTCTTCTTCATGGTAATCTTCTCCTTTATGATATAATCTCCCCACTCGCGAAACTTTCATTTCGGTAAAGCGTCCGGATTATTTTCTTATTATACTACGCTTTCTCTTTTTTGGCAGTCTTTTTTTCATCTTTTGCTCAATTTCAGGCAATGTACCGATTATTTTTTCGGGAATGACGCAAAATTTGTGTGTTCTTACCGAAAGCAAATGTCCACCGTGCAAGGAATCATGCAATCGTTTCCATTTCAATGAAGGATTATGCCCCGTTTCCTGCACCGCCCCGCTTTCCCCGCGCCGCAGCGCGCACATAAAAGGAGGAGCACGCTCCGCGTGCGCCCGACCAAAAAGCCCGGACATGCGCCGGGCTTTTTGACCAAACAGAGGAAACCGCTGAAAATCGAAATTTTCAGCGGTTTCCTCTGCAATAGCCTTCTCCGGCAAAGCCGGAAAGGCGTCCCTCGATCGCGAGCGTGGTCGCGATCGAAATCACTCCAGCTCGAACGCTCCCGTATAGAGCTGATAATACTTGCCGTGCTCCGCGATGAGCTGCTCGTGGTTGCCTCGCTCGATGATGCGGCCGAGCTCGAGCACCATAATCACGTCGGCGTTCTGCACGGTCGACAGGCGGTGCGCGATGACGAATACCGTGCGGCCGTACATCAGCCCGTCCATGCCGGACTGCACGATGGCCTCGGTGCGGGTGTCGATGCTGCTCGTCGCCTCGTCGAGGATCATGACCGGCGGATCGGCGACCGCCGCGCGGGCGATCGACAAAAGCTGCCGCTGCCCCTGCGACAGGCTGCCGCCGTCGCCGTCGATCACGGTGTCGTAGCCCTCGGGCAGGCGGCGGATGAAATCATCCGCATTGGCAAGCCCTGCCGCCGCTTCGATCTCCTCATCGCCCGCGTCCAGATTGCCGTAGCGAATATTGTCGCGGATCGTGCCGGTGAACAGGTTTACATCCTGCAAAACGATGCCAAGCGAGCGCCGCAGGTCGGCCTTCTTGATCTTATTGATGTTGATGCCGTCGTAGCGGATCTTGCCGTCAGCCAAATCGTAAAAGCGGTTGATCAGGTTGGTGATCGTCGTCTTGCCCGCGCCCGTCGCGCCGACAAAGGCGACCTTCTGCCCCGGCTCGGCGTACAACGTGATATCGTGCAGCACGATCTTATCCGGGTTGTAGCCAAAGTCGACGTCGAAAAAGCGCACGTCTCCGCGCACCCGCTCGTAGGTGACCGTGCCGTCCTCGTGCGGATGCTTCCACGCCCAGACGTTGGTCTTTTCCGGCGTTTCGTACAAGCTGCCGTCCGCGTTGACCCGGGCGTTCACCAGCGTGACGTAGCCGTCGTCGACCTCGGGCTTTTCGTCCATCAGGTCGAAAATGCGCTCGGCGCCGGCCAGCGCCATGACGATCGAGTTGATCTGCTGCGAAATCTGGTTGACCGGCTGGGTGAACGACTTGGTCAGCTGCAGGAAGGAGGCGATCACGCCGATCGTGATGCCGCCGCCCACGCCCGACAGCGCGAGCGTGCCGCCGACCACCGCGACCAGCACGTACAGCAGGTTGCCGATGTTCATCATAATCGGCATCAGGATGTTGGCGAAGGTATTGGCGCTCGCGGCGTTCCGGCGCAGCTCCTCATTGAGCCCGTCGAACTGCTCCTTGCATTTCTCCTCGCGGCAGAACACCTTGACGACCTTCTGGCCGCCCACCATTTCCTCGATGTAGCCGTTGACCTTGCCGAGCGAGGTCTGCTGCTCCAGAAAGAATTTGGCGGAATTGCCGCCGATGCGCTTGGTCACCAGCAGCATCAGCCCCACGCCGAGCAGCACGAACAGCGTCAGCCACACGTTGGTGAACAGCATGGCGAGCATGACCGCGATAATCGTCACCGCGGAGGAAAACATCTGCGGCACGGACTGGCTGAGCATCTGCTGCAGCGTATCAGTGTCGTTGGTAAAATGGCTCATCAGGTCGCCGTGGGTGTGCGTGTCGAAATAGCGGATGGGCAGCGTCTGCATATGGGCAAACATCTGATCCCGGATTTTTTTGAGGACGCCCTGCGAAATCGACACCATCAGCCAGTTGTAAAGGAAGGTGGACGCAACGCCCACAGCGTAAACCAGCGCCATCAGCAAAATCGCGCGCACCAGCCCGTCGAACACGGGCGAGGCCTGCAGGAGCAGCGGGCTGATGTAATCGTCGATCAGCACGCGCAGGAACATCGACCCCGCGACGTTGGCGACCGCGGAAAACAGAATGCAGAACAGCACGACGCCGAACTGCGCGCTGTAACCGTTTTTGATATAGCCGAGCAGACGGCCGAGCGTCTTTTTCGGGTTTTTGCTTCTGCGGCCTCCGGCGGATTGCCCGCGGCGGCCGCGTCCCATCGTAGGTCCGGGCATTATGCCTCGCCCCCCTTCTTCTGCTGCTGGTTGTAAATCTCCTGATAAATCGGGTTGGACGCGAGCAGCGAGTCATGCGTGCCGACCGTCTGGATCGTGCCGCCGTCCATAATGACGATCTGGTCGGCGTCCTGCACGGAGGACACGCGCTGCGCAATGATGATCTTGGTCGTGTCCGGAATCTCCTCGGCAAACGCCTTGCGGATCTGCGCGTCGGTTTTGGTGTCGACCGCCGAGGTCGAGTCGTCCAAAATCAGGATCTTCGGCTTTTTCAGCAGCGCGCGCGCAATGCACAGGCGCTGCTTCTGCCCGCCCGACACATTGGTGCCGCCCTGCTCGATATGGGTGTCGTAACCGTCCGGCATCTGCTCGATGAATTCGTCGGCCTGCGCTAGTTTGCAGACGCGGGCGAGCTCCTCGTCCGAGGCGTTTTCATCGCCCCAGCGCAGGTTTTCCTTGATCGTGCCCGAGAACAGCACGTTTTTCTGCAACACCATCGCGACCTGCTCGCGCAGCGTTTCAATGTCATACGCGCGCACGTCCACGCCGCCGACCTTGACCGAGCCGCTCGTCACGTCGTACAAACGCGGGATCAGCTGCACCAGCGTCGACTTTGCCGCGCCCGTGCCGCCCAGAATGCCGATGGTCTGCCCGGCCCGGATGTCCAGATTGACGTCGCGCAGGGCGAGCTTATGCTCGTCGCCCTTATAGCTGAAGCTGACGCGCTCGAACGTGATATCGCCGCTTTTGACCTCGGTCACCGGCTTTTCCGGGTTGTGCAGGTCGGGCTTTTCGCGCAGCAGCTCGACGATGCGCTCGGCGCTCGCCTTGGACATGGTGATCATGACGAACACCATGGCGACCATCATCAGGCTCATCAAAATCTGCATCGCGTAGGAAAACAGGCTGGTCAGCTCGCCGGTGGTCATGCTGCCGCCGACGATCAGCCGCGCACCGAACCACGAGATCAGCAGCATGCACGCATACATGCAGAACTGCATCAGCGGCATGGCGCCCGTCATCGTTTTCTGCGCCTTGGAAAACTCCTTGTACAGCAGGCCGGAAACGCCCTTGAACTTCTCCGTCTCGTACTCCTCGCGCACATAGGCCTTGACCACGCGGATGCCGCGCACGTTTTCCTGCACGACGGTATTCATGCGGTCGTAGGTTTTGAACACGCGCTCAAACACCGGGCCGACGACCTTCATCAAAAGGCCCAGACCGACCGCCAGCACAGGCAGCACGCCGAGAAACACCCATGCCAGCCGGCCGTTGATACGGAAGGCCATGACCAGCGCGAACACCAGCATCACCGGGCACCGCACCGCGATGCGCGTGCACATCTGGAACGAGTTCTGCACGTTGGTCACGTCGGTCGTCAGGCGCGTGACGATCGATCCGGTTGAAAACTTATCAATATTGGAAAAGGAAAAATCCTGCACGGCGTAATACATATCGTGCCGCAGGTTGCGGGCGAAGCCCGTCGACGCGCGCGCGGCATACGTGCCCGCCAGCGCGCCGAAAATCAGCGCCAGCATGGCGCATACCACCAGAATCAAGCCGTATTTCCAAATCTCTCCCATGTTGCTCGCGTCGATGCCGCGGTCGATCAGCAGCGCCATCACAGCGGGGATGACGACCTCCATCACAACCTCGAGCACAACGAAGAACGGCGTAAGCAGCGCGGCCTTTTTAAATTCGCGCACGCTTTTCAATAATTGTTTGATCATACTGAGTCCTCCGAAACCCTGCGTTGATGCTTCTCCAAATTGGCGCGCAGCTTTTCGCACACCGCGAACCAAACCATAAGGTCCTTCTCCTCAATCCCTTCCCGCATCAGCGTTTCGGTATGCTCCAGACCTTGGCAAATCATTTCATTGAGCGCCCGCGCGCGTTCGGTCAGCACCAAGCGCTTGAGCCGGGCGTCGTGCGCAACCGGCTCGCGCCGCAAAAGCCCGTGCTGCTCCATGAGCTGCAAAATGCCGGTTGCCGTCGAGCGGCGGATGCGGAACTGCGTTTCAATATCCCTTTGGAAGCGGTCCCCCTCGGCCTCCGACACGATCAAGTAATGGATGATCATGGACTGCATGCCGGTAATATTCTCTATCTCCGAGCCCGCCGCCATCATCGCCATCTGCCGCTTGATCAGATTGTTCAGCATGCCCAGCTCGGCTCCGACCCGCCTTTCGCACATTTTGTTAGCCTCCTTACTGTTAGTGCACTAACACATTATACGCGCTTTTATTCCAATGTCAACAGCGTTCACAAAAAGTTCAAAAGCGTCCCGCGCCGCCGCGCCGAAGCGCTGTGCGGACAGCCCTCCGGCAGCTCCCGTGCGGCGCCCGGCCCTTGCCGGGGCGCGGAAGCGCCGTTTACCGGCATCCCCGTAATCCTGCATACTTTTCACTTATTTAACCGCATCTCCCCCTATTGGGCGCTTGTCTCCGTCCGCTTTTACCTTTACAATTTAAGTAGGGATTTTCAAATACATAACAATAAAGGATGGGGTTTTATGACACTGGAACAATCGACCGCTCCCCGCACGATCTCCCGCATGACCAATCCGATGCTCCGCAAGCTGGTGCGCGTGGAAGCGTCCGAGGGCGCGGCGGAGGGCGCACGCGCAACTTATGGAGGCGTAGCCGCTAAGTCTATCTTCTTCCTGCTGCTCACGGCGGCAGGCGCAGCCGCTTACTTTGTGCTGCACGGTGTTTTCGCCAAAAGCGGCGCCGATCTCAATGAGGTGGCCGGCTTTTCCGTTTACAGCAGCGAGATGACGCTGCTCTTGATTGCGGCCGCCGCCGCGCTGCTGTGCAGTCTGCTCGCATGGCCGTTGCGGCCGCTGGCGCCGGTTCTCGGCACGGTGTACTCGCTCGCGCAGGGCTATTCCATCGCGATGATTTCAGCTTCGTATGCCGCGCAGTATCAAGGCATTATCATGCTCGCGCTGCTCCTTACGCTGGCGATCGTATTTTCCATGCTGGTGCTGTATGCAAGCGGTATCGTCAAAATCGGGCGCCGGTTCAAAGCCGTGGTTGCAACGCTGTTCTTCGCCTCGCTTCTCGGCGGCGCGGGCGTCTTTGCGCTCAATTTGATCTGGCCCAACAGTCCGGTCGCCGCCCTGCTTTCCGAAAACGGCCCGGTCGCCATCGCCGGCGCGGTGGCCGGCATTGTCATCGCCGCGCTTTTCCTGCTCAGCGATTTTGACACCATCGAGCAGACCGTCTCGCAGGGTCTTGCCAAAAAGTACGAATGGTTCGCGGCGTTCGGGCTGGTGATCACCATCCTGTGGCTGTACCTTAAGGTGCTCAGCCTGCTGAAAAAGTTTAAGAAAAACAATAAATCCTAACGCAGGCGGCGCGCAAAAGCTCCCGCCCCGCCGCACTCTTTTTAGAAATAATCGAAAATATCAAACATTGCGCTGAATAGATCAATCTATTTTGCTTGTTTCCGGCGGCGCACGCCCCTATAATGAAAGCATCAAGGATGTGTGTGCGCGCACACACGGGCGATTCGATTGACGGACGCGGGTCTGCCGCCTTGCAGCTAGCAACCTTCTTTTCTTTCTTCAAAAAGACGCGGACCGGTTTGAAACCGGTCCGCGTCTTTTTATAAGCCTTCCCAGCGGTACTTTTCCATGTCGACAAGGCCGTCGGCGGTGAAGCCGATCCCATCCGCTTCGAGCAGCGCGCGCTGGATATCCGCCCCGCCGAAGGCGAACGCGGGCGAGGTGCGCCCCTCCTTTGTCACCACGCGGTAGCACGGGATGCCCTCCGGGTCGGGATTGGCGTGCAGCGCATAGCCCACCACGCGCGCCCAGCGCGGATTGCCCGCGAGCAGCGCGACCTGCCCGTAGGTCGCGACCGTGCCGCGCGGAATGCGCCGCACCACCTCGTAAATCCGGTCAAAGCTGTTTGCCATTTGCCGTCCCTCCCCTATCGCACTTTATTATATCAGGTGAAAACGACGATTTCCATATGGAATCGACCAGAAAAAACTGTATAATTTTTAACATGCTAAATTGTTGCACAGTTGGGCAAAATACTATATAATAATGGAGCACCACCGCAAGTATACAAGGGTATTCCGCACTTTTTCCAAGGAATTGGAAGAAATTCGCGGTAACATTAAAGGAGGACAAATGCAAATGGCACTTACCAATTCTTACCTCAGCAGCGTTTACGAAACCGTGCAGAAGCGCAACCCGAACGAACCTGAATTCCAGCAGGCCGTTCTCGAAGTGCTCGAAAGCTTCGAGCCTGTCGTGGAAGCGCGTCCCGAGCTGGAGAAAAACGGCATCGTCGAGCGCATCGTCGAGCCAGAGCGCATGATCATGTTCCGCGTTCCGTGGATGGACGATCAGGGCAAGGTACAGGTCAACCGCGGTTTCCGCGTGCAGTTTAACTCCGCCATCGGTCCCTACAAGGGCGGCCTGCGTTTCCACCCGTCGGTAAACGCCTCGGTCATCAAGTTCCTCGGCTTTGAGCAGTGCTTTAAGAACAGCCTTACCGGCCTGCCCATGGGCGGCGGCAAGGGCGGCTCGGACTTTGACCCCAAGGGCAAGTCGGACGCGGAGATCATGCGCTTCTGCCAGTCCTTCATCACCGAGCTTTCCAAGCACATCGGCCAGTTCACCGATGTGCCCGCGGGCGATATCGGCGTCGGCGGCCGCGAGATCGGCTTTATGTACGGCCAGTACAAGCGCCTGCGCAACGAATTTACCGGCGTTTTGACCGGCAAGGGCCTGTCCTTCGGCGGCTCGCTCGCCCGCACCGAGGCCACCGGCTACGGCCTGTGCTACTATATGAAGGAAATGCTCGCCTACAAGGGCACCTCGTTCGAGGGCAAGACGGTCGCCATCTCCGGCTCGGGCAACGTCGCTATTTACGCCTGCCAGAAGGCTGCCGAGCTGGGCGGCAAAGTCGTCACCATGTCCGACTCCGCCGGCTTCATCTACGATCCGAACGGCATCAATCTGGACGTCGTCAAGCAGATCAAGGAAGTCGAGCGCGGCCGCATCAAGGAATACGCCGACCGCGTGCCGGGCAGCGTTTACACCGCGGGCCAGCGCCCGTGGGGCACGAAGTGCGATATCGCCCTGCCCTGCGCCACCCAGAACGAGCTGGACGGCGACGACGCAAAGGCGCTGATCGCGAACGGCTGCAAGTTTGTGGCCGAGGGCGCGAACATGCCCTCCACGCCGGAAGCCGTCGAGGCGTTCCACGCGGCGGACGTGTTCTTCGGCCCTGCCAAGGCCGCGAACGCCGGCGGCGTGGCCACCTCTGGTCTGGAAATGAGCCAGAACTCGCTGCGCCTGTCCTGGAGCTTTGAGGAGGTCGACGAGCGCCTGCACGGCATCATGGTCAACATCTTCAAATCCTGCGTCGAAGCCGCCGAAAAGTACGGCTGCAAGGACAATCTTGTCGCCGGCGCGAATATCGCGGGCTTCAACAAGATCGCGGACGCGATGCTGGCGCAGGGAATCGTATAAACATTCGATTGGAACCACGGTTCCAATCGAGGGACGCCCTTCCGGCTGCGCCGGAAAGGGCTGTTGCAGCGAAGCGGTCACGGAATTTCGATTCCGTGGCCGCTTCGCTGTTTGTATAAAAACCGGGGCGCATGTCCCCGGTTTTTATGAAAACGGCGGCGCTGCCGCCGTTTTCTATGATATGCGCGCGGCGGGGACGGGGGACGAAGCGCCCACGGGGCGCGGAATGGGACGGAGGACGAGGGGATGGAGCGCCCACGGGGCACGGAGTAAGACGGAGGACGAGGGATTGGGCCCCCATTGGACGCGAAAGCGGCGTGCAAAACAGGTCATCTATTGTCCGGTTTTTATGGTATACTAGGGGGAAAGAGGTGATGCAACATGCAGAGCGGACGGTTATTTGAAATTTTATATATCCTGCTGGAGCGTGGCGGCACGACGGTGGGCGAGCTGGCCGAACGGCTCGAGGTATCCGAGCGCACCGTGCGGCGCGATATCGACGCGCTTTCGGCGGCGGGCGTGCCGGTGTACGCCGCACGGGGGCGCAACGGCGGCATCCGCCTGCTGGACGATTTCGTGCTGTCCAAATCGCTGCTTTCCGCGCGCGAGCAGGACGAGATTCTGTACGCCCTGCAAACGCTGCGCGCTACCGGCGCGGACGGTGACAGCGCGCTGCTCACGCATCTGTCCGCGCTGTTCCAGCGGGAAACGGTCGACTGGATCGACGCCGATTTTTCTGACTGGGGCGCGCCCGGCGACCGCCGCGCGCTGTTCGACCTGCTCCGCGAGGCCATTCTGGAGCGGCGCGCGCTGTCCTTCCGCTATTACGCGCAAACCGGACAGGCCTCTGTGCGCACGGTCGAGCCGGCCCGGCTGTGCTTCAAGGGCATCTCGTGGTATTTGCAGGCCTGGTGCCGCGAGCGGCAGGCCTTCCGCACCTTCAAGCTGTCGCGCATGGAGCAGGTGCGGCTGCTGGACGAGCGCTTTCCGCCGCGCGGCGGCGTTCCCCCGCTGGACGGCGAGGATACCGCGCCCGTCCCCACCACGCGCATCACCATCCTGTTTTCCCCCGCCGCCGCGTTCCGCGTGTTCGACGAGTTCCCCCGCGCCGATATCAAGCGGCAGGCGGACGGCTCGCTGCTGGTGCATGCCGAATGGCCGATCGGGGCATGGGGCTGCGGCTATCTGCTCTCCTTCGGCGCGGACGCCGAGGTGCTCGCGCCCGCGGCCGCCCGCAAGGCCGTCCGGCAGGCCGCGGAAAAGATTTTGCGGAAATATGAAAAACCGGACATGCCCTGTCCGTTTTCCCGCCGTATGATAGAGACAATAAAACCGGAAAGGATGAGAAAAATGAATTACGAGATCGTTACCGTACCCGAACGCCGCGTCGTCGGCATTATGACCCGCACCGCGAACAACGCCGCCGACTGCGCCGAAAAGATCGGCAAGCTGTGGGGGGAATTTATGTGCGGAGGCGCGTGCGAAAAGCTCGAGCACCTCGGCGAGGACGCGCCGGTGTACGGCCTGTACACAAACTACAACTGGGAGGAAATGAGCTACGACGTGATCGCCGGGTGTGAAAGCGCGAACTGCCCGGAGGGGTTTGTCGAAACCGTGATCCCCGCGGGCAAATACGCCAAATTCAGCTTCCACGGCGACGTGCGCGAGTCGACCGCCAAGGCGTGGGACGAGGTCTGGAGCACGACGCTGCCGCGCGCGTTCGGCGTGGATTTTGAGGAATACGCCACCTGCGGCGAGGATATGCAGGGCGACATCAACATCTACGTCGGGCTGGCGGACGTGTGTCAATCCTGCGGCATGCCGATGACGAAGGACGAGCAGTACGGCACAAGCGCCGACGGCTCCAAGAACGTGGATTATTGCTGCTACTGCTACCAAAAGGGTTCGTTTACCGCGGACTGCACGATGGACGGCATGATCGACATCTGCCTGAACCTGCCGGAAAGCGACAAGCTGTACACAGATAAGGAAGCCGCCCGTAAAATGATGCAGGAGTACTTCCCGACCCTGAAGCGCTGGAAAAAATAACCGAGCACGCAGAATCCGCCCGCACAGGGCGGGTTCTTTTTTATGCGGAGTGCCATATCGTGCAAGAAATCGTCTGAACGGCGTGCTATAATGGAAAACGGTCAGGGAGAGGAGGCGGAACATGCGGCAGGAACAGCGCTTTGCGCATTACGACCGCGACTTGGGGATCGAGGCCTACCACCTCGGCGGCGTCGTGCAGAAATTCCCCAACCACTTTCATGAATATTATGTGATCGGCTTTATCGAGGGCGGCAGGCGGCATCTCTGGTGCAAAAACCGGGAATACGACACCGCCCCCGGCGATCTGATCCTGTTCAATCCGCGCGACAACCACTACTGCGCGCCGGTAAACGGCGAGGTGCTCGACTACCGCGCGGTCAACATTCCGCCCGCCGTCATGCGGCGCGCCGCGCAGGAGATCACAGGCCGGGACGAGGCGCCGTATTTCACCCAGAACGTTGCGTTCCAAAGCGACGCGGCCCCCGCGGTCGGCGCGCTGTACGACGCGATCCTGCGCGGCGCGCCCGAGCTGGAAAAGCAGGAGGCGTTCTTCTATCTGCTCGAGCAGGTGCTCGCGGAATACGCCGGCCCCTTCGAGCAGGCCGCGCTTCCCGAGCAAAGCGCGGAAATCCGGGCGCTGTGCGCCTATATGGACGAGCACTACGCCGAAAACCTCACGCTTGACGACCTGCTCGCCATGACGCACTTCGGCAAATCCTATCTGCTGCGCCTGTTCGCGCGGCAGGTCGGCGTTTCGCCCTACCGCTATCTGCAAACCGTGCGGCTTGACCGCGCGGGACGGCTGCTCGAGCAGGGCGTGCCGCCGATCGAAGCGGCCGGGCTGACCGGCTTTTCCGACCAAAGCCACTTCACCCATTATTTCAAGGAATTCATCGGGCTGACGCCCAAGCAGTATCAGAAAATATTTACCGAACAAAACAGCTAAAAGGAGCATCGCACAAAATGGACGCACAAAACGAAAAATGCGTAATGGTGATCGACGAAACCCTGCCGCTCGGCGTGATTGCCAATACGGCCGGCATTCTCGGCATCACGCTTGGCAAGCACATCCCCGAAGCCGTCGGACCGGACGTATGCGATAAAGACGGCCGTTCCCATCTGGGGATCATCGGCATCCCCGTCCCCATTTTAAAAGCAAGCCGCGAGGCGCTGCGCGAATTGCGGCAGAAGCTCTATCAGCCGGATTTCGCCGGACTGGTCACGGTCGACTTTTCCGATGTTGCGCAAAGCTGCAATACCTACGACGATTTCATCAGCAAGGCCGCGCAGACGGAGGAAAAAGCGCTTGCCTATTTCGGCGTCGGCATCTGCGGCGCAAAAAAGCTGGTCAACAAGCTGACCGGCAGCCTGCCGCTGCTGCGGTAAAGCCCATCTTCGAGACCGCCCCTTCCCAAAGGGGCGGTCTTTTTCCGTCCCCCGCCGCATAGGCTTTACCAAGCGAAAGGAGGCGGCGAACATGACAGGAAAACAGCCGGTGCGGAGGCGCAGCGGCGGCGGCAAGGGGCTGCTGCTGCTTGTGGCGCTCGTCCTCGCCGCGGGCGTTATTAAATACGCCGACACGCCCTTTGCCGTGGCCGCGCGGCAAAAGGCGGCGGAGGTGGTCGCGGGCCTACCCGGGGCGGACCGAGTGCTCGCCGTGTTCGGCGGCAAGGAAAACGATCCGGGGGTCAGCGAGGTATTCGGGCAGCAGCAGCCGTCGGCCGGCGGAACCGATTACGCCGCGTCCTCGGGCGGCGCGGACGATATTCTCGGACGCGAGCAGACGCTGTTCCCCGACACGGTCGACCAGACGGTCTATCCGATGGAATTTGAGCACGTGATGCCCGCCGAGGGAACGCAGACCTCGGATTTCGGCAGCCGTCTCAGCCCGATTACCGGACAGCCCGGCTTCCACTACGGTCTGGACATCGCCGCGGACGAGGGCGTGAAGATCGGCGCGTTTGCAGACGGCACGGTGCGCGAGGTGGGGGAATCGAGCTACGGCAATTATCTGATCGTCGACCACGACGACGGCTTTACCACCCTGTACGCGCATTGCAGCAGCATTTCCGCCAAGGTCGGGGACAAGGTGAAATGCGGCGGCGAGATCGCGCGCGTCGGCCAGACGGGCAACGCAACCGGCCCGCATCTGCATCTGGAGCTATGGAAGGGCGGCGCGGCGCTCGATCCCGCCGACTACCTGACCGAGGCGTAAATGCGCGGCAAAATCGAGGTGCGGGACGGTTTTCTCGTGTTGCTCGCCGCGCTGTGGTGCGTGGATGAAACGGGTGTGCTGCCGCTGTTCCTGCTCGCCGCCGCCGTGCACGAGGGCGGACATCTCACCGTACTGTACCTTGCGGGCGGGCGGGTGCTGCGGCTGACGCTGACCGCGTGCGGCGCTACGCTGCACTGCGCGCTGCCCGAGGGCCGGTGCGCGCGGGCGGCCGTCTGCCTTGCCGGGCCGGCGGCGAGCTTTGCGCTGACCGCGCTTGTCCAGCCCTTGGGCTGGTACCGCCTTGCCGGCGCGAGCGTGCTGCTCGGCGCGTTCAACCTGCTGCCCATGCCGCCGCTCGACGGCGGCATGGCGCTTTCCCACCTGTGCCTTTCTCGCTTTGGCTGTATCCGGCAGGCGCTTGCCCTGCTGACGATGCTCTCGCTGCTTAGCGCGGGCATATGGCTCGCCGGACGCGGCGGCGGGTGCTGGCTGCTGCTGACCGGCGCGCTGATAAGCGTCCAAACGGTGAAAAAACTTGCAAAAAATGCGATACAGGTGTAAGATAAACATAATAACTGTGGCTTGCTGGAACGGAGGAAACATGTTTCAGATCGGTGATAAGATCGTACATCCCCTGCACGGCGCGGGCGTGATCGAGGACATTGTGGAGCGGACGATCGACGGTGAAAGCACGCGGTACTATGCCCTCAAATTGGCGCTGGACGATACCCAGCTTTTCCTGCCGGTCGATGCGTGTGAAAAGCTCGGCATCCGCCCGGTCTGTTCCAAAAAGCAAGCGGAGGATTTTCTCGCCCGGCTCGACGACGTCGCCCGGGGTGAGGATAAGGGCTGGAACCAGCGCTATCGGGAAAACATGCTGCACATCCGCTCGGGCGACCTGCTCGAGGTCGCGCAGGTGGTCAAAAATCTGGCCGAGCGCGAAAGCGAGCGCGGCCTGTCGACGGGCGAAAAGAAAATGCTGTCCTCCGCGCGGCAGATTCTGGATTCTGAAATCGCCTTTGCGCTCGGCAAAACCCCGCAGGAGGCGCAGGCGCTGATCAACGAGAGGCTTTGCATTTAAAAAGGCCGCGCCGCGTCCGAACGCCGCGCCGACCCAATACGGTTCGCGCAAAAGGCCCGCTGTGCTCCGCGGGCCTTTTTTAGGGCGCGCACAGCATGAAACGCCATATCAGGAGGTTGAAACGACTTGTTTGGAAAACGGAAAAAACAGACGCCGCCCGCCGTGTGCGCGGTGATCGTCGCGGCGGGCTCGTCGCGGCGCATGGGCGGGGAGAACAAGCTGCTGCTTCCGCTGGCAGGCGCGCCCGTGCTGGCGCACACGCTGTCCGCGTTTGAGCGGTGCGCCGCCGTGCGGGATATCGTGCTCGTCTGCCGCGAGCAGGACATCCTGCCCTACACGGAGCTGGCGCAGGCCTACGGGGTGTCCAAGCTGCGCACCGTTACGCGCGGCGGAGACAGCCGGACGGCTTCCGTGCTCGCGGGGGTCGCCGCCGCGCCGGAGGATGCCGCGCTCGTCGCCGTACATGACGGCGCGCGGCCGCTGGTGTCCGACCGGATCATCTCCGAGGCGGTGCGGGCCGCGGCCGACTGCGGCGCGGCCGCGCCGGTGGTTGCGGTCAAGGACAGCATCAAGCGCATCGAAAACGGCCTGATCGCGGCCGACGTGCCGCGCGATACGCTCGCCGCCGTACAAACGCCGCAGGTGTTCGACCGCGCGCTGCTCACCCGCGCGCTGACCGCCGCCGCGCGCGGCGGCCGCACCTTTACCGACGACTGCGCCGCGGTCGAAGCGCTCGGCCACGCCGTGCGTGCCACCGACGGGGCTTATGAGAACATCAAAATCACAACGCCCGAGGACATTCCGGTCGCGGAGGCGTTTTTGCAGCGGGAGGAACTCTAAATGCGAATCGGACACGGATACGATGTGCACAAGCTCGCCGCCGGGCGCAGGTGCGTGATCGGCGGGGTGGACATCCCGCACGAGACCGGGCTTGTGGGCCATTCGGACGCCGACGTGCTGACGCACGCGGTCATGGACGCGCTGCTGGGCGCGCTCGCCCTCGGAGACATCGGGCGGCATTTCCCGGACACCGACGAACTCTTCAAGGGCGCGGACAGCCTTGCGCTTCTGCGCCATGTCGCCGCTATGGTCGACGGGCAGGGCTGGCGGCTGTGCAATCTGGACGCGACGGTTTTGGCGCAGGCGCCGAGGCTTGCGCCGCACATCGCGCAAATGCGGGAAAACCTCGCCGCCGCCATCGGCTGCGCGGTAGCGCAGGTGTCCGTCAAGGCGACGACCGAGGAGGGTCTGGGCTTCACCGGAAAGCGCGAGGGCGTCGCCGCCCACTGCGTCTGCCTGCTGGAGGAAAAATAAACGCAAAAAGGGAGCGGAACCGAACGGTTCCGCTCCTTTTTTTATGAAACCCCCGCGCTCGCGGCGCGTATTTGTGGAACGATGCGAAGCTCCGTCGAAAGTCCGGTCTTTCTCCTATATCCGCTTTTCCATACCGCGCAGGATCTGCCGGAAGCGGACGAGGAACAGCACGGTCGTCGTCGCGGCGGCGAGAAAATCGGCCACCGGCTCGGCGAAAAACACCGCGAACAGCTTATCCTCAAAAAAGCGCGGCAGAACCAGAATCAGTGGGATGAGCAGGATGATCTTGCGCTCAAGCGCCAAAAACAGCGAAATTTTCGCCTCGCCCAGCGCGACGAACGACTGTTGGAACACCGTCTGGAACGCGGTCGTAAAGCCGACCGCCAGATAAATGCGCAACGCCCACGCGGTCATATCGACCAGCGCGGGGTCCTGATTGAACAGGCGCGCGACCGTCTGCGGCGAAAGCTGCACGAACGCCCACACGGCAAAGGAAAACGCGCAGGCGATCAGCAGGTTGTATTGGACGACCCGCTTCATCCGCTCGGGCCTGCCCGCGCCGTAGTTGTAGCTCAAAATAGGCTGCGCGCCCTGCGTCAGACCGAGCAGCGGCATTTGCAGCATCTGGGCGACCGAGGTTAAAATCGTCATTGCGCCGACCGCAAGGTCGCCGCCGTATTTGCGCAGCGACACGTTGAAGGTGACGGTCAGCAGGCTTTCGGTCGCCTGCATGACAAACGGCGACGCGCCGAGCGCGACCGCGGGCAGCAGCAGACCTTTGTCCAGCCGGAAAAAGGTCTTTTTCAAATGCAGATCGCTCTTGCCGCCCGACAGAAAGCGGACCACCCACACGGCGGACACGGCCTGCGAAATCACCGTGGCAATCGCCGCACCGCGCACGCCCATGCCGAACACGAAGATGAAAACGGGGTCGAGCGCGACATTGAGCGCCGCGCCGATCAGCACGGTCTGCATCGCGACGGCCGACTTGCCCTGCGCCGTGATAAAGCCGTTCAAGCCCAACGCGGTCATCACAAAGACCGTGCCGAGCACGTAAATATTGAGATACTGCATCGCGTAGGGCAGCGTGTCGGACGAGGCGCCGAACAGCCGGAGCAGCGGCTGCTGAAACAGCAGGAACACGACCGTCAGCACGGCGGCAAGCCCCCAGAGCGCGGCGGTGCACGCGCCGAGCGTCCGCTCGGCCCTTTCATGCTCGCCCGCGCCCAGCGCGATCGACGCGCGCGGCGCGCCGCCCATGCCGATCAGCGCGGCAAACGCCGCGATCAGCGTGATGACCGGAAACGTGACGCCCATGCCGGTCAGCGCCACCTTGCCTTCGCCCGGAATCTGCCCGATGTAGACGCGGTCGACGATGTTGTACAGCAGGTTTACCACCTGCGCACAGATCGTCGGCAGCGCCAGACGTACAAGAAGTGGGCCGACCGGGTCGCTGCCCAGATCGGCCTCGCGTTTTCTCTTTTCCTCGGCTGCCATTACCCCGCGTTGTCCTCCCGTATCAGGATGCGCAGCGCCTCGACCGCGGTTCGCACGCCCCGCTCGGCGGCGTCGGGCGGGATGCTCGGCGCGTCGTCGTTATCGGCGTTCCACAGCACGTTCAGCACCGCGCCGCAGCGCACGTGCAGCACCTGCGACACGATCAGCAGCGCCGCTGTTTCCATCTCGCTCGTCAGCGCGCCCGCCGCCTTCCACGCCCTCCATTTGGCCAAAAGCTCCTCCGCGATGGGCTGGACGGACGGGCGTATCTCCCCGTAAAAGCTGTCCTTGGACTGGATGACGCCGATATGGTGCGTCAGACCGAGCGTTACCGCAGCGTCCCGCAGCGCGGACACAACCTCGAAGCTGGCCGCCGCCGGGAACTCGATCGGCAGGTATTCGCGGCTGGTACCCTCCTGCCGGATGGCGGCGGTCGCGATGACGATATCGCCGCCCTTCACCTCGTCCACAATGCCGCCCGAGGTGCCCACGCGGATAAACGTGTCCGCCCCGCACTCGACCAGCTCCTCTAAAGCGATCGCGGCGGACGGACCCCCGATGCCGGTCGAGCAGACGGCGACGGGTTCGCCGTCCAGCCGTCCCGTCCAGAGCGTGTACTCGCGATTCTGCGCAAGCTGCTTCGGTTCATCGAAATACCGCGCGATTTTTTCGCAGCGGCCGGGGTCGCCCGGCAGGATGACATAGCGGCCGATGTTGCCCTTTTGAATCTGGATATGCATTTGCTTGCCGTCGATCATCATATGCTTTTTCCCTCCCGTTCGATAATGCGGATGTTTTTTTCCGCTTTCGAGCGCGGCAGCATGACTTCATGCCCGCAGCCCTCGCATTTGAGTTTGAAATCCATCCCCGTGCGCAGCACCTTCCAGCGTTTAGAGCCGCAGGGATGCGGTTTTTTCATGGTCAAAACGTCGTTTACCTGTACGTCCATGCACATGCACGCCCTCTCATCCGCAAGTCTTTTCGATAGGTTTATTATAGCATATTCGGGGTGCTATTCATAGCCGGATTTTCATATAGTAGCACAGACCCCAAAGGAGGCACGGCTTTTATGAAAACAAGCGAATCCTATCTGCCCGAGGGCAGTTATTCCGCCTATCCCGAGGTGCGGCAGGCGCTCGAATCGCTCGACGGGCTGCGCGCCGCGCAGGACGGAGGCGTGATCCTCGAAGCGGTTGCCGAGCGCTGCACGGCGGCGCACGATCTGGCCTTCGATTTCGGCTTTGCGGCGGGGGTGATGCCGCGCGCCTGCTGCGCCCTCGGCGTTGCCGAGGGCGATACGCGGGAGATCGCCATTTTATCCCGCGTCGGCAAGCCGACATGCTTTGTCGTCACCGAAATCGACGAATCGACCGCCCCGCCGACCGTCTGGCTGTCCCGCACGATCGTGCAGCAGCGCGCGCAGGATTTTTTGCTGGAAACCCTGCGGCCGGGCGATATCATCCCGGCCAAGGTGACGCATTTGGAGCCGTTCGGCGCGTTTGTCGACATCGGCTGCGGCGTGGCCTCGCTCATCGGCATTGAAAACCTGTCGGTCTCCCGCATTTTCCACCCGCGCGACCGGCTTATCGTCGGGCAGGATATTTACGCGGCCGTCCGCGCGGTCGACCCGGAGGCGCGCCGCGTCTCGCTGACCCACCGCGAGCTTTTGGGCACGTGGGAGCAGAACGCCGCGCTCTTTTGCCCGGGCGAGACCGTGCGCGGCGTGGTGCGGTCGATCGAGCCGTACGGCGTGTTCATCGAGCTGACGCCCAACCTGTCCGGCCTTGCCGAGCCGCGCGGCGACCTTTCGGTCGGCATGGTGGTCTCGGTATACATCAAGTCCATTCTGCCCCAGCGCATGAAAATCAAGCTGACCGTAATCGACGTGCTCTCGCCGGGCGAGCCGCCCCCGCTGCCGCAGTATTACCTGACCGAAGGGCACATCAGCGAATGGGTCTATACGCCCGCGGGGTGTGAACATAAGTATATCGCTACGCTCTTCGATTGAAAGCACGCTTTCAATCGAGGGACGCCCTGCGGGCGTTCAAACCGGACGTACAGTCCGGTTTGAGGGACGCCTTCCGGCGGAGCGCCGGAAAAGCTATTGCAGAGAAAACCGCTGAAAATTTCGATTTTCAGCGGTTTTCTCTATTTGATAAAAAAGTCAGGCACTGGTCCTGACTTTTTTGTCGAGCGGACGCAGAAGCGTCCGCTCTCCTTTTGAAATGCGCCTGCGGGCGGGGATGCGGAGGACGGGGGGCTATTTGCCTTTGACGCGGTCCCAATAAGCGCGGGCGGCCTGCTCGGTCTTGTTGGAGCCATAGTCGTAATAACGCGCGTTCTTTAGTTCGTCCGGCAGGTACTGCTGCGCCGTCCAGTGATTCGGGTAGTCGTGCGGGTATTGATAGGTCAGCCCGCGCCCGAGCTTGGCCGCGCCGCCGTAATGCGCGTCCTTGATGTGCGCCGGAATATCGCCCGTTTTGCCGGCGCGCACGTCGGCAAGGGCGGCGTCGATCGCGAGATTCGCGCTGTTCGACTTGGGCGCGGTCGCCATCAGGATGACCGCCTCGGCCAGCGGGATGCGCGCCTCGGGCAGGCCGAGCTGGAACGCGGAATCGACGCAGGCTTTCACAATGGCGGCACACTGGGGGTACGCCAGCCCCACGTCCTCCGACGCGATCACCAGCATCCGCCGCGCCGCCGAAATCATATCGCCCGCTTCGAGCAGCCGGGCGAGGTAGTGCAGCGCCGCGTCCGGGTCGGAGCCGCGGATCGACTTTTGCAGGGCGGACAGGATATCGTAATGACTGTCTCCGTCGCGGTCGTAGCGCATGTTGGAGCGCTGGGCGGCCTGCTCCGCGTCCGCGAGGGTCACGCGCCCCCCCTTCGCGCCGAGCGCGAGCAGCTCGACCGCGCCGAGGGCTTTGCGCACGTCGCCGCCGCAGGCCCCCGCGATATGGGCGGCCACGCCGTCCTCGACCGAAAACGCGCCGTCCTCCATGGCAAGGCCAAACGCCCGCTCGACCGCCCGTTCCATAGCCGCGGGGCCGACCGGCTTAAACTCAAACACCGTGCACCGGCTGAGGATCGCGTTATAGATATAAAAATACGGGTTTTCGGTCGTCGAGGCGATCAGCGTCATTTTGCCGGTCTCGATGAATTCCAGCAGGCTTTGCTGCTGCTTTTTGTTGAAATACTGGATCTCGTCCAGATAGACGAGCGCGCCGTTCGGCGCGAGAAAGGTATCCAGCTCGTCAATGATCGCCTTGATATCCGCAATGCCCGCCGTCGTCGCGTTTAAATGATACAGCTTGCGCTCGGTCTGCTTTGCGATAATCGACGCGACCGTCGTTTTGCCCACGCCGGACGGGCCGTAAAAAATCAGGTTGGGGATCGTGCCCGACTCGATCACGCGGCGCAGCAGGCCGTTTTTGCCTAAAAGATGCTGCTGGCCTACCACATCGTCCAGCGTTTTGGGACGGATTTTGTCCGCTAAGGGTTGGTACATGTCGTTTCTTCCTCTTATCTTAAATTACAACGACGAAACCGCCGTAAAGGTGAG
Source organism: Eubacteriales bacterium (assembly GCA_030524205.1). Taxonomy (GTDB): domain Bacteria; phylum Bacillota; class Clostridia; order Oscillospirales; family Butyricicoccaceae; genus Agathobaculum. Next base: position 112,730 of record JAUNGZ010000001.1, read on the forward strand.
CCATCCGGTCAGATTCACGATACAAAGCAAAGTAAGCGGCAGCAAAAACACCTTTTCGCCCAGCGGCAGTCCCGCCCCGCCAAACAGGCCTTTGATCGCCCAAGCCGTGAGAAACGCGAAAAGGATTGCCCACGCCCACGGCAGCCAGTAGGCCAGCGCGACCGCGGTGCGCAGCGCCGCCCAAACGCCGTCCTCCCTGCGCAGTCCTTCCACTAAGGCTGCGGGCGCCAGCGACAGCAGATAGAGCGACAGTCCGTTCAGCGCGGTCGAAAGAATATACTTCGCCTTTTTCGCTTTCATGTGCGCCCCTCCCCGTCCGCGTCAATTTGTGGTTTCATTATAGCATCTTCCCCGCCGGAACACAAACAGGGCTTGACTTTCTCGCTTTACCGTGGTAAACTTTTCCTAGTAAATAAACGGACGCAAGGAGAACCGCCATGAACAAGCCCTTTCTGGACAAGCTGCGCCAAATCGACCCCTATGTACCGGGCGAGCAGCCGAAATCGACCGGAACCATCAAATTAAACGCCAATGAGAACCCCTATCCGCCCGCGCCGGGCGTGGGCGAGGCGCTGCGCTCCTTCGATGCGGCGGCGCTCGCGCTCTATCCGGACGCGAACGGCCGGAAGCTAAAAAACGCGCTCGCCGAACGCTTCGGCCTACGGAACACGCAGGTGTTCCTCGGCAATGGGTCGGATGACGTGCTCGCGCTCGCGTTCCAGTCGTTTTTCTGCTCGGAAACGCCGATTTTGTATCCGGATATCACGTACTCGTTCTATCCGGTCTGGTGCGACCTGTTCCGCATCCCCTATGAGACCGTGCCGCTTGACGCGGACTTTTGCGTAAACGCCCGCGATTACGACCGGCCGAACGGCGGCGTCGTGCTGCCCAACCCGAACGCGCCGACCGGGCGCGGGGTTTCGCTTGCTTTTCTGGAGGATATCCTCGCGCACAATCAGGACTGCGTCGTCATCATCGACGAAGCCTATGTCGATTTTGGCGCGCAGTCGGCTGTTCCCCTGCTTTCCAAGTACGAAAACCTGCTGATCGTGCAGACGATGAGCAAATCGCGCTCGCTCGCGGGCATGCGCATCGGGTACGCGCTCGGCTCGGAAACGCTGATCGGCACGCTCGAGGCGGTCAAAAACTCCTACAACTCCTACACGATGGACGCGCTCGCGCTCGAAGCCGGCGCGGCTTCGGTCGCGGACGAAGCGTATTTCCGCACGGTTTGCGGCAAGGTGATCGCCACGCGCGAGCGCGCGGCCAAAGCGCTCGAGGCGCTCGGCTTCACCGTGCTGCCGTCGCTGACGAATTTTCTTTTCGTCACCCATCCCAACAAGGACGCATCGGTCATTTTTAACGCTTTGCGACAAAAAAATATCCTTGTCCGTCATTTCCGCCTGCCTCGAATCGAAAATTATCTGCGCATCACGGTCGGCACCGACGCGCAGATGGACGCGCTGATCGCCGCCTTGCGGAATATCCTATAAAAAAAGCCGCTCCTTTCGGAGCGGCTTTCATCTTGTCGAAAAGCCCCCGCGCCGCAGCGCGCATGAAACAGAAAATCGAAAGCGGAGCGAAGCGAAGTCTCGATTGCTCTCATCAAATTGCCGCACGACGGCAGAAAGTGGATAGAGGGCTACGGCCTCATAAAATCCAAGGACATGTGCGTGACTTTTTATAGCCCGTAGGCCACTATCCTTATTCTTGCGCTATGCGCGATTATAATGAGTACAAACCGGCTTCAAGTGTACTCCAGAGTGGCTTCGCCTCCAGAGGCCTCTCTCGCCGTCTGCGACGGCTCACCTTGTCTTGCCGCTTTGCGGCAATTCACCTACTGCCTGAAAGGCGCGCGCAGAAGCCGGAATACTCGATTGGAGGCCGTAGCCCGCCAATCTTTATTCCGCCGCTGTGCGGCGATTTGATGGGTGCGCATGCCTTCAATCGACAACGATCAGTCCCAGCCGTTTGGCCAGACCAGCCGCCTGCATGGGGGTGACGAGCGCGCCGCGCAGCTCGGCGTTCGTGTCCGACACGGTCAGGCCGTCCAGCTCGCAAGAGGTAAGATCCAGACCCGCGAGCGGGGTGTGCAGGAAGCAGGCGGCGCACAGCCGCGTCTGCTCAAAGGTCAGGTTCTTCCATTGGCACTCGTTCAGCGTCGCCTGTCCGAGGTCGCAGCGCGCAAACGCAACGTCCCGCAGGCGGGCGTAATCGAAGCCCGCGCAGGACAGCGCGCAGCCCTCGAACCGCGCCTGCCGCCAGCCGCTTTCCGGGAAATTTACGCCGACCGCCTTGCATTCCGCAAAATCGACGCGGGAGAAAAAGCCCCCGCTCCAATCGCTGCCCGACAGCTCGCACCGCCGGAACGCCGTGTCGCCGAGATCCGCGCCGTGCCAGCGGGCACCGGTCAGGCGGCAGTCCTCAAAGAGCACGCCGTGCAGGCGAAGCCCCTCGTACCGCGTCTCGGACAGATCCGCCCCGCGGATATGCAGGCCCTCGGCCATGCGCTCTTCCCGCTCGATGCGCGCAAGCAGCCCGGCCGCGTCCTGCACCGGCTCCAGCACGCCCGGCAGCCGCGCGGTCATGTTTTATCCAGCAGGCGGACGATCTCACCGATCTTGTCCTCCCGCGCCTGCTCGTCGTCCGCCTCGAACGCCTGCCGCACACAGCCCGACAGGTGGGCGCGCAGCACCTCGCGCTGCGCCTTGTGCACCAGCGATTCGACCGCCTGCAGCTGCGCCGCGATATCCATGCAGTAGCGGTCGTCCTCGATCATTTTGAGCACGCCGTCAAGCTGCCCCCGCGCGGTGCGCAGCAGCGGCTCGACCTTTTTCCTGTCCGCCCTCATTCAAATCCGACCACCTTATAGCCGGCTTTCTCGACCGCCTCGGTCAGCTTGGCCTCGTCCGGCACCGCGCCCTGCACGATGGCCTTGCCGCCGTCCAGATCGACCACCGCGCTCACGCCCGGAAACGCCTGCAAGGCCTGCTGCACGTGACCGGCACAATGCGCGCACATCATGCCCTCGATTTTGATGGTTTTTGTCATTTTTTCTTCCTCCTTCGGCAATACAACATAGCGGTCGGACGCCGGCTTAGGCGTCGCCGCAAAGAACTTTAAACGCAGCGCGTTGGATACCACACAGACCGAGCTGAGGCTCATCGCCGCCGCCGCGAACATCGGGCTCAGCCCCAGCTGAAACGGCGCCCACAGCACGCCCGCCGCCAGCGGGATGCCGATGCAGTTGTAGAAAAACGCCCAAAACAGGTTTTGGCGGATGTTGCGCATGGTCTGGCGGGACAGGCGGATCGCGTCCACCGCGTCCATCAGGTCGCTCTTCATCAGCACCACGTCGGCGGACGAGATGGCAACGTCCGTTCCCGCGCCGATGGCAACGCCGACGTCGGCGCGCGCCAAGGCGGGCGCATCGTTGATGCCGTCGCCGACCATGGCGACCTTTCGGCCCTGCTCCTGCTTTTCGCGCACCACGCGCTCCTTGTCCTGCGGCAGCACCTCGGCGACCACGTCGTCGATGCCGAGCTCGCCCGCGATCGCCCGGGCGGTTGCCTGATTGTCGCCCGTCAGCAGGGTCACGCCCAAACCGAGCGCGCGCAGCTTTTCCACCGCCGCGCGGCTGGTCGGCTTGACCACGTCGGCCACCGCGAAAATGCCGACGACCTGCCGGTTCGCCGCAAAATACAGCGGCGTCTTGCCCGCCGCGGCCAGCTCGTCGCCAAACTGCTGCGCCGAGCGCGGCAGGGCGAGGCCGCCCGCCAGCATCATGCGCCGGTTGCCCGCCATGCAGGCCACACCGTCCACCACGGCCGAAATGCCCTGTCCCTCGATTGCCTGAAACTCCACCGTTTCGCGCTCTCTTGCGCCCTGCCCGCGCGCATAGCGCACAATGGCGTCGGCCAACGGGTGGTCGCTTTTGACCTCGAGCGACAGCGCCAGAGAAAGCAGATCGCCGGTTTCCACACCAAGCGATTTCACATCGGTCACAACCGGGCGGCCCTCTGTGACCGTGCCCGTTTTATCCAAAATCACACATTTGACATTGTGCAGGTTTTCCAGCGCCTCGGCCGACTGGAACAGCACGCCGTTTTTCGCGCCCACGCCCGTGCCGACCATGATGGCGACCGGCGTGGCCAGCCCCAGCGCGCACGGACACGAAATCACCAGCACGGCGATCGCGCGGGTGAGCGCGAAGCTCGGCGTCTGTCCCAGCAGCAGCCACACGGCGGCGGTCAGCGCCGCAAGCCCGAGCACGACCGGCACAAAAATGCCCGCCACCTTGTCGGCCAGCTTGGCGATCGGCGCCTTGGACGCGCCCGCCTCCTCGACCAGACGGATGATCTGGGACAGCGTGGTGTCGTCGCCCACGCGGGCGGCCTTCATCACAAAATAGCCGCTTTTGCTCACCGTCGCGCCGATGACCGTATCGCCCACGCCCTTGCCGACCGGCATGCTCTCGCCCGTGATCGCGCTTTCGTCGAGCGACGCGCCGCCCTCGGTGATCTCGCCGTCCACCGGCACCGACTGCCCGCCGCGCACGACCACCAGATCGCCCACGCGCACCTCGTCGACCGGGACGCTGACCTCCTCGCCGCCGCGGATGACGCTCGCGGTCTGCGGCCGCAGATCCATCAGCGCGGCGATGGCTTCGCCCGTTTTGCGCTTGGCGCGCGCCTCAAAAAACTTGCCGAGCGTGACAAGCGCGAGGATCATGCCCGCCGACTCGAAATACAGGTCGTGCGCGAACGAATGCACCAGCGCTTCGTTGCCCGCCGCGCCCGCGTAGCCGATCTGGAACAGCGCGTACACGCCGTATACCAGCGCCGCGCCCGAACCGACCGCGATCAGCGCGTCCATCGTCGGCGCGCGGTGCCATAGCGTCTTAAAGCCGTTGATATAGTACTTGCGGTTAATGAATACGATGGGCAGTGTAAGCAGCAGCTGCACAAGGGCAAGGGCAAAGGCATTTTTCATGCCGCTGACAAACGGCGGCAGCGGCAGCCCGACCATCGGCCCCATCGAAAAATACATCAGCACGGCGAGAAAGACAAACGACACGATAATGCGCGTTTTCATCTCGTCCAGCTCGTCGTTTGCCTGCGGCGCGTTCGCGGGCGTTTGGTTTCCGCCGTCGTCCACGACGGCGGTGTACCCGCCCGCGGTCACCGCGGCGATGATTTCCCGCGCGCCGCACACGGCTTCGTCATACCGCACCGCCATGCTGCCCGCGAGCAGGTTGACCTGCACCTCGGAAACGCCGGGCACGGCGGCGACGCTTTTCTCCACATGGGCCGAGCACGCCGCGCAGCTCATGCCGCCGACGCGAAATCGTTGTTTCATATCGGGTTCTCCTTGTCTCTACCCCTCCCCCGGGGAGGGAGGTTGTTTTCTACCGTCAGTATACGACGGCGGCAGCGGTTTGTCAAGTAGTTTGCGCTGATGCTTCCCCGGTATACAACGGTTTCTTTCCGTTGCCGCAATGGCCGGCGCTAAGGGCAGACAAAAAAAACCGCTGAAACCCGAAATTTCAGCGGTTTTTTGTAACAGCCCTGTCCGGCGCAGCCGAAAACGCGTTTTTCGGGCGCAGCGCCTTTTAATCGAAACGCTTTTTCAGTCGGTAATCGTGGTGGAAAAGGAGAGCGTCTCGCTCTGTCCGGGCCTCAGCACGCGCACGCCGATCTTGTTTTCGATCGCGTGGTCGAGATAGCCGCCGTCCGGCAGCGTGCTCCACGGCTCAAGGCAGACGAAGGGCACGTCAAAATCCTTATACGGGCTCCACAGGGCGAAGTACGGCAGATCGGAAAATTCCATCGTAACCCGCTTGCCGTTCTTGCGGCACGCAATGGACGCGCGGCGCACGGGCAGCTCGTCCAAAATCATCGCGTCGTCCTTAAACGTCTCGCGCGTGATCGGCAGACAGCCGTTTTCCAGCGGCAGATCGCCGTGCTCCTTCGACAGATAGACGTTTTCGTCGGTCAAAATAGGATGCAGCACCTCAACGCCCTCGAACTCGACGTAATAATCGGTGATCGCTTCGCCCGGCAGCCAGCACAGCGAATATGCATCGTGCCCGCCGACCTCATAATACATATCGGTATCGCTCTCGTTGACAGTGAAATGTTCTTTTTTGAGCGTCGCGCCGTCGAGTGTGAAGCGCACGGTGCAGGCGAAATCCCACGGGTACATCTGCTTGGTGTATTCGTTCTGCGTCAGCAGAAATTCCACGCAGGTATCGCTAACCCGGCTGGCCTGCCATGCAAGGTCGCGCCCGAAGCCGTGCTGGGTGATCTCATACGCCTTGCCGCCCACGGTGTATTTCTTATCCTTGAGCCGGCCGACAATCGGGAACAGGATGGGTGCATGGCGTTTCCACGCGGCCGGGTCGCCCTTCCAGACGTATTCCGTGCCGTCCTTCTTGCTCCGAAAGCTGGACAGCTCGGCGCCGAACTCGTTGATCTCCACACGGAAATCCTGATTTTCCAAAATCTGCATAGCTGACATCCTCCCGTTCGTTTTGGTATCTTCAGCATACCGCCTTTGCGCGGCAAAGTCAATCGCAAAAGCGCCGCTCCGGCGCAACCGTCCCCCGTCCCCCGTCCACCCCCGCGCCGTATCGGCGCGCATTAAATAGAAAACGGCGGCAGCGCCGCCGTTTTCATAAAAAGTCCGGCGCAGGTCCTGACTTTTTATCCAAAGGCGAAGCCCCGCCGGAATCTTGATTCCGGCGGGGCTTCGGCGCAATAGTCGTCTCCGGCCAAAGGCCGGAACGCCGTCCCTCAAGACGGACGGTATTTCCGGTTTGAACGCCCGTCAGGGCGTCCCTCGATTAAGAGCGTGCTTTTAATCGACCGCCTTGCGCAGCTCATCTGCTTTATCCGTCCGCTCCCAGCGGACGCCCAGCTCCTCGCGGCCCATGTGACCGTAAGCGGCGAGCTTTTTGTAAATGGGCTTGCGCAGGTCGAGCGTCTCGATCAGCGCGGCGGGGCGCAGGTCGAACACACGGCGGACGGCCTCAGACAGCTTCGCCTCATCGACCGTGCCCGTGCCGAACGTCTCGACCATAATCGACACCGGCTCGGCCACGCCGATGGCATAAGCGAGCTGCAATTCGCACCGCTTCGCCAGCCCCGCGGCGACGATGTTCTTCGCCACCCAGCGCGCGGCGTAGGCCGCCGAGCGGTCGACCTTGGTCGGATCCTTGCCCGAGAACGCGCCGCCGCCGTGGCGGCCGATGCCGCCGTAGGTGTCGACGATGATCTTGCGGCCGGTCAGTCCGGAATCGCCCTGCGGGCCGCCGATGACAAAGCGGCCGGTCGGGTTGATGTAATACTTGGTGTTTTCGTCCAGCAGATAAGCGGGTACGACGGGCTTGATCACCTGCTCGATCATATCCTCCCGGATCTGCCGCAGCGAAACGTCCGGCCCGTGCTGGGTGGACAGCACGATAGCGTCGACGCGGACGGGGCGGTTGTCCTCGTCATACTCGACCGTGACCTGCGTTTTACCGTCCGGACGGAGATAATCGAACATGCCGTTCTTGCGTACCTCGGTCAAGCGCTTTGCCATTTTGTGCGCCAGCGAGATCGGCAGCGGCATCAGCTCGGGCGTTTCATCGCACGCATAGCCGAACATCATGCCCTGATCGCCCGCGCCGATGGCGAGGTCGGCCTCGCTCGCGCCCTCCTTGCGCTCGAGCGAATTGTCAACGCCGAGCGCAATGTCGGCCGACTGCTCGTCGATCGAGGTGAGCACCGCGCAGGTATCGCAGTCGAAACCGTACTTCGCGCGGTCGTAGCCGATCTCGCGCACGGTGTCGCGCACGATCTTGGGGATGTCCGCATAGCATTTGGTCGAGATCTCGCCCATGACCGACACCATGCCGGTCGTGCAGGTGGTCTCGCAGGCGACGCGCGCATACGGATCCTCCGTTAAGATTTCGTCAAGAATTGCGTCCGAAATCTGGTCGCAGATCTTGTCCGGATGGCCTTCGGTGACCGATTCCGAGGTAAAGAGACGATGTGCCATGGTAGTTCCTGTTCCTTTCTTTCTGTCGTGCGGAGAGCATAAAAAATGCTCCCCTTCGGGAGCGAATACAGCGTTTGCTCCCTCATCTTTCGTGTTCTTACGCCGGATTTAGCACCTTACGCGCTTTCGCACGCAGGTTGCCGGGTTTCATAGGGCCGTTCCCTCCACCGCTCTCGATAAGGCAATTTATTCAATTACGGAGTATAGTTTATATAAAAAGCAAGCTTTTGTCAAGGGTAAAATTCAGTCATTTGTGCCTATCGTTGCCGATTGACTTTTCCACCGCGCGCGTATATATTAAATAAGAAAGAATATGCTTATATTCGATTGGAAGCACGCTTCCAATCGAGTCTGCCGACTTCTGCGCGCGCCCTATGGGCGCACTTGAAGCCGGTTTGTATAAAAAGCACGGGCAAAGCTCGTACTTTTTATGAAAATCACGCTTTCGCTTCGCCGTGATTTTCTATTGAAATGCGCGCCGAGGCGCGGGGGATAGAGACATCCCACACCTGTCTATGGAGAGAAAAAGGATAATATGAACGTAAATTTAGGCATTGATATCGGCTCGACGACGGTTAAGATCGTCGTCGTTCGCGATGGAGAAATCATTCATAAGCGCTATGAGCGCCACTTTTCCAAGGTTCGCGAAAAGGCGGTCGAGCTGGTGCGCGACGCGCGCGAAAGCATCGGCGAGGATGCGTCCGTGCGCTGCGCCATCACCGGCTCGGCGGGTCTGGGCGTGGCCAAGGCCTCGGGGGTCGACTTCGTACAGGAGGTGTACGCCACCCGCAAAGCGGTCGGCGTACATGTGCCGCAGGCCGACGTGGTCATCGAGCTGGGCGGAGAGGACGCGAAAATCGTCTTTCTCACCGGCCAGCTCGAGGAGCGCATGAACGGCTCGTGCGCGGGCGGCACCGGCGCGTTTATCGACCAGATGGCCGTGCTGCTCGACGTCACCCCCGCCGAGCTCGACGAGCTCTCGCGCGGCGCCGAGCGCATTTACACCATCGCCTCGCGCTGCGGCGTGTTCGCCAAATCGGATATCCAGCCCCTTTTAAATGAAGGCGCGCGCAAGGAGGACGTGGCCGCCTCCATTTTCCAAGCCGTCGTCGGGCAGACGCTCACCGGTCTGGCGCAGGGGCGCGAAATCAAGGGCGACGTTTTGTTTCTCGGCGGCCCGCTGTTCTTCTTCAAGGGCCTGCAAAAGCAGTTCCAGCAGACGCTGGGGCTGGATAAGGCGCACGCGCATTTCCCCGCCCTCGCCCCCTACGCCATCGCGGCGGGCGCGGCGGAATACGCGGGCGGCACAAAAAGCGAATACACCGTCGCCTCCCTGCTCGAAGCGCTCGAAAAAGCCGCGGACGCGCCCATCGTGGCGCAGTATCTGCCGCCCCTGTTTGAAAACGAGGCGCAGTATCAGGAATTTCAGCGCCGCCACGGCGTACACGATGTGATGACCGAAAACGTCACGGTGTACACGGGCGACGCTTACCTCGGCATCGACTGCGGCTCGACCACGACCAAGCTGGTGCTGATCGGCGAGCAAAACCAGATTTTATTCCACCACTACCAGTCCAACAAGGGCAACCCGGCGGACGTGATCCGCGAGCAGCTCACCAAGCTGTATGAGCTGTGCGGCGACCGGGTACATATCGTTTCCTCCTGCGTCACCGGCTACGGCGAGGCGCTCATCCAGAACGCCTTCGGCGTGGACTTCGGTCTGGTCGAAACGGTCGCGCACTTCCGCGCGGCGCGCCACTTCTGCCCGGAGGTCGATTTCATCATCGACATCGGCGGGCAGGACATCAAATGCTTCAAAATCCGCAACAAATGCATCGACAACATCTCTCTAAACGAGGCCTGCTCGTCAGGCTGCGGCTCGTTTATCGAAACCTTCGCCCGCTCGATGGGCTATTCGATCGAGGAGTTCTGCAAGCTCGGCTTGTTCGCCGAACACCCGATCGACCTCGGCTCGCGCTGCACGGTGTTTATGAACTCCTCGGTCAAGCAGGCGCAGAAGGACGGCGCGGGCATCGACGCGATCTCGGCCGGCCTGTCGGTCTCGGTCGTCAAAAACGCGCTGTACAAGGTCATCCGCGCCCACTCGCCGGACGATCTCGGGCAGAACATCGTCGTGCAGGGCGGCACGTTTTTGAACGACGCGATCCTGCGCTCGTTCGAGCAGGAAATCGGCCGCAACGTCACCCGTCCGGCGATTTCCGGCCTGATGGGCGCGTACGGCGCGGCGCTGCACGCCAAGGACAACCGCCCCGCCGAAACCGGCCTGATCGGCCCGGACGTGCTCGCGCAGTTCGAGCACACCGCCAAATCGGTGCGCTGCGGCCTGTGTGAAAACCACTGCAATCTGACGATCAACGACTTCGGCGGCGGCCGCCGCTTTATCTCGGGCAACCGCTGCGAGCGCCCGCTCGGCAAGGGCGAGCACAAGGAGCTGCCCAACCTGTACAAATGGAAGCTCGAAAAGCTGAAAAGCTACGGCGCGCCGAGCGGCAGGCCCGCGCCGAACGGCACGATCGGCCTTCCCTTCGGCCTGAACTACTACGAGCTGCTGCCGTTCTGGACGACCTTTCTGCGCACGCTCGGCTTCGAGACCGTGCTGAGTGACGTTTCCACCCGCGACATGTACCAGCAGGGCCAGCACTCCATTCCGTCGGACACGGTGTGCTATCCCGCCAAGCTGATGCACGGCCATATCGAAAACCTGCTGCAAAAGGGCGTCGACGCGATCTTCTACCCCTGCATGACCTATAACCTTGACGAGGGGCGCGCGTCCAACTGCTACAACTGCCCGGTCGTAGCCTATTATCCCGAGCTGTTAAAAGCCAACGTGGCCTCCCTGCAGCAGTTCGACTTCATGATGCCCTATTTCGAGCTGACCGACCATAAGCGCTTCATCCAGCAGGCCGCCAAGTATTTCTGCGGCAAGTACCCGTCGCTGAAAAAGCGGCAGATCGCGGCCGCGGCCGAGGCCGCCTATCAGGCGCTCGCCGATTATTACGCACAGGTGCGCGACGAGGGGCAGAAGGCCATCGCCTACGCCGACACGCACGGGCTGGAAATCGCGGTGATCGCGGGCCGCCCGTACCACGTCGACCCCGAGGTCGGTCACGGCATCGACCAGCTTATTTCGTCCTTCGGGCTGGTCATCGTGTCCGAGGACGCGGTGTGGCAGCTGACCGACGCGCCCGAGGTGCATGTTTTGAACCAGTGGACGTACCATTCGCGCATGTACGGCGCGGCCCGCTATGTGACCCACAAGGAAAACGCGCAGCTCATCCAGCTCGTCTCCTTCGGCTGCGGCATTGACGCCATCACGACCGACGAAATGCGCGCCATCTGCGAGGACGGCGGCAAAATTTACACACAGCTCAAGATCGACGAGATCAGCAACCTCGGCGCGGCCAAAATCCGTATCCGCAGTATGCTGGCCGCCGTAGAGGAGGGCAGAAAACTTGCAAAGCAATCCTAAAACCAAAATCCATCAGGCCGGGCACGTTCCCTTTACGGAGGAAATGCGCGCGGATTACACCATCCTCGTGCCCAATATGCTGCCCGTGCAGCTCGGCCTGATCTGCCGTTTGATGAAAAACTACGGCTATCGCATGGAGCTGCTCGACACCGAGGGGCAGAGCATCGTCGAGGAAGGTCTGAAAAACGTCCACAACGACACCTGCTACCCCGCGCTGCTCGTTATCGGCCAGCTGATGGACGCGATCCACAGCGGCAAATACGACGTGCACAAGCTCGCGCTCATTATGCCGCAGACGGGCGGCGGCTGCCGCGCTTCCAATTACATCCATCTGCTGCGCAAGGCGCTGGAGAAAAACGGCTATGGCTTTATCCCCGTTATTTCGCTCAACTTTTCCGGGCTGGAGGACAATCCCGGCTTTCAGCTCAGCAAAACCATGCTGGTTCAAATCGCCTACGCGCTTTTGATCGGCGATCTGATCATGATGGTTGCCAACCAGTGCCGTCCCTACGAATGCGTCGCCGGTTCGACCGACAAAGCCATCGAAATCTGCATGGAGGCCGTCACCGCGCGCTTCACGGGCGACCGCATGGTGCGCTACGGCGAGGTCAAGCATCTGTTCCGGTACGTGCTGCAAGCGTTCGGCAAGGTTAAGCTCGACCGGTCGCAGAAAAAGAAGCTGGTCGGCATCGTCGGTGAAATTTACGTAAAATTCTCTCCGCTCGGCAACAACAATCTGGAAAAATTTCTGCTCTCCGAGGGCTGCGAGCCCGTGCTGCCCGGCCTGATGGATTTCTGCCTGTACTGCGTGTACAACTCCGTGATCGACCACGACCTGTATGGGCGCGGCGGCAAAACCGCGGCAATCTACAAGCTGGTTTACAATTTTATCCTCAGCAAGCAGAACGATATCATCAAGCTGATGAAAAAGGACGGCAAGTTCCGCCCGCCCATGCCGTTCGACGAGGTGCGCAAAAAAGCGCAGAGCATCATCGGCCCGGGCGTCAAAATGGGCGAGGGCTGGCTGCTGCCCGCCGAAATGGTCGAGCTGATCTCGGAGGGCGTGCGCAACATCGTATGCACCCAGCCCTTCGGCTGCCTGCCCAACCATATCGCGGGCAAGGGCATGATCCGCAAAATCCGCGAAACCTATCCCGAGGCCAACATCGTCGCGATCGACTACGATCCCGGCGCGAGCAAAATCAATCAGGAAAACCGCATCAAGCTGATGCTGTCCTCCGCGGAATAAAAAAAGAGGCCGAAAGGCCTCTTTTCTTATTCCCATTTATAGTATTGGTCGCCCGTGTTCAGCGTCAGATAGGTCACCGGCGTTTTGACCTCCTGTCCGTTCACGATCTCCACCTTGTTCTCAGTTTTAGAAAGGAGCGGCACCTCCTGCTCGGTCCCTACCTTTGTGATCTTGCCGGCCGAGCCGCTGTAAAGGTACCCCGTGACGCGCACCTTGTCCGACGCGGTTTTTCCCGTTAGGCTCTCGCTGATATAGATTTTATAATCCCCTCCCTGTGGATAAATGCGGAAATCGAAGCTGTCCGCCCGCACGCCCAGCGCTCTGGCGGCCTGCTCGCGGCCTACCTGCCCGAAGTTGGGGCCGGTGGAATCGAGCGCGATTGTGCTGTGCTTCTGAAAATACGCGGTCACCTTATCCTGCGCCATTATCTTTTCGATATTGAGCGGATCTTGCAGCTTGTCCTGCTCGCTGCCGCCATGCACCGAGCAGCCGGCCGTCCAGCCGTTAGCTCCGTACTTGTATGTATAGACCCCGCCCGCCGCGCACAGCCCTGTGCAGCTCGCCTCTGTCGGCCGGTTGTCCGCGTCCGCGGCGACTTTGACTGCCTCCGCCTCGTAATTCCCCAAAATGCGCTGGACGGTTTCCGCTTCGATCTCGCCGCGCCGCAGCTCGGTCTGCGTACGAAGCGCGCCGAGGGTGGCGGCCAGATTGCCCGCGCACACTTCCTCGCGCGAACGCTCCAAATGAGAGGCGAACAGGGGCAGCGCCAGCGCGGTCAGCACGCCGAGAATCGCGGCGACCAGCAGCAGCTCGGCCAGCGTAAAGCCCTTCTTCCGTCTGTTCCGCATATGCGCCCCCCTTTCATTTTTCTCATTATATCCTGTCCGGTCCGGTTTTGCAAGCCGCACGACTCGCCGCGCGGCGGCATAGCATGGAGTAACCGCACACCCGCAAGGCGTGAGCGGCCAAATCCACAAACGAGGGCTGAAACCATGAGAAACGAAACCTTTTTCCCGCTGCCCGACCTGCCCGAAGGCGGACAGGCGCGAGTGCGCGCGCTGCACCTGTCGGGCGGCATGCGGCGCCGCCTGCAAGATCTCGGGCTGGTTGCGGGCACGCGCGTCACCTGTTTGCAGCGCGCCGCCTCGGGCGACCCGACCGCCTACCTGATCCGCGGCGCGGTGATCGCGCTGCGCAATACCGACGCCGCGCAGGTTGAAGTGGGGGTGTCCCCTTGAAGCAGCCGGAAGCCTCCCCCGTAATCGCCCTTGCGGGCAATCCTAACGTCGGCAAGTCGACCGTGTTCAATGCGCTGACGGGCGCGCATCAGCATACAGGGAACTGGGCCGGCAAGACGGTGGTAAACGCGCACGGCACGATGCGCTGCGGCGATACCAAGCTGACGCTGGTCGACCTGCCGGGTACTTATTCCCTGCGCGCCCGCTCGGAGGAGGAGCGCGCCGCGCGCGATTTTCTGCAAAGCGGCGCGGCCGACTGCACCGTGCTTGTCGCGGACGCGACCTGTCTGGAGCGCAACCTGATTCTGGTTCTGCAAGTGCTCGAGGTGACCCCAAACGTCGTCCTATGCCTTAACCTGATGGACGAAGCGCGCAAAAAGCACATCGAAATCGACGTCGGCGCGCTTGAAAGCGAGCTGGGCATACCGGTCGTGCCGTGCGCCGCACGCCGGCGGCAGGGACTGCCCCAGCTGACGCGGGCGGTCTGCCGCGCGCTCGAAACCGGCGCGCCGGACAAAGTCGCGGCGATCCGTTATCCGGCGGCGCTCGAAACCGCCCTGCGGCAAACCGGCCTTGCGCGCGCGGAAGCGCTGGCCGCGCTATTGCAGGACCCACCCGAGGGCATGACCGCCCAGCAGGTCGACGACATGTTGACCGCCTCGGCCGCCCTGCGGGCCGAGGAAATCGCAATGACCTGCATGCTGCAAAGCGAAAGCGCCTGCCTGCGCGACCGCCGCATCGACCGCGTGCTGATGAGCCGGCGGTTCGGCGTTCCGCTGATGCTGCTGCTGCTCGCGCTGGTATTCTACATCACGCTGTTCGGCGCCAACGTGCCCAGCCAGTGGCTGGGCGACCGGCTGCTCGGCCTGACCGAACCGATCGCGGCGGGGCTTGCCGCAATCGGCCTGCCGCCCTTCCTCGTGTCGCTGCTGACCGACGGCATGTGGCGCGTGCTGGCCACCGTCGTCTCGGTCATGCTGCCGCCGATGGCGATTTTCTTCCCGCTGTTCACGCTTTTGGAGGACGCGGGCTACCTGCCCCGCGTCGCCTTCCAGCTCGACCATTCGTTCCGCCGCGCGCACGCCTGCGGAAAGCAGAGCCTATCCATGTGCATGGGTTTTCCGGCTCTGCGCTTTTGCCCGGAAAAAGGGCTCCCGCCTGCCGCAGCCGGCGGGAGCCCTTCTTGCTTCCCCTTATGCTTTGTACAGGCCCGCCCGGTCGTTTACGACCAGCGTGCGCAGCAGATCCTCCGTCAAGCCCAGACCGCTGCCGCCGCCCTGCAAATAGCCCTTTTCGACCAGCTTCTGCACTGTGGGCTTAGCCCAGCCGGGCACCTCGTCCACCGTGTTGTAACGATCGGCCGCAAGCGCGTCGTGCACGATCCGCTTCACCTCATCCTCCGTCATCTCGTCCTCTCCCTCCTCATACCGCTGCACCGCCTCCCACGGATAGTTTTTGCCGGGGCAGTCGGTCGAATTGACGTCTTTATGCCGTTTGAGCGTCAGCGCGCCCAGCCGCTCCGTAATATCCCGCAGCAGCGCTTTCACGCTGACAAGCTGCGTCTCGGACATGGTCTCCACCATGAAGTTTCCTTCACAGCAGACGCCGATCGAGCGGTCGTTGTGCCCGACCGCGTGCGCGCCGACCGCCCATTCCGGCCGGCCGCGGTAGACCTCGCCGTTTTTGCGGATATAATAGTGGTAGCCGATCCCCACCCAGCCGCGGTCCAAGTGCCAGCTGTTGACCGTCTCGACGCTCGCCGTCTCCGCTTCGGCGTGGTGCAGGATGATCTCGTCGGTTTTGCTGCGGTGCGTGAAAACGCCGTTGCGCCGGAGCGGCACCTCGATAATTTTCATACGCTGTCACCGCCTCCAAGCTGCTTGACGATCTGGTTGACGCCCGTCGCCGCAAGGCCGGACACAATGCCGATCGCAACCGCGGTGATCACGTCCGACGCCGCGAAATCAGGCATCACATGCATCGCCACCGGCCCCAGCACCGCGCCGGCCACACCGCATATGACCGGCAGCCACTTATTGTCGAGCGCCGTTGCCTTGACGATCTGGGCGATCAGATAGCAGATCACCGTAATCGCCGGAATTGCCGTAAACCCTAAATTTTCCATTGCTATGCTCCTTTCATGCCAAATGGTCCGCCGCCTGTTGGTTCAAAAAGGCGACGTAGCTTGCTTTCGCCTGCTCGTAAGCCTCGATGCCCTCCTCAACCTCTCCGTTGGCCACCCCGCGCTTGAGCGCCATCGCGGTCGCGTAGGACAGCTTCGCGGTCGCCATCTGCAGGCCGAGCGCCAGCAGGCTTTCCTGCTTTCTCGCTTGCGCGCGCGCCGCCGTCTCCTTGTCCCGCCGCGCCTGCGTCCGGTTGAACAGCGCCATGCATAACGCGGTCAGCAGCGACGGCAGCACAGATACCAGTATATTCATCTCTCCGTCCTTTCTGACCCGCTTCCCCTGTTCTTTTGCCGATTGGGCTGTGGATTTGTCCCCCTTTGGTCAAGCTGGAAAAATATATTGCGCTTTTATTGCAATATTTTATTTGACATCCTCATGCCTGTATGCTATTATTGATGTACAGTCCAAATGTATCAATCAACTCACTTCTTGTAAGTCATTGTTCTTTTGATGATTTGCGAGGCGTGGGTTTTTTTATTTGCACGAGGATAATTTTTTTAGGAGGTATCTTTACTATGAGTACAGGTACGGTAAAATGGTTTAATTCCGAAAAGGGCTTCGGCTTCATCAAGAACGACGACGGCAGCGACGATCTGTTCGTCCACTTCTCCGCCATCCAGTCTGACGGCTACAAGTCGCTCGACGAAGGCCAGCGCGTTGAATTCGACGCCGAGGTCGACCCCAAGAACAGCAGCAAGATGCGCGCTGTCAACGTCCGCACGATCTAAAAAGAAAATCGTTTGCGACCACGCTCGCAAACGAAAAACGCACTTTAAAAAGTGCTATTGCAGCGAAGCGGCCACGGAATCATGATTCCGTGGCCGCGCTGCGGCTCGGGGGATTTCTTCGGTCTGCGGCGCAGAGGGGCCGTGCCGCGCGAGCGCTTGCAGCGTGCGCGCCGCTTCGGGCGGCAGCGCACGCGGCTCCAAATAGCCGGACAGCGATCCGCGCACCATCCCGTCCGCCATCAGATTTTCGACCGTGATTTCTTCCATGCGTCTCCCCTCCCGCTCCATCCTATGCGGGAAGTCGCGCGGTCAGCGCCGGATTTTTTCGGCAAGCCCCGCCCCTTTCCGCCATATGCTTTGGTGGAAGGGGGATTTTTTATGCCCGCGAAACAGCTTCCGGCGCAAAGCCGCCCGGTCGTCGGCTATGTCCGCGTATCGACCGAAAACCAGCTGGAAAATTACAGCATCGACGAGCAGCGGCGGCGTGTTTCCGCTTACTGTCAGGCCAAGGGCTGGCGGCTGCGCCAAATCTACACCGACGGCGGCTTTTCCGGCGGCACGACCGACCGGCCCGCGCTCCGGCGGATGCTGGACGAGATCCGCAAGGGCGGCGTTGCGGCGGTCGTCGTTTACAAGCTTGACCGCCTCAGCCGCAGCCAAAAGGACACGCTCACGCTGATCGAGGACGAATTTCTCGCAAACGGCGCGGATTTCGTCTCGATCTGCGAAAATTTCGACACATCCACGCCGTTCGGCCGCGCGATGATCGGCATTCTGTCCGTTTTCGCCCAGCTTGAAAAGGAGCAGATCACCGAGCGCTTCACCATGGGCCGCATCGGGCGCGGCAAGGCGGGCTACTACCACGGCGGGCCGTCCATCCCGTTCGGCTACCGCTACGCGGACGGACTGCTCGCGCCCGACGCATACCGCGCCGCGCTGGTGCGCGAGATTTTTGAACGCTTCTGCGCCGGGCAGAGCCTGTCGTCCATCTGCCGCGCGATGGAGCAGGCCTGCCCCGGCAAATGGAGCACGGCCAAGCTCCGCTACCTGCTGCGCAACACCAACTACATCGGCAAGGTAAAATTCCGCGGCGTGACCTACGACGGCGTGCACCAGCCGCTTGTCGGCCGGCAGACCTTTGAGGCCGCCCAGCGGCTGCTCGACGCGCGGCGCGCCAACGGCGCGCCCTTCCGCGCGGGCACGCTGCTGTCCGGCCTGCTGTACTGCGGGCGCTGCGGCGCGCGGTACGCGGGCGCGCACGGCTTCTATAAATGCTATTCGCGCGCGAAAACCTCCAAGGCGCGCGTGATCGACCCCGCCTGCAACAACGCGCACTGGAAAACCGAAGCGCTCGACGGCGCGGTCTGGCAGCAGCTCGCACTGCTGCTCTCCCCCGCCGTGCTCGCCTCCGCCCTGCGGGAGGAGGACGGCGCGCCCCCGCCCGATCCCGCCGCCGCGCGCCGCCGCTTGACCCAGATCGAAGCCGAGCGCGGGCGGCTGGCCGAGCTGTATCAGACCGGCGCGCTTCCGCTGGACACGCTGACCGCACGCGCGGCGGCGCTGCGGGCCGAAGCCGGCGGCCTGCACGCCTTGCTCGCGGCGCAGGCGCCGCCCGCACCCGCGCCGGACGAACGGGCCGCGCGAACCGCCGAACGGCTCGCGCGCGGCTTTCCGGACGCGCCGCTCGAAACGCGCCGCCAGCTCGTCCGGTCGCTGATTCGTAAAATCACGCTCGACGGGCCGAGCGTCCGCATCGAGTGGCGCGTTTGAACGCAGAGCCGGAAAACCCATGTGCATGGGCTTCGGCTGCAACGCCTGCGGCGTGACCGGCTGCCGCATCATCGACAGCCCGCGCGAGCGGCTGATCGCCATGCTGACCAATTCGTTCGCGCCGTGCAACGGCCGGTTTCCGCTGCTGATTTTCCTGTGCTCGGTCTTTTTCGCGGGCAGCGCGGTCGGCGGGTCGCTGCTGCTGACCGCCGTGATCGCGGGCAGCGTCGTGCTGACGCTCGCGGCCTCCCGTCTGCTGTCCGCCACGATTTTGAAGGGCGTGCCGTCGTCCTTTACGCTCGAGCTGCCGCCCTACCGCGCCCCGCAGCTTGGCAAGGTGATCGTGCGCAGCGTGTTTGACCGCACGCTGTTCGTGCTCGGACGCGCGGTCGCCGTGGCCGCCCCCGCCGGACTGCTCATCTGGCTGCTCGCCAACATCACGGTGGGCGACACCTCGGTTTTCCAGCACCTTGCCGCCTTTCTCGACCCGCTGGGCCGCCTGATCGGGCTGGACGGCGTGATCCTGCTTGCCTTTATTCTCGGGTTCCCGGCAAACGAGCTGGTCATGCCGCTGATCGTCATGGGCTATCTTGCCACGGGCACGCTGACCGATATCACCAGCCTGCAGTCCTTTCACGCGCTGCTGCTGGCCAACGGCTGGACGGTGTCCACCGCGCTGTGCACGCTGGTTTTCACCGTTGCGCACTGGCCCTGCTCGACCACGTGCCTGACCATCTGGAAGGAGAGCCGCAGCGCGAAATGGACGCTGGCCTCCATCGCCCTGCCGACGCTGTTCGGCTTTGTGCTGTGCTTTGCCGTGTCGGCCGTCTGCCGCTTGTGCGGATTGACGTGAGAAAAGCCCCATCCGAAAGGATGGGGCTTTTAGCCGGTCGCGGCTCCCCAGCTTGTTTCCTGTCTCGAATTTCCCGTTCACGAACAGAAGAAATAAGAACATTTGTTTTCTTTCCTCGTTTATGGTATACTGAATATGTATCTCCATAACGAAACGAGGGTACCTATGGAACCGACTAAATTCGACCTGAAATACGCCGCCGTCCGGCGCGCGGTGATCGAGCAGAAATTTTCCCGCCTGAACGACAAGCAGCGCGAGGCCGTCTACGCCACCGAGGGGCCGCTTTTGATCCTCGCGGGCGCGGGCAGCGGCAAGACGACCGTGCTGATCAACCGCATCATCAACATCCTGCGGTTCGGGCAGGGACTCGCCAGCGAGCTTGCACCTCCCGGCGCGACCGAGGCCGACCTGCTGTTTTTGACCGAATACTTAACCGACCCCAAGCCGGAAAACCGCGCGCGGGCCGAGCGTCTGTGCGCCATGAATGCGGCGAAGCCGTGGGAGATCATCGCGATCACCTTCACCAACAAGGCGGCCAAGGAGCTGCGCGAGCGCCTTCTGCTGGCCGTTGGGGACGAGGAGGCGGCAAACGCCGTCTGGGCGCACACCTTCCACACCGCCTGCCTGCGCATCCTGCGGCGGCACGTCGATCTGCTGGGCTTTGAAACCGCCTTCACCATCTACGACGAGGACGACAAAAAGCGCGTGTTCAAGGCCGTGATGCGCCGCCTGAACCTAGACGAAAAGACCTTTGACCCGCGCACAGTGACCGGCATGATCAGCCGCGCCAAGGACAAGCTGCTGACCCCCAAGCAGTTCCGCGCGGACGCGGCGGGCGATTACTTCCGCGAAAAGGTCGCGGATATTTACGAGCTGTACGAAAAGGAAATGAAAAAAGCGTGCGCGCTCGATTTTGACGACATCATCATGAAAACCGTGCTGCTGCTGCAAAAGAACCCCGAGGTGCTCGAATATTACCAGCACAAGTTCCGCTACGTGCTGGTGGACGAATATCAGGACACCAACTACGCCCAGTACGTGCTGACCAGCCTGCTGGCGGGCTATTATGAGAACATCTGCGTCGTCGGCGACGACGACCAGTCCATCTACAAATTCCGCGGCGCGACGATCACCAACATTCTGGAATTTGAAAAGCAGTTTCAGGACGCGAAAACCATCCGGCTGGAACAGAATTACCGGTCGACCGGCAATATTCTGGACGCCGCGAACGAGGTCATCCGCAACAACGTAAACCGTAAGGGCAAGGAGCTGTGGACGGCGAGCGAGGGCGGCGCCAAGCTCAAGCTCCACCGGTCGGACAGTCAGGAGGGCGAGGCCGCGTACATCGCGGAAACCATCCGCTCCGGCGTGGAAGAGGGCCGCAAATGGGGAGATTACGCCGTTTTATACCGGAACAACGTGCTTTCCGATAATATCGCGGCCGCGTTCATCCGGGGCGGCATCCCTTACCGCGTGTACAAGGGACGCGACTTCTTCTCCCGCGCCGAGGTGCGCGACATGTTCGCCTACCTGTGGGTGATCGAGAACCCGGCGGACGAGCTGCGGCTCAAGCGTATTATCAACGTGCCCGCGCGCAAAATCGGAGACAAATCGGTCGAAACCGCCGAAAGCGCCGCCGCCGCTGCCGGCACGATGCTGTACGAGGTCGTGCGGCACGCCTCCGACTACCCCGCCCTGTCGCGCGGCGCAAACGCGATGGTAAAGTTCGGCGAAATGATGGAAAACCTGCGGAAGCAGCGCGAATTTCTCTCGCTTTCCGAGCTGTACGACGAGCTGCTGGACAAATCCGGCTACAAGCGCGCGCTCGAAGCCAAGGGCGACATGGAAGCCGAGGGCCGCATCGAGCATATTGAGGAGCTGAAAAGCTATATCATCAACTATGAGCGCGAGGCGGAGAAAAAGGACGAAAAGCCCACGCTCGGCGGCTTTTTGGAGGACATGGCGCTCTATACCGACGCCGACCAGTCGGGCGAGGACGAGGACGCCGTGCTGATGATGACCATGCACTCGGCCAAGGGGCTGGAGTTTCCGGTCGTGTTCCTCGCGGGCATGGAGGACGGGCTGTTCCCCGGCTTCCGCGCGATGGAACGCGAGGAGGACATGGAGGAGGAGCGGCGGCTGTGCTACGTCGCGGTGACGCGCGCCAAGGAGCAGCTCTACCTGACCTGCGCCGAGCGGCGCATGCTGTACGGCCGCACGCAGTACGCGCACCCCTCCCGCTTTGTCGACGAAATGCCGCGCGAGCTGCTCGACAGCAACATCGGCGAAGGCCAGATGCGCCAGTCGATCTTGCAGGCCGAGGCCGCGCAGCCCGGGCCGGACTTCGCCAGCGCGCGCAGCGTGTCGGCGGCGGCGCGGCCGTCGGTTGCGGCTTCGTCCCCCGCGCTGCGCGCGAAAAGCGCGCCGCTTCCCGATTTTGAGGCCGGCAGCCGCGTGCGGCACAAGGCCTTCGGGGACGGGATGGTCGTCTCCGTCAAGCCCATGGGAGGCGACGCGCTGCTCGAAATCGCCTTCGACGAAAAGGGCACCAAGCGGCTGATGGCCAAATCCGCAGCGCAGTTTATGCAGAAAATTTGACGCTCCCTTGCGGAGGGGCGGGCAGAAGCGCCCGTCCCTCCGCCCTTATACCGGCCTTCCGCAAGGATGGCAAGCCAAAGCGCCCCCTCTTTTCAGAGGGGGCGCTATTCGATCAGTTTTTCCCGCAGCGCCTCGATCGCGCGCTTTTCGATGCGCGAAATCTGCACCTGCGATACGCCGATGACCTTGGCCGCCTGCTGCTGCGTCAGATCGCGGACAAAGCGCAGGGCGAGCACCTCGCGGTCGCGCTCGGGCAGCGTTTTGATCGCCTCGCCCAGCGACAGATACAGGCAGGCGCGCTCCTCCATGCCCTCGTCGCCCACCAGATCGCCCAAGCGCCCGCCGCCCGCCAGCTCGCGCTCGAACGAATCGACCGCCACATCGGCCTGCTCGCAGGCGGCGACCTCCTCGTTTGTCAGCCCGGTGGCCGCCGCCAGCTCGGAAACGGTCGGGGAACGGCCGGTTTTGCTTTCCAGCTCGCTCTGCACCCGCCGCACCCGCACGGCGCGCTCCTTTACCGTGCGGCTGACCTTGACCGCGCCGTCGTCGCGCAGGAACCGGCGGATCTCGCCCGCGATTTTGGGCACCGCGTAGGTCGAAAACTCGTTGCCGAGCGCCGGATCGAAGCCGCGCACCGCCTTGATAAAGCCGACGCAGGCAAGCTGGTACAGGTCGTCCGGCTCGGCGCCGCGGCCGTAATACCGCCGGGCGATCGACCAGATCAGGCCGCTGTTGGTTTCGATCAGACGCGCCTCCGCGCCGCTGTCGCCCGCGGCCGCGGCCTGTAACAGGCCGCGCATTTCACTCGTCACGCGCCGCGCTCCGCCAGCGTTTTGACCATGGTCACAAGCGTCCCCTTGCCCGGCGTCGAGCGCACGCGCAGGCGGTCGGTGAAGGTCTCCATGATCGTAAAGCCCATGCCCGAGCGCGTGTCGTCGCCCGTGGTGAACATCGGCTGCCGCGCCTGCTCGACATTGGCGATGCCGCAGCCGGCGTCCTTGATTTTGAGCTCGAGCACACGGCCCTCAAACAACCGCACGGTAACGGTGATAAAGCCCAGCTTGTCCGCGTAGCCGTGCACGATGGCGTTGGTGACCGCCTCGGACACCAC
This sequence comes from Eubacteriales bacterium, assembly GCA_030524205.1. Taxonomy (GTDB): domain Bacteria; phylum Bacillota; class Clostridia; order Oscillospirales; family Butyricicoccaceae; genus Agathobaculum. Next base: position 135,996 of record JAUNGZ010000001.1, read on the forward strand.
GGTTTTGATATCGCCCAGCTCCTCCATCGTCGGGTCGAGCTGCGCGGTGAAAGCGCCGACCGCCTGACGGGCAAACGCCTCGTTGACCGAGCGGCTTTCAAATTTAAGGCTCATTTTATTGATGACGGCACGCATGCTCATTCCCCCCTCTCAAAAATCATAACCTGCGGCAGGCCGGCCGCCTCAAATACCCGCATGGGCTGCGGCGGCGTGCCGCGCACGACAAAATCGTAACCTGCGCGCGCACAGGTACGGTGCAGATGCAGCACGACCGCAAGGCCGGACGAATCCATGAACGTCAGCCCGGACAGATCGAGCGCCAGCCTTTGGCAGGGATAGAGCACAAGCAGGTCCTCGGCCTGCTCAATCGCCGCGCGCGCCGCGTGGTGGTCCAGCTCGCCCGCGAGCGAGATCGTCAGCGCGCCGTCGCGCTCGGTCTGCGTGATATGTAACATCGGTACTTCACCTCTATCAAATTCATTGCATGAAAAAAGGGCTTGTACCCTTTCGGTACAAGCCCAAGTTTACCATTATTTGCCGTTTTATTCTGACGGTTTCTGTCGCGCGCGCAGGATTTTTTCGGCTTCGCCCACGAGAAACAACGAACCGCAGATCAGCACGCAGTCCTTCGGCCCGGCGTGCGCGAGCGCAAGGCCGACCGCCTGCTCCGCGCTGCCGCAGTCGTGCGTTTGGGCGCAGTCCTGCTCGGCGATGGCCGCCACAGTCTGCGCGGGCAGCGCGCGGTCCTCCGCCTCGGGCGTGCACGCCCAGAACGTGTCCGCGCGGCGCGCCAGCTCGCGGATGCAGGTTTCGTATTCCTTATCGCGCACCATGCCCATGACGACATGCAGCTTCCGCATTTTCAGCATTTCGTCCGCCGCGCGGCACAGTGCCGCAACGCCCGCCGCGTTATGCGCGCCGTCGAGCAGCACCAGCGGCGCTTCCCGCAGACGCTCCAGCCGCCCCGCCATGCGCGCGCGGGCCAGCCCGCGCACCGCCGCCGGAACCGGGATTTCCCAGCCGCGCTCGCGCAGCGCCTCGACCGCATGCAGCGCGGTCACCGCGTTTTGCAGCTGATGGCGGCCGGGCATGGCGAGCGTATAGCCCTGTCCCTCGTACACAAAGGCCGTTCCGCCGATATCGCAGCGCAGCAGCTTATATTCGATCGGCGCCGCGCACCATACCGCGCCCGCCGCTTCACACGCGCGCACGATAGCGTCGAGCGCCTCGACCGGCTGGCCCACCGCGCACACGACCGCGGAGGCGGGCTTGATGATCGCCGCCTTTTCCGCCGCGATCTCGGCGATGGTATCGCCCAAAACGGCCATATGGTCGCGCGAGACCGGCGTTAGCACGCACACCTCGGCCGCGGGAATGACATTGGTCGCGTCGCACCGGCCGCCAAGGCCGGTTTCCAGCACGACGATATCGCACTCCCGCTCGACATAATAGAGAAACGCGAGCGCGGTGGTAAATTCAAATTCCCCGATCGTCTCGCCTTCCGGCAGCTCGAGCGACTGCGCCGCAAGGGCAACGCGCTCGGCCAGCCGGGACAGGTCGCCGTCCGGTATCATCTGCCCGTCCACGCGGATGCGCTCATGGAACTGTACAAGGTACGGCGAGGTGTACAGGCCGGTGCGGCAGCCCGCCGCCTGCAAAACCGACGCGATCATGCACGCGGTCGAGCCCTTGCCGTTCGTTCCCGCCAGATGGACAAACTTCAGCCGGTTCTGCGGGTCGCCCAGCGCCGCGCACAGCGCGCGGATGCGGTGCAGGCCGGGCTTGCCGGAAAACCGGCCCAATGTGTGGATGTATTCGATTGCGGTTTTGGGAGTTGCGGTTTCCATGATAGATCCTTTCCTTGTTCAGCGATAGCAACAGTATAGCACAGTTCGGGAAAAAGCAAAAGGAGAAACCGCAGTTTCTCCTTTTTTCCGCTCAGCGCTTTCCAGTATCATGGAAAATACGGGTTCGGCTTGAACAGCAATATGATCAGGTCGATCAGCACGCCGACGCCGCAAAGACCTAGCGTCAGCAGATAAACGATCCCGAGCAGCACTCTGCCCTCGTAAAACTTGTGCGCGCCCAGCACGCCGAAGAACAGACACAGCACAAAGGCCGTCCACTTGCTTTTTGCCATTTATTCCGCCTCCCGGCCCGCAGCCTCCGCCGGCTTTGCACGCGGCTTATGCCGGAACCGTCCGTGCACAGTGCGCGCCGCGCCGCGCACGGACGCCGGGATTTGAATACCGAATATGATCTTGATCACCCAGAGCAGGAACAGCAGCACCGCGATTGGGATGACGCACGCAGTAATGATGAGCACCGCGACCGCGTCGATAAAGCTGCTGAGCATGGACTTGGCCCATTCGATCGTGTTGGAAACGCTGCTCGTGATCTTTTCTCCGATCTGCGACAGCCACCCGCTCAAACCGGTCTTATCCTCCGCGGCCGGCTCCTCGTCCACCGCCGGTTCGGTCTCCTCGCCGATCTGCAGCGCGCTGTCCAGCGTCTTCTGCATGTCAAATATCCGCTCCACCTGTCCGGACGCCTGCAGGCTGACCGGTACGGTAAGGGTGATCACCAGCGAAAAAACCGTCAACCGCACCGCAAGCTGCAGCAGCGCGGCCTTTTGCCGGAAGACCCACACGATCGCGAGCGCACACGCAGCCGGGACAAGGAGCCTGAACGCCGCCAGACAGGTCATGGTCAGCAGAAATTTCTCGAGCATGATCGCGCCCACAACGACCAGCAGATAGGACGCCAGCTCTGCGATCTGATCGGCGATCGGCGTGGTCGCGTCGCCCGGCACCGCCGACACCGCAATCGACGCCGCCGCTGCCGCGGCGGTCATCTCGGTCACTGTTATCTTTTTTTCGTCCAGCATCGCGATTGATTTCTTGTGAAACGCTGGATCGGAGGTAATCGGCGCGATCACGAACAGCGACAGCAGAGCAGCCACGACCAGCAGCGCCGCCGCAATGCATTTTTTCTTCATTTGCAGATCCAGTTTCATATGTTTTCTCTCCTATCGTTTTGTTTTTGCGTTTCCGCATAAGGGAGCCTGTAATTTTCGCGCCTGCCCGCGCGGCCGACAAAAAATGACATCGTTTTCAGTATAGCACGCCCGCCGCGCCGCCGCAATATACGACAAAAAAGCCGGCACAGGCTGCCCCGTGCCGGCTTTGTATTTTGTTCAAAACGGTCAGCCCAGCGCTGCGATGGATTCCTCGAGCTTTGCGAGATGCGCGCGCAGCTTTTCGGCCTTCTCCCGCTCGATATTCACGACCTTCTCGGGCGCTTTATCGACAAAGCCGGGATTACCCAGCTTTTTCATAACAAACGCGATGTCGTCCTCTACCTTGGCCTTTTCCTTTTCGAGGCGGGCGCGCTCGGCCGCAAAGTCGATCAGATCGCCCATCGGCATATAGAGCTGCGCGTCGCCGGTGACGACCGAGGCCATTTTGGCCGCGTCCGCCGGCGCTTCGTCAATCAGCTCGATGCCGGACGCATACGCAAGCTTGGGGAAGAAGCCCGCGCCCGCGGCAAAGGTCTCCTTCTGCGCGGACAGGATGAGCACCTTGGCCTTTTTGGACGGCGGCACGTTCATCTCGGCGCGGCGGTTGCGGATGGCGCGCACCGCGTCCATCAGCGTTTCCATCTGCGCCTGCTCGGCGGCAAAGTCAAGCGCCGCGTCGTATTCCGGCCACTTGGACACCATGACGCTCTCGCCCTCGTGCGGCAGCGCCTGCCAGATGGTCTCGGTGATGAACGGCATGAACGGGTGCAGCAGCTGCATCGCGCCCGAGAGCACATAGCACAGCACCTTCTGCATGTCCTCGTCCCCCGCCTGCAAGCGGGTCTTGGCGATTTCGATATACCAGTCGCAGAAATTATCCCAGATAAAATCGTTCAGCTTGGAGGCGGCAAGCCCTAACTCGTACTGGTCGATGTTGCGCGTGACCTCGCGCACGAGCGTGTTGTACTTGCCGATAATCCACTTATCCTCGAGCGCGAGCTCGGCGGGCAGTCCGACCTGAACGTCCTTTTCGAGCGTCAGGTTCATCTGGATGAAGCGCGAGGCGTTCCAGATCTTATTGCAGAAGTTGCGCGAGGCCTCGACGCGCTCGGTCGAGAAGCGCATGTCGTTTCCGGGGCTGTTGCCGGTGGCGAGCGTAAAGCGCAGCGCGTCCGCGCCGTACTGGTCGATGACCTCTAAGGGGTCGATGCCGTTGCCGAGGGATTTGGACATTTTGCGTCCCTGCGCGTCGCGCACCAGACCGTGGATATACACGGTGTCGAACGGGGTTTCCTGCATGTGCTCGACGCCGGAGAAAATCATGCGCGCGACCCAGAAGAAGATGATGTCGTAGCCGGTGACGAGCGTGGAGGTCGGATAAAAATACTCGAGCTCCTTGGTTTTTTCCGGCCAGCCGAGGGTCGAGAACGGCCACAGGGCGCTTGAGAACCACGTGTCGAGCACGTCCTCCTCCTGCCGGACGTTCTTCGAGCCGCACTTGGGGCAGACGTGGATATCGTCCTTGGAAACGACCATCTCGCCGCAGTCATCGCAATAAAACGCGGGGATGCGGTGGCCCCACCAAAGCTGGCGGGAGATGCACCAGTCGTGCACGTTTTCCATCCAGCGCAGATAGGTCTTAGAGAAGCGGTCTGGCACAAACTTGGTCTTGCCCTCGTGCACCACGTCCATGGCGGGCTTTGCCAGCGGCGCCATCTTGACGAACCACTGCGCCGAGGTCATCGGCTCGACGGTCGTCCCGCAGCGGTAGCAGGTGCCGACGTTGTGCTCGTGCTCCTCGATCTTGACGAGGTAGCCGCCCTCTTCCAAATCCTTGATAACGGCCTTACGGCACTCATAGCGGTCCATGCCCTCATATTTGCCGCCGTTTTCGTTGACGGTCGCGTCCTCGTTAAAGACGAGGATCTGCTCGAGGTTATGGCGCTGGCCCATATCGAAGTCGTTCGGGTCGTGGCAGGGCGTGACCTTGACGCAGCCCGTGCCGAACTCCATATCGACGTACTCGTCGCCGAAAATCGGGATCTCGCGGTTCATGATGGGCAGGATACAGGTCTTGCCGATCAGGTGCGCGTAGCGCTCGTCGTTCGGGTTGACGGCAACGCCCGTGTCGCCCATGAAGGTCTCCGGGCGGGTGGTGGCGACAACAAGGTCGCCCGAGCCGTCCGCCAGCGGGTAGCGGATGTGCCACAGCTTGCCGGGCTGGGTCTCGTATTCGACCTCCGCGTCGGACAGCGCGGTGGCGCAGTGCGGGCACCAGTTGATGATGCGGTGTCCCTTGTAGATGAGACCCTTGTCATACAGGTTGACGAACACCTCGCGCACGGCCTTCGAGCAGCCCTCGTCCATCGTAAAGCGCTCGCGCTGCCAGTCGCAGGACGAGCCGAGCTTCTTTAATTGGTCGATAATGCGGCCGCCGTACTTGTGTTTCCAGTCCCAGACGCGCTCCAAAAACTTCTCGCGGCCGAGGTCGTAGCGGGTCAGCCCCTCCTCCTTGCGGAGGTTCTCCTCCACCTTGATCTGCGTGGCGATGCCGGCGTGGTCGGTGCCGGGCACCCACAGCGCCTCGAAGCCCTGCATCCGCTTGGTGCGGATGAGGATATCCTGAAGCGTTTCGTCGAACGCATGGCCCATGTGGAGCTGGCCGGTGACGTTCGGGGGCGGAATGACGATGGTGAACGGTTTCTTATCCGGGTTCACCTCGGCGTGGAAAAAGCCGGAATCGTTCCAGAAGCTGTACAGCTTGTCCTCGACCGCTTTCGGGTCGTAGGTCTTTGGCAGTTCGCTCATTCAACTATCTCCTTTTTGATTTTGTTCGCAAAAATAAAAAATGCCCCGTCCAAAACAGGACGAAGCAAACTCCGTGGTACCACCTGAATTTCCGGCGGGGCCGGACACTCGAAGCCCGTAACGGGGGCAAGGCGAAACGGCTTACTGCGCTTTTCGGCCGTTTTGCTCCAAAGCGACTTCTCCACGCCCCGCACCAAGGCTTGCACCGACCGCCTTTTCTCTGAGAACGGGAATATGGATACTACTCTTTGTCATTGCAGTTTTCGTATTAACTTTAATAGTATATCCACAAAACGAGCGCTTGTCAAGCCAAACGCGCGGAAACCGCGGCCGCGCTTGACAAAAACGGGATTTATGCTATACTTAGCATAAAGGGAACGCCGCTGCGACGGTTGACCCCTAAGAGATTAGACTAAAAAGCTAACCGTTCGGGTGCCAGCCGAGCGGTTAGCGCGCTTTTACAAGGAAAAAGCAAACACGTCCAAAAAACGCATTTGCTTTCATTCTTCAAAATTAAACTCATTTAATTCCTTGTAATCCAGAAACTCTGCTAGCGTCATGCTAAACGCAAGAGCAACTTTATGCAACGTTTTGATTTGTGGATTGAAGGTTCGTCCATTGATAAGGTTGTCTAAAGTTGATTGTGCAACACCGCTCATATCTGCCAAATGATTCACGGAAATGCCACGTTGCTCGCATAACTGCACAATGCGATTGACAATTACTCGCGCATATTCCTGATTCATTCACATCATCCTTGCTATCATAAGATGGCACTTTTATAGTGTCTCCATGATAGCAATAAAAACGCCCCAACTTACCCGTATACGGGTAAGTGCGAAAACATCATTTTCAGGAAGGTGAATTTATGGAAAAGGACTTATCCACCCTGACCGAACGCCAAAAAACCGCCTATTTGCTGCGCGAACAAGGGTTGACGCTCAAACAGATCGGGGAAAAAATGGGCGTTTCCAAAAACGCCGCTTGGGAGCATGTCCATGCCGCGGGCAAACGCCTCCGCGCGCTTGCACCGGAAGAACAGCGAGGCGAACCGTTATGAACCATATGCCCTTTCTCAGCTCCAAGCGGTTCTCGCGGCACTTCGCAAAGAAGATTCTTGACAGCCGCACCGCCGGACAACTGCTCGACGGCTTGACCAACATGCACATAAAATACATGTTTGACATCTATTCGCACGGCTGCTTTTTGGAGCTGCTCGATTCCTCCCGCTATCATTACCGCCGCGGCTGGAAACGCGGCCGATACCGCCGTTCTTACCGCAGAACGCGCAAATAATACAAAATCCCCCTTGCATTTGGCGCTAAACTGTGTTTTAATAAGACTGTTATCTGCGATGAGCAGGGAAAGTACCTCCGTACCCTTTCTTTTCAGAGAAGGCGGCCTTGGCTGCGAACCGCCCAAAGAAAACCGGAGCGAAGTTCCCCTGTGAGCACCGGCGCTGAACCCTTTCCCAGTAGGCGCGGGCGGTGTGACGGGACGTTATCCCCGTTCAATGAGCGCCCGGCTCTGCCCGGGAATCAGGGTGGTACCACGGAAAGCGTATTTTTCGCCTTTCGTCCCTATTTTATGGGACGAAAGGCGTTTTTTGTTGCGTCCCTGACATTTTTGCAAAAGGAGAATCGCTATGAAAGAAAAACTGCAAGGCATTTTGCAGGCCGCCAAGGCGCAGCTCGAAAACGCCGCCGACGCGCGTGCGCTCGACGACGCGCGCGTCAAGTTCCTCGGCAAAAAGGGCGAGCTGACCGCGCTGCTCAAGGGCATGAAGGACGTGGCCGCGGAGGAGCGCCCGGCCGTCGGCCAGCTCATCAACGACGTGCGCGCCGAGATCGAAAAGACCATCGACCGCCAGAAGGAGGCCATTGAGCAGGCCGCCCTCAAGCACAAGCTGGAGAGCGAGACCATCGACGTGACCCTGCCGGGCGAGGAGGTCGTCATCGGCAAAAAGCACCCGCTGAACATCGTGCTCGACGAATTCAAGGAAATCTTTCTCGGCCTCGGCTTCTCCATCGCGGAAGGCCCGGAGGTAGAGCTGGACCACTACAACTTCGAGGCGCTCAACATCCCAAAGGACCACCCCGCGCGCGACACGCAGGACACGTTCTACATTTCGGACAACGTGGTGCTGCGCACACAGACCTCGGGCATGCAGGTGCGCGTGATGGAAAAGAAAAAGCCGCCGATCCGCATCATCGCGCCCGGCCGCGTGTACCGCTCGGACGCGGTGGACGCGACGCATTCGCCGCTGTTCCACCAGATCGAGGGCTTGGTCGTCGATAAGGGCATCCGCATGTCGGATTTGAAGGGCATTTTGGAGCTGTTCGCCAAAAAGCTGTACGGCGAGGACACGGTCGTGCGCTTCCGCCCGCACCACTTCCCGTTCACCGAGCCGTCCGCCGAAATGGATATCCAGTGCTACCGCTGCCACGGCGAGGGCTGCCCGCTCTGCAAGGGCGAGGGCTGGATCGAGATCCTCGGCTGCGGCATGGTGCACCCCAAGGTGCTCGAGATGAGCGGCATCGACCCCGAGGAGTATTCGGGCTACGCGTTCGGCATCGGGCTGGAGCGCATGGTCATGGGCCGGTTCAAGATCGACGATATCCGGCTGTTTTATGAGAACGACGTTCGGTTTTTGCACCAATTCTAAAATTTCGATTGGAACCACGGTTCCAATCGAGGGTTCCGAGCAAAAACAGCCGAAGTAAGCGTCTGTTTTTCTCGGTTTGTATTGCAAAATCCGGCAAAGCTGGATTTTGCAATGCAATTCACAGAATTGCGGATTGAAATGCGCGCCTACGGCGCGAGGGAGCGCCTGCGGGCGCGAGTATCCTTATAAGGAGTAATGTGTTATGAAACTGCCGCTTTCGTGGTTTTCGGATTATACCGATATGGCGGGCGTCACGCCCAAGGAATACGACGCGAAAATGACCATGTCCGGCTCCAAGGTCGAGGAGGTCTATTACCTCGGCGCGGAGATCGAAAACGTCGTGACGGGCAAAATCCTGTCCGTCGTCGACCATCCGGATTCCGACCATCTGAAAATCTGCCAGCTCGATGTGGGCAAGGAAGAGCCCGTCCAGATCGTCACCGGCGCGCCCAACGTGACCGAGGCCTCCGTGGGCGAGATCTGCCCGGTGTGCCTGCACAAGTCGACGCTGCCCGGCGGCGTCAAAATCACCAAGGGCAAGCTGCGCGGCGTGGCGTCCAACGGCATGATGTGCTCATTTCAGGAGCTGGGGCTGTCGCACGGCTGCGTGCCCTACGCGTGCGAGAACGGCATCCTGTTCCTGCCCGCGGAAACGCCGGTCGGCGAGGACATCAAAAAGGTGCTGGGGCTGGACGATTATGTGGCCGATTTTGAGATCACGTCCAACCGGCCGGACTGCCTTTCGGTCATCGGCCTTGCGCGCGAGTCCGCCGCGACGTTCGACCGCCCGTTTTCCGTCAAAACGCCCGAGGTAAAGGGCATGGGCGACTCGATCTCGGACTACATGTCGGTCGAGGTGCGCGACAAAGACCTGTGCCCGCGCTACACCGCGCGGCTGGTAAGAAACATCAAGATCGAGCCGTCGCCCGCATGGATGCGCGAGCGCCTGCACGCCTCTGGCGTGCGCCCGATCAACAACATCGTCGACATCACCAACTACGTGATGCTCGAATACGGCCAGCCCATGCACGCGTTCGACTATAAGTGCCTGTCGGACGGCCGCATCGTCGTGCGCCGCGCGAAAAACGGCGAGTCCATCCAGACGCTCGACGGGCAGGATCACGTCCTGACCGACAAGATGCTCGCCATCTGCGATGGCGACAAGCCGGTCGCGGTCGCGGGCGTGATGGGCGGCGCGAACAGCGAGATCGAGGACGACACGAAAACGGTCGTGTTCGAGTCCGCCAATTTCCACGGCGCGACCGTGCGCGTGACCGCCAAGGCGCTCGGCATGCGCACCGAGGCCTCCGGCCGCTTTGAAAAGGGGCTGGACCCGCGCATGACGCTCGACGCGGTCAACCGCGCGTGCGAGCTGGTCGAACAGCTCGGCGCGGGCGAGGTCGTCGGCGGCGTGATCGACGTGGACGCGACCGACCCCGCTCCCAAGCGCCTGCCCTTCGAGCCGGACAAGATGAACGCCCTTTTAGGGCTTGACCTGCCGGCGGACGAGCAGAAAGCCTATCTCGAAAAGCTGTCCTTCGCGGTCGAGGAGGGCGAGGTCGTCGTGCCCTCCTTCCGCACGGATATCGCCCGCATGTGCGATCTGGCCGAGGAGGTCGCGCGCATGTACGGCTACGACAACATCCCGACGACGCTGTACGCGGGCGAAATGGTGCAGGGCGAATTCACACCTGTCCAGCAGGCCGAGCGCACCGTGTCGCTCATCTGCCGCGAGGCGGGCTTCGACGAGGCGATGAGCCATTCCTTTATCTCCCCGAAGTTCTACGACATGATCGGCTGGGCCGAGGACGATAAGCGCCGCATTTCGACCACGATCCTGAACCCCTTGGGTGAGGATTTCAGCGTCATGCGCACGACCGTGCTGCCCTCGATGCTGGATAATCTGGCGCACAACCACGCGCACCGCAACCCGTCGGCCTGCCTGTTCGAGCTGGGCACGGTCTACCTGCCCGAAATCTGCGGCGGCAAGGCAAACCCCGACGTTCTGCCGCGCGAGGAAAAGATACTGGCGCTCGGCGCTTACGGGCGGCTGTCGTTCTTCCAGCTCAAGGGCGTGGTCGAGGCGGTCTGCCGCGAGCTGAACATCCGGGACGTGCGCTTCGAGCCGGAAAAGGCAAATCCCTCCTACCATCCGGGCCGCTGCGCCAAGGTGCTGATCGGCGGCGCGGAGGCCGGCGTGCTCGGCACGGTGCACCCGACGGTGTGCAAGACCTACGGCCTGTCGGGCGAGGTGCTCGCCGCTGAAATCCGCATGGACGCGCTGCTTGCCGCCATCGACCCCGTGCGCCTGTACCACCCGCTGCCCAAGTTCCCGGCCTCGACGCGCGACATCGCCGTGATCGTTTCCGACGAAACGCCCGCCGCCTCCATGCGGGACTGCATTGAAAAGGCCGCAGGCGGCATTCTGGAAGACGTCAAGCTGTTCGACGTATACAAGGGCAAGGGCATCCCGGAGGGCAAGAAGTCGGTCGCCTATTCGCTCATCCTGCGCGCGGCCGACCGCACGCTGACCGACGAGGAATGCGACAAGGCGATGCGCGCCGCATTGGCAGCTTTGGAAAAAGATTTCGGCGCAGTACTTCGCGGATAAGCCTTTACTTTTCACGTGTTTTGTATTATGCTATTTGTAGTGAAAAACAAACCGAGTGAATCGGAAAGGAGACAGACATGCTTGACGGCACGAGAAAATTCAGCCTTGTAGACGAGTCCAACAAGGAGATGAAGCGCACGCTGACCGCGGTATACGATGCGCTCAAGGAGAAGGGCTACAACCCGATCAACCAGATCGTGGGCTATCTCCTCTCCGAGGACCCGACGTACATCACCAACCACAACAACGCGCGCAGCCTGATCTGCAAGATCGACCGCGACGAGCTGATGCAGGAATTGGTGCAGTTCTACCTCGACAACTGAAGGCTTGACACGACATAACAAAAATAACCGCTTCGGTTTGGGAGCGGTTATTTTTTTACCATTTTGAAGGACGGGAAGCAATGAACGATTTTCTCCCAATCTCCCATGAGGACATGGCCGCGCGCGGCTGGTACTACTGCGATTTTCTGCTCGTCACAGGCGACGCCTACGTCGACCATCCCTCGTTCGGCACGGCGGTCATCTCGCGCGTTTTAGAGGACGCGGGCTATAAGGTCGCCATCCTTTCCCAGCCCGATTTCCGCTCGGAGGCGGACTTTCTGGCGATGGGCCGGCCGCGCTACGCCGTGCTGATCAACAGCGGCAACATCGACTCGATGGTCGCGCATTACACGGCGGCCAAAAAGCGCCGCTCGGACGACGCGTACACCCCGGGCGGCAAGGCGGGCCGGCGCCCCGACCGCGCCGTGACCGTCTATTCCATGCTCGCGCGGCGCGCGTTTCCGGACACCCCCATCTATCTGGGCGGCATCGAGGCCAGCCTGCGCCGCTTCGCGCACTACGATTACTGGGCCGACCGCGTCATGCCGTCCATCCTTGAATCGACCGGCGCGGACGGGCTGATGTACGGCATGGGCGAGCGCTCGGTTTTGGCGCTCGCGGACAACCTCCGGCACGGCAAAAAGGGCGCGGCGGCCTGCGTCGGCGTGCGCGGCACGGCGTATCTGGCGCACGATGCGCAGTTTTTGCCGTTCGAAGCGGCCGAGTGCCCTTCCTACGAGGCGGTGCTGGACAGCAAGGCCGATTACGCCCGCTCGGTCAAAGCCCAGTACGACGAGCAGGACTTTGTGCGCGGCAGGGCGCTCTTACAGCGCCACGGCAAGCGCGTTTTGGTGCAGAATCCGCCCGCGAAGCCCCTTTCGACCGAGGAAATGGACAAGGTTTACGCCCTGCCCTATGCCCGCGCCTACCATCCCTCCTACGAGGCGGCGGGCGGCGTGCCCGCGATTCAGGAGGTGCAGTTCTCCATCATCCACAACCGCGGCTGCTTCGGCGCGTGCAACTTCTGCGCGCTCGCCTTCCATCAGGGGCGCTATATCTCGGTGCGCAGCCACGAAAGCGTGCTGGCCGAGGCCCGGCAGATCGCCGCGATGCCCGGCTTTAAGGGCTACATCCACGACGTCGGCGGGCCAACGGCAAACTTCCGCTTCCCCTCCTGCAAGCAGCAGGAGCAGCACGGGCTGTGCCGGGACAAGCGGTGCCTGTTCCCGTCGGCCTGCAAAAACCTCGAGGCCGACCACGGCGACTACCTGAACCTGCTGCGCGAGCTGCGGCAGATAGAGGGCGTTAAAAAGGTCTTTGTGCGAAGCGGCCTGCGCTACGATTATATGATGGCCGACCGGAACGACGCCTTCTTCCGCGAGCTGGTCGAGCACCATATCTCCGGCCAGCTCAAGGTCGCGCCCGAGCACATGAGTGATAACGTACTGTATTATATGGGAAAACCATCATTCTCCGTATACGAGAGCTTCCGCGAGCGGTACGCGCGCATCAACCAGAAATTAGGACGCAAGCAGTACCTTGTTCCCTATCTGATGTCGTCCCATCCGGGCGCGACGCTGAGAGACGCGGTGCTGCTGGCCGAGTACCTGAACAAGGTCGGCTACATGCCGGAGCAGGTGCAGGACTTCTACCCCACGCCGGGCACGCTGTCCACCGCCATGTACTACACCGAGCTTGACCCGCGCACGATGAAGCCCGTTTTCGTCGCCAAAACGGCTGAGGACAAGGCCATGCAGCGCGCGCTGCTGCAATGGCGCAGACCGGACAAGCGCCCGATCGTGCTCGCCGCGCTGAAGAAAGCCGGACGCGAGGATCTGATCGGCTTCGGCAAAGAGTGCCTGATCCGCCCCGCGCGCGGCGAAAAGCCGCCCGTTCCGGCGAAAAAAGCGCCAAAAAACGCCAAACCCGCCCGCCCCGCGTCCCGTCCCGCGCCCAAGAAAAAGGGCTGGGCGCAGACTAAGGCCAAACGCAAAAAATAAGGGTCCGCCGTTGACAAAACGGCGTTCCTTTGCTATAATTCAGTAGCAAGCTACTATTTTTAGGAAGTGACGCTATGTCCGGCGTGCCGTTTCCCGGCGAATATTTCAAGCTGATCAATCTCAACGTCATCGCGCGGCTGGACGCCGCGCTGCGTCCGCTCGGCCTGACGACCGCGCAGAGCGACCTGCTGTGCTTTCTTGACCAGCGCGGCGGCGCGGAAACCACCGTGCAGGACATCGGCACGCATTTCCACCTCAAGCATCCGACAGTGGTCGGCATCGTGCACCGGCTGGAGGATAAGGGCTTTGTCTCGACCGCCGTTTCGCCGCGCGACCGCCGCTGCCGCATCGTTCGGCTGACCCTGCGTTTCGACGAGGTGCGCCGCGTCATGAGCAACCACCGCGCCCTGCTGGACGAACGCTCGACCCGCGGCTTTACAGACGGCGAGCTGCTCCGGCTCCGCGATATGCTCGAACGGGTATACCAAAACGTCAGGATGGACTGACGTTTTCTTTCGCCCAAATATGTAGCCTGCTACACAAAGCAGTTAATTACAGGAGGTAATATAATGAATCAAAATAACGAATCGCTGTTCAAGGACGCGCCGATCCCCAAGGCGGTCGCGCAGATGGCGGTGCCGACCGTTTTAAGCATGCTGGTGGTCGTCGTGTACAACATGGTGGACACCTTTTTCGTCGGCCAGACGGGCGACACCAATCAGGTGGCGGCGGTTTCGGTCGCAACGCCCGTGTTCCTCATCCTGATGGCGTTCGGCAACATGTTCGGCATCGGCGGTTCTTCCCTGATCTCGCGGCTCTTGGGCGGCGGCGAGCACGGCCGCGCCAAGCAGGTGAGCGCGTTCTGCTGCTACGGCTCGCTGATCTGGGGCGTGGTCATGGTTGCGCTCACGCTCGCGTCCATGCCGGTCATCCTGAAAGCCATCGGCACGGACGCGGACACCGTCGGTTTTGCCGGGGAATACCTGCGCTGGATTGCGCTCGGCGCGCCGTTCATCATCTTCGGCACCGCGTTCGGCAACCTGATCCGCGCGGAGGGCGCGGCCACCGCCTCGATGGCGGGCAACATGGTCGGCACGGTGGTCAACATCATCCTCGACCCCATCATGATCCTCGGCCTCGGCTGGGGCGTGCGGGGCGCGGCCATCGCCACCGTGCTCGGCAATCTCGCGGCCAGCGTGTTCTATCTGCTGTATTTTGTGCGCGGTAAATCGGCTCTGTCCATCCATCCGCGCGACTTCGCGGCGCGCGGCGTGATCGGCGGCGTAATCGCCATCGGCCTGCCCGCGTCGCTCAACAATATTTTGATGAGCGCGACCAATATCCTGCTCAACAATTTCCTCATCCTGTACGGCGCGGCGGCCGTCGCCGCGATGGGCGTTGCGATGAAGGCCAATATGCTGGTCGTTTTCGTGCAGCTCGGCCTTGCGATGGGCATTCAGCCGCTGGTCGGCTATGCGTTCGGCGCTAAAAATGTGGCGCGGCTGCGCGGCATCGTCAAATTCTCGATTGTGTGCACCACGGTCATGGGCGTAATCCTGACCGCCGTCTATTGGTTCGGCGCGGAGCGCATCATTTCGGTGTTTATCGACGATGCGGCGGTTATTTCGGCGGGCGTGCCCATGCTGCGGGCGCTGATGGTCTCCGCCCCGGTGCTCGGCGTGCTGTTCGTGCTGACCAACGCCTTGCAGGCGATGGGGCGCGCCGCCGCGTCGATGGTGCTGTCGATCAGCCGGCAGGGCTTCATTTTTGTGCCCTGCCTGTTCCTGTTCAACGCGCTGCTTGGTCTGGACGGCATTATCTATACCCAGCCGATCGCCGACCTGTGCTCGATCGTGATCGCAGTCGCGCTGTTCGTCGCCATCACGCACAAGCTGTCGCGTCAGGCGCGGCAGAACGCGCTCGACGCGGCCTGCACGTGCTGAGATTTGCGCACTTTTTCCCAAAACAGTTCTCTTTCATCCCCGTTTTGTCATGCAATACTGATAAATATTCGTTTTGCTCTTTATTTAATTTGACAGTGCCGTTTCGGCGGTTTATAATGAAAACAGAACAAAGGAGTTCACCGCAGAGGCGGTGGACTCCTATTTTTTATGCCTGCAAAGGGGGCTTACCTCGATGGATGAAATAGACCTGAAGCTGCTGCGGCTGCTGCAGCAAAATTCGCGGGCGCCCGTCAAGTATTTGGCGGGGGCGGTCAGCCTGTCCTCCCCCGCGGTGTCCGCGCGGATCGAACGGCTGGAAAAGCGCGGCGTGATCCGCGGCTACACCCTCGATATCGACCCGCTGCAGCTCGGCTATCACATTTTGGCCTATATCAATCTGGATATGCAGCCCGCGCAGAAGGCCGAGTTTTACCCTTTTATCCAATCGTGCCCCAGCGTGCTTGAGTGCAACTGCGTCACAGGCAACTATTCGATGCTGGTCAAGGTGTCCTTTGGCTCGACGCAGGAGCTTGACAGCTTTATCGGACAGCTGCAAAAATTCGGAAAAACCAAAACGCAGATCGTTTTTTCCTCCCCGGTGCCGCCGCGCGCCACCGTGGTGTGAAACCCCCATTCTTTACGGCCATATCCGTCCATACTCCTATTCTTTCTTTTTTTCTTTTTGAAGCAAGCCGCACTTTTCGTGCGGCTTGCTTTGTTTTTCTCCGGCTTTTCGCTGTTTTCCATAAAAACCGGTGTCTTGACACCCATTCTTTTTTCATTGCGCCCCGCGCCGTTTGGTGGTAGAATAGAGACTGATACAGTGTGTAAATTTCACACAGAATGAGGAATGTGCTTTATGTGGATTGCGGAAAATTGGAAAGACTATACCGTTCTGGACTGCGGCGGCGGCGAAAAGGCCGAACGCTGGAGCGATCAGGTGCTGGTGCGCCCCGACCCGCAGGCCATCTGGCCCAAGCAGGAGGGCTGCCGCGCATGGGACAAGCCCAACGCGGTCTACCACCGCTCGGCCTCGGGCGGCGGCAAATGGGAGATCCGCAAGCTGCCCGAGCAGTGGGCCGTCCGGTATAAGGAGCTGACCTTCCAGCTCAAGCCCATGTCGTTCAAGCACACCGGCCTGTTTCCCGAGCAGGCCGCCAACTGGGATTTTATCGACCAAATGGTGCGCGGCGCGGGCCGGCCGGTCAGCGTTTTGAACCTGTTCGCCTACACGGGCGGCGCGACGCTCGCCGCGGCAAACGCGGGCGCCTCGGTCTGCCATGTGGACGCTTCCAAGGGCATGGTCGGCTGGGCGCGGGAAAACGCGGCTTCCAGCGGGCTTGCGCAGGCGCCCATCCGCTGGATCGTGGACGACTGCAAGAAATTCGTCCAGCGCGAGATCCGGCGCGGCCGCAAATACGACGCGATCATCATGGATCCGCCGAGCTACGGACGCGGCCCCTCGGGCGAAACGTGGAAAATCGAAGAGGATGTGGCCGATTTTATCGCGCTTACGATGGAGCTGCTTTCCTCCAAGCCCTTGTTCGTGCTGATTTCCAGCTATTCAACCGGGCTGGCCCCGTCGGTCATGGCCTATCTGCTCGGCATTACGGCGGGAAAACGCGCCGCCGGGCATATCGACGCGCAGGAGCTCGGCCTGCCGGTGCAGTCGACCGGGCTTACGTTGCCGTGCGGCTCTTCCGCGCGGTTTATCGCGGAAGCGTAACGGCGCGTCCTTCAGAGAAAGCCGCTTCCCCGCACAATCCACGCAAAGGACGAATGAAACATGTCTGAAATTATTAAAACCGAAAATTTGGAATACGCCTATCCCGCCGAGGAGGGACAGCTCTCCGTGCCGGTGCTCAAGGGCGTCAGCCTGACGGTCGGACGCGGCGAGTTCGTCGCGGTGCTCGGGCACAACGGCTCGGGCAAGAGTACGCTCGCGGGTTGCTTCAACGCCATCCGCCTGCCCACCGGCGGCGTGTGCTATGTCGATATGATGGACACGCGCGACGAGCAGAACACCTACGAGGTGCGCAAGACCGTCTCGATGGTGTTCCAGAACCCGGACAACCAGCTCGTCGCCACCGTGGTCGAGGAGGACGTGGCGTTCGCGCTTGAAAACATGGGCGTACCGCCCGAGGAGATCCGAAAGCGCGTGGACGACGCGCTGAAAGCCGTCGGCATGTACGAATACCGCGCGCAGGCGCCGCACCGGCTGTCGGGCGGGCAGAAGCAGCGCGTCGCCATCGCGGGCGTGATCGCCATGATGCCGCGCTGCGTCGTGCTCGACGAGCCCACCGCCATGCTCGACCCGCAGGGCCGGCGCGAGGTGATGGCGGTCGTGCGCGACCTAAACCGCACCTACGGCATCACGGTCATCCTGATCACGCACCACATGGACGAGGCCGTGCAGGCCGGCCGCGTGGTCGTCATGCATCAGGGAAACGTGCTGATGGACGGCGCGCCGCGCGAGATCTTTACGCAGGTGGACACGCTGCGCGCGGCCTCGCTGACCGTGCCGCAGACGATCGAAATCCTGTACGACCTCAACCGGCAGGACGGCGCGGCGCTGCCGATCGGCGCGCTTTCGGTAGCCGAATGCGCGGATATTTTACAGCAGTATTTACAGTAAGCGGAGGAAAATGCATTGTCGACCATTTTGGAAACGCGGGGCCTGACCCATATTTACGGCGCAGGCACCCCCTTCGAGCGCAAAGCGCTCGACTCCGTCGACCTTCGGATCGAAAAAGGCGAGATCCTCGGAGTCATCGGCCACACCGGTTCGGGCAAATCGACGCTGATCCAGCATTTCAACGGGCTTTTGAAGCCGGACGCGGGCGAGGTGCTGCTCGACGGCCGGTCCATCTGGAACGAAAAGGGCAAGTGCGCCAGAGAAACGCGCTTTCGCGTCGGTCTGGTGTTCCAGTACCCCGAATACCAGCTTTTTGAGGAAACCATCGCGAAGGACATCGCCTACGGCCCGGCCAACATGAAGCTGCCGCAGGACGAGATCGACGAGCGCGTGCGGGATTCCATGCGCGCGGTCGGGCTGGACGAGAGCCTCGCCGGCCAGTCCCCGTTCGCGCTGTCGGGCGGGCAGAAGCGCCGCGTCGCCATCGCGGGCGTGATCGCGATGCGGCCCGACGTGCTCGTTTTGGACGAGCCCACCGCCGGGCTCGACCCCGCCGGGCGGGACGAAATCCTCGAGCTGGTCAAACGCTACCACGACGAATCGGGCGCGACCGTGCTGATCGTGTCCCATTCGATGGAGGATATCGCAAAGCTGGCCGACCGCCTGCTTGTGATGAATCAGGCCAAAATCCTGTTCTGCGACACCCCGCGCGAGGTCTTTTCCCACGCGGAGGAGATCATCGCGGCAGGGCTCGACATCCCGATGATCACCAAGGTTATGCTCGAGCTGAAAAACCGCGGCTTCGCCGTCGACGCCTCGGCGTTCACCGTCGAGCAGGCGATGCAGGCCATCCGCGCCTGCAAAACGAAGGGGGGCGGCCGCTGATGCTTAAGGATATCACCATCGGCCAGTTCTTCCCCGGGAACAGCGCGGTGCACCGGCTTGATCCGCGCGTCAAGATCGTGCTGACGGTCGCGTTTATCATCACGCTGTTTCTGGCCGCCGGGCCGGTTTCCTACGCGCTGATCATCGCGTTTCTCGCGGTGATTATCGGCATATCGCGCATTTCCCCCAAAATGGTCGTGCGCGGGCTGAAGCCGATCCTGTTCATCGTCATTTTCACTGCGGTTCTGAACCTTTTCTACACGCCGGGCGACTATATCTGGCAGTGGGGCTTTCTGCATATTTCAAAGGAGGGCATCAAGGTCGCCTTCTTCATGGTGCTGCGGCTGATGCTGCTGATCATCGCCACCTCGATGCTGACCTACACGACCAGCCCCATCCAGCTGACCGACGGCCTCGAGCGCCTGCTCGCGCCGCTGAAACGGCTGCACGCGCCCGTGCACGAGCTTTCCATGATGATGTCGATCGCGCTGCGCTTCATTCCGACGCTGATCGAGGAAACCGAGAAGATCATCTCCGCGCAGAAGGCGCGCGGCGCGGACTTCGACTCGGGCAATATTTTGCAGCGCGCCAAGGCGATGATCCCCATTCTCGTGCCGCTGTTCATTTCGGCCTTCCGCCGGGCGGACGAGCTTGCCACCGCGATGGAGTGCCGCCTGTACCGGGGCGACGTCGGCCGCACGCGCATGAAGCAGCTCAAAATCGAGCGCGTGGACGTCTGCGCGCTCATCATCAGCGCGCTCGTCATCGGCGCGGTCGTCGTGCTGCGGCGGTACGGTTTATGAACATTGCGCTGATTTTGTCCTACGACGGGACCAATTACCACGGCTGGCAGGTGCAGAAAAACGGCGCGTCCATCCAAGAGACGCTGGAAACCGCAGTTCTCCGCCTGCTCGGCCAAAAAACGCATGTCTCGGGCGTCGGCCGCACGGACGCGGGCGTGCACGCCCGCCGCTATGCCGCGAACTTCAAAGCCGGCTGCTCCATCCCGATGGACCGCCTGCCCTACGCGCTGAACAGCTTTCTGCCCGAGGATATCGCGGTAACGGGCGCGTGCGAGGTGCCGGACGGATTCGACGCGCGGTTCGACTGCACCAAGAAGGAATACGCTTACTATATTTATCCGTCCACCCTGCGCAACCCCTTTTACGCGCGCCGCGCCTACCGTTACAGCTACCCGCTCGATCTCGACCGGATGCGGCGGGGCGCCGAGCGGTTTGTGGGACGGCAGGACTTTGCCGCCGTGCGCAGCCAAGGCACGCCGGTCAAGAGCACCGTGCGCACGGTTTTCTGGTGCGAGGTCGAGCCGGTGGACGGTCTCATCCGCGTCCGCGTGTGCGGGGACGGCTTTCTGTACAACATGGTGCGCGCCATCGCGGGCACGCTTGTCTATGTAGGTGGCGGCAAGCTGACGCCGGACGACGTCTCCGCCATCCTGCGGGCGGGAGACCGCGAGGCCGCCGGCCCCACCCTGCCCGCGCACGGGCTGTTCATGAACCGGCTTTGGTACGAGCACACGCCCGCGCTCGCCCCGTTCGAGCTGGACAAGCAGCCAAAATCGGGTATTTTCTGAGAATTTCATTTTTATTCACATTTTCATCCGTTAAACGCGGTACAATGAGGAGGTGGACCCTATGGGAGAGCATACAACAAAACCGAATATCGTCCGCTTCCCGTCGTCCAAAAAAGAGCGGCGCAAGATCCTGCGCGAAAGCGAGGATAAGCGCGTGCGCATCGTGACCACGCTGCGCACCGCCTGCGGCTGGCTGCTTGTGATCGGCGTTTTTTTCTTCCTGCTGACCAATTACCGGCTGCTCACGCCTTCCTCCATCCGAAGCCTTGCCGGTTATGCCATCGCGGGCTTCCGCCAGCACGAGGGCGATATTACAACGATCAGTTATGAAAACGGCTCGTTTTCCGACGGCGCGCTGTTCGGCTCCGGTCTGGCCTATGCCGACAGCGACTCGCTTTATCTTGCCAAGCCCGGCGGCGTAACCACGCTCAAGCAGTCGCTTGGCTACTCCGATCCCGTGGTGGAAACCGCCGGAGACTACGCGCTGGCCTATGACCGCGGCGGCACCAAGGCCGTGCTGACCAACTCGGTCGCCGCGACCGCCTCGCTTGAGCTGGACTCTCCCATCATCACGGGCCGCGCCGCGAAGGACGGCCATTTTGTGCTCATTACCGATGAACAGGGCTACCGCACCGCCGCCGCCGTTTACGACGCGCGCGGCAAAGAGGTTTTCAAATACAATTCCTCCGAATACTATATCGTGTCGGCCGCGCTTTCTCCCGACGGCAAAATGCTGGCCGCGCTGGCCTTTCAGCAGAACGGCGTATCGCTCGATTCGCATGTGCTGTTCTATTCCGTTTCAACCGGCGAATTAAGCGCCGACGGCATGCTGGAGGGCTCGCTCGGCATGGAGCTGTGCTATCTGTCGAACGGCACAGTTGCCGCGCTGTGCGACGACGGACTGTACCTGATCAGCCGCAAGGGAAAAACCGAGCATGTGCTGACGGCGGCGAGCAGCGACCTGCTTACCTTCGCCGTGCGGGACGATGCGCTCGCGCTCGCGACCCGCTCCTATTCGGGCGGCGCGCGCAGCGATCTGTACACCCTGCGCGCAAACGGCAGGCTGGAGGGACCGTTTTCCCTCGCCGCCGAGCCGTCGGCCATCGCGGTATCGAACGCCGGCGTCGCCGTATTGAGCGCGTCGGGCGTATCCGTGTACGACAGCGGCTTTGCGCCGCTCTGGCAGAACAGCGAAGCTGTCGGCGCGCGCCGCGTGCTGCTGACCGACGACGGCACCGTGTTCGCGCTCTACGCCAAAAACACCCGTCTTTTTACCGCCCACTCCGAACGAAGCGAGGACATCTCCGATGCAACCTGACCTGTCGCAGACCCTGCTGAAGCTGCTCAACCTGCCCGATCTGATCCTGATCGTACTGCTGCTGATCAATGTGATTCTCGGGTGCCGCCGCGGATTTTTCGGCGCGCTGGCCGGTCTGGTCGGACGAATCGTCGCGCTGGCGGCCTCCTTCTTCGCCGCGCGCGCCGCCGCCCCGATCGTGGCGAAATGGATCGTCACGCCGATCGTGGGCAAGGTGTTCGAGCAGCAGGCCGCGCTCGGCGGCGCGGCAGGACTTTTAGACGGCCTCAAGCAGACCGTCACCGAAGCAGCGGCGGGCATGGCGGAAAGCATCGCTTTCCTGCTGCTGCTCATCCTGTGCGGCATTTTGTTCGGCTGGCTCGTCGCGCTGGCGGCCAAGGGGCTGCATTTTATCGCCCAGCTCACCCCGCTCGGCGTGCTGGACTCGCTCGCGGGCGGCGCGGTCGGCCTTGCGGCGGGCGTCGCGCTGATCGCGCTGGTCCTGCTCGGCATCGAGTGGTTTTCCCCGATCACCTACACCTCGCTCGGCTATCTTTCCCCGCAGCGGGTGGCCGATACGGTCCTGCTGGCAAAGCTGATCGACGTGCTGCCGGTGGCGATTTAAGCGCCCATTCCCAAAAAGGAGAATTTTTTCTATGAATATGCCAATGTGCTCGCGGTGCAAGAAAAACATCGCGGTCGTCTTTATCACCAAGATCGAAGGCCCCGATCAAACGTCGCAGGAAGGCCTGTGCCTCAAATGCGCCCGCGAGCTGGGCGTGAAGCCGCTCGACAATATTATGGAGCAGATGGGCATTACCGAGGACGATCTCGAAGCGCTTTCGGGCGAGATCGGCTCGCTTGCCGACTTAAACGACCTTGTCACCGCCGGGTCGGACGGCACGGACGACGACGCGCCGCACGAAACGGACGCGGACGACGACCGCGCCGCTCCCCCCGCCATCTTTCAGCCGCAGTCGCCGCAGCGCGCGCCCGAAAACGCGCGCACGCGCACGCAGGCTCCGCCGCGCGACGACAAAAAGCGCAAATACCTGAACAATTACTGCGAAAACCTGACGCGCAAGGCCGCCGAGGGCCGCATCGACCACATCGTCGGCCGCGACCGCGAGACCGACCGCGTCATCCAGATTTTAAACCGCCGGCAGAAGAACAACCCCTGCCTGATCGGCGAGCCGGGCGTCGGCAAGACCGCCGTGGCCGAGGGGCTGGCGGTTCGCATTAACGAGGGCCGCATTCCGTTTAAAATGCGCAATAAAGAGGTGCATCTGCTCGACCTGACCGCGCTTGTCGCGGGCACGCAGTTCCGCGGCCAGTTTGAAAGCCGCATGAAGGGCCTGATCGAGGAGATCAAAAAGCTCGGCAACATCATCCTCGTGATCGACGAGGTGCACAATATCGTCGGCGCGGGCGACTCGGAAGGGTCGATGAACGCCGCCAATATCCTCAAGCCCGCCCTCGCGCGCGGCGATATTCAGGTGATCGGCGCGACCACGCTGACCGAATACCGCAAGCATATCGAAAAGGACGCCGCGCTCGAGCGCCGCTTCCAGCCGGTGTTCATCGGCGAGCCGTCGGTCAAGGAAACGGCCGAGATCCTGCGCGGCATCCGCTCCTATTACGAGAGCTTCCACGGCGTCGTGGTGCCGGACGAAATCTGCGAGCGCGCCGCCGAAATGTCGGAGCGCTATATCACCGACCGCTTCCTGCCCGACAAGGCCATCGACCTGATCGACGAGGCCTGCTCGCGGCTGAATCTCGACTCGCCGCAGCTTTCCGAAATCCCGGCGCTGCAAACCGAGCTGGAGGGCCTGCAGACCCAGCTTGAGCTGCTGACGCAGTCCGCCCAGCGGGACGAAAAGGAGGAAACCTACGCGCGCATCGCGTCCTGCCGCTCGCGCCTGCTGCAGGTGGAAGGACGGCTGCACGAGCTGCTCACCCAGCCCGCCCCCACGGTGGACGAGGCGGGGCTTGCCGCGGTCGTCGAGCTGTGGACGGGCATCCCGGCCTCCAAGGTCGCCTCGCAGGAATCCGCGCGGCTGCGCGGCATGGAAGCCCGCCTGAAAGCACGCATCATCGGGCAGGACGAAGCCGTCGACGCGGCCTGCGCGTCCATCCGCCGCTCGCGGGCGGGCATTTCGCCCAAGAAAAAGCCCGCGTCCTTCCTGTTCGTCGGCCCGACCGGCGTGGGCAAAACCGAGTTGGTCAAACAGCTCGCGCTCGACCTGTTCGATTCGCCCGACGCGCTTGTGCGGCTCGACATGTCCGAATATATGGAAAAGCACACGGTTTCCCGCCTGATCGGCTCGCCTCCGGGCTACGTCGGTTACGACGAGGCAGGGCAGCTGACCGAGAAGATCCGCCGCCGCCCCTACTCGGTCGTGCTGTTCGACGAGATCGAGAAGGCGCACCCGGACGTACTCAACGCCCTGCTGCAAATCCTTGACGACGGCCGCCTGACCGACGCGCAGGGCCGCGTGGTCAGCTTTGAGAACGCCGTGATCGTCATGACCTCGAACGCCGGTTCGCAGGGGAACGGCACGCCCGCGGGCTTCGGCCGGACGGTGTCCGCGCAGAGCAAGGAACGCGCGATGAAGGCGCTTGAGGAGATCATGCGCCCCGAGTTTTTGAACCGCATCGACGAAATCATCGCCTTCAACCAGCTCTCCGAGGCCGACTTCGGCCGCATCGCGTCGATCATGCTGAGCGAGCTGCGGGACAGTCTCGCTGCCAAGCGCATCCGCCTGACGTGGGACGACAGCCTGATCGCCTATCTGACGGAAAAAGCGTTTTCCATCAAATTCGGCGCGCGCAACCTGCGCCGCCTGATCGAAAAGGAAATCGAAAACCCGCTGGCGACCGTGATCGTCACGAGCGAAGCGCCGCTCTCCGGCGCGTATCTGCATATGGACGGCGGCAAGCTGCAAATCGACACGATTTAAACGCGGCCGCACCGTGCGAAAGCCCCGCATATCACCGACGATATGCGGGGCTTTTCTCGTTTTTACATCTCAAAACAGCCGTTTTCCGTCCAGAATATCAATACCGAGCGCCTTTGCCTCGCCGCTCTGCCGGAAGGGGTTTATGGTTTCCACCACGCCGTTCCGCCTAAAATACGAGCCGGTGTTTTTAAACCAAAAGGTCACCCCCGCGTTGACGCATTGCTCCCGGATGGCGAGCACCCAATCGTAATCGCAGACGCGCGCGTCCCGTCCCGTCTCGCCGCCGGCGGTGACATGCTGCACCCCGTGCAGATACGGCGTCAAGTCGATCGCCTCCAGAAGCGGGGCGCAGGCAATAAAGCGCCGCTTGATCGGATAGGACAAAAACAGCGGCAGCCTGTCGTCGGCGCGCCTTTGATTCTCGACCGTGCAGCCGATGTTCACATTGTCGTATCCCGCGCCCCAATCCGGCGGAAGCGACGCCGGAAAACGGTCGATCCGCTTGGTCAGGATCAAAAAATCAATATCCGTTCGTTCCCTGATCATCGCCCAAGCCTCAGCGCGCCACGCATCCGCTTCCGGCAGGAAAAAATCCGTCGCAAAACAGGTTGCAAGAATTTTATCGCCCTTGATGTTGTAGGCGCCCTTTGCATTTTTCCGAATCGGCCAATCAAATTTATCCGTCTTTTGTATCGTGTTCTGCCCATAGCGTTTGGCGCGCGGTCCGTAAAAATAGCAGTTAGCACACCCCTCGCTCGCCGGATAACAGCCGGTCCACGGCTCCCAGTTCATAAGCGCCCTCCTCGCCTGCGTGTTTTATTTCATTATACCATAACCGCGGCATAAATTCAGTTAAAGCGCCGCTTCAACTGCCGGTATGGGATTTTATATAACAGCCGCCTGCGCAATGGGGCCGTGTCGGCCGGACGGGGGCGGCCGGCGGCCTATTTCCCAAACCGGAACCAGAAGCGCGGGCCCTCGGGCGTATTTTCCGCGCCGAACGGCCAGCCGTGCAGCTCAAACACGGCCTTTGCCACCGCAAGGCCAAGGCCCGCGCCGCCGTCCGCTCGCGCGGGATCAGCCTGATAGTAGGCGTCCCATAGACGCGGCAGCGCGTCCTGCGGGATGGGCGCGCCCGTGTTTTCCACCGCGCACACGCCGTTTTCAACGCGCACCGCGACCCTTCCGCCGGGTGGCGTAAAGCGCACGGCGTTGCCGAGCAGGCTGTCGAACGCGCGGGAGAGAAGCGCGCGATCAGCCTCGGTTTCGTCCGCGCCGTCCGTCAGCGCCACGGTCGTGATTTCCCCGCTCAGCGGCGCAAGCGCGTCAAGCTGTTCGCGGGCCAGCGCCGCAACCGACACCCGCTCGGGACGCAGCCGCTGCGCGCCCGCCTCCAGCCGGGATAGGTCGAGCATCCTTTTGACGCTGCCGTCCATACGCGCGGCCTGCGCCCGGATCTGTTCCATGTAATACGCGCGCTTATCCGCCGCCATGTCGCCCGAAAGCAGCTCGGCGGTCGCCGAGAGCGCCGAGAGCGGCGTTTTCAGCTCATGCGCGATAGCGGCGGTCGTATCGCGGCGGGCCTGCTCGACACGCTCCTGTCTGCGCCACACGCGCAATAGGGCGGCGGCGAGGACGGCTGCAAAGAGCAGCGCGAGCAGCAGCCCGAAGCCCCAGACCGGCATGAGAATCGGCAGATTGGCCTTTATGGGGTAGCCCTCGGCGGCGTACTGCGCGATCACAAAGCCGCCCGGCGCGCCCGCCGACACGACGACACGATAGCTGTAATAGTTGACCCGCCACGGCCTTACAGTCTCCACCAAATTGCCCGTGCCCTTTGTATTGCCGGTCACCTGCGCGCGCAGCGCCATGCGGCGCGGCGAGGAGAGCGAGTTCCGGAGCTGCGCGGGCGTTTCCGTGCCGTTGCTCGGATGGACGGCGCTTTGGATCAAATAGGTCTGCGCCGGTTCCTCGTCCAGCCGCGCGTCATAGGTGCAGGCTACCGCCCGCGGCGCGCCGTCGGCAACCCAGCCGTCCTGCTCCGGCGTGCTTTTCCGGCGCTGTATCAGCAGCCGCTTGGGATAGATCCTGCCGTCCTTCAGCCAGCCCTCCACCGACCGCTGCGACAGGCCGTCCTCCCCGCACAGCCAACTGACGATGGCGTCGTACACCGGCGCGGGCTGCCCCTCCATCGCAACGGGATAGGTTTGCGCACTGCCGCCCGCGTCGATCTGCTCCTGCCAGTCGGGATCGACCGCGCGCAGCCAGCCGCTGTTGCTTTGCAGCACCTCGCCGGATGCGGACAGCACCCCGGTCTCCGTGATGCGGATGTCCGCGCGATCCCGGATGCGCCGGTCGGCGACAAACGGCTCACCCAGCCGCTCCGCCAAGCTCGCGCCGTCCGCGTCGGTCAGCGCGAGCTTTACCCAGTCCTGAAATTCCGATTCCGAGACCGACATATCGCCCGCCATGGAATACGCGCGCTGCCAGCTGAGCAGCAGCGTAAACACGCTCATCACCGCCAGATAAAACGCCAGAAATCCCGCGCCTACGCGCCAAAAGAAGCTCCAATAGTTTTTACGTTTGGTTTTCATCTTCCTTCACCTCCAGCTTATAGCCCGCCTTGAAGACGGTTTTAATACAGTCCGCGCGCGGCCCCAGCGCACGGCGCAGCTTTTTGATATGGCTGTCGATCACGCGGTCGGCGCCGTCGAAGTCCCAGCCCCACACGCGGACGAGCAGCGCCTCCCTTGTCAGCAGCTTGTTTTTGTTTTCAAGCAGCACTTTCAGCAGCGCGAACTCCTTGGGCGGCAGGGCGACCGGCCTGCCGTCCGCCATGACCATGCCGCGCGCGGGGTCGAGGATCAGCGAACCCGCCGTGAGACGCGCGTCCCGCGTCAGTCCCTTGGCGCGGCGGATCAGCGCCTGTGCCTTGGCATACAGCACCGCGAGCGAAAAGGGCTTGACCACATAATCGTCCGCGCCCAGCCCGTAGCCGCGCAGGCGGTCCTCCTCCGCCTCGCGGGCGGTGACAAATAAAATCGGCACGTCGCTCGTCCTGCGCGCCGCGCGGCAAATCGTGAACCCGTCCGCGCCCGGCAGCATCACGTCGAGCAGCAGCAGGTCGAACGCATCCGCGTCCAGCAGCGCAAGCGCCGCGTCGCCGTCCGCCGCGGGCACAATTTCCATCTGCCCGCCGCTCTTTTCCGAAAAATAATCCGCTACCACCTCGCGCAGGGCGCGCTCGTCCTCCGCCAGCAAAATTCGATATGCCATTTACATCCCTCCTAACCTAGGCAAAGTATAACATGCGGTTCTGTCCTTTTGATGCCCTGTTTCGAAATTATTTCACCGCGCCCGCGCGGGTTGACAGCGCGCCGCGCGTCCGCTATACTGTAAGCATCTTATAATGAAGGAAGTGTCTGTTTGTCGGTTCTGTAAGCGCAGCTTTCTGCGTACAGCCGGAAAAGCGCCGGAAACGGGGCTTGGGTTTGTGCGCCCCAAAGCCGCCCTTGCGGAACACGATGCGCACGTTTGGACACGGGCATGGTGTTTTTCGCACCATGCCCGTTTTTTATGGCCGCAAGGGCGCAAGCTGATGATATCCAACCACGGAAAGGAACTGCTATGATGAAAAACTATACCCTGCGTTTGGAAACGCCGGACGATTACCGCACAGTTGAGGAATTGACGCGCGACGCATTCTGGGATGTGTTCAAGCCCGGCTGCGACGAGCATCTGATCCTGCACCGGCTGCGCGCGCACGCGGACTTTATCCCGGAGCTGAGCGTCGTCGCGCTCGACGGCGGCACAATCGCCGGACATGCGGCGTACAGCCGCGCGGCAATCGTTCAGAAGGACGGCGCGCGCTTTCCGATTATCATTCTCGGCCCGCTGTCCGTATTGCCGGCGTACCAGAAGCAGGGCGTCGGCTCCGCGCTGCTGCGGCACACGCTCGCGCGGGCGAAGGAAACGGGCTTTGCGGGCTGCGCGGTGTGCGGCTGGCCGGACTATTACCCGCGCTTCGGCTTTGAACGCGCGCGAAAATACGCCGTCACGGACGCGGCGGGCGAAAGCCCGGATCATTTGATGATCCTGCCGCTGGCCGTGAACGCTCTGCCCGCGGGCACGCTTGCGGAGAGCGAGGTGTTCTATTCGGTCACGCCCGAGGCGCTCAAAGCCTTTGACAAAACCTTCCCGCCGCGTGAAAAGCACCGGCGGCCCGGACAGCTCGTTTGATTTTTTCTCCTTCCCCGGGAGCATTTCGCCCCGCCGGGACATCTTATAAGTGTCCGGACGATGAAAACGAGGTGAACCCTAATGGAACTGACATTGATCCCGCCGCGCGAGGACGCGCGCGAACGATTTGCCGCCGCGGTCACCGCGCACAGCCGCGCCATGTTCCGCGCGGCGCGGGCACTTTTAGACTGCGACGCGGACGCGGAGGACGCGGTGAGCGAAGCCGTATTGCGCGCCTGGCAGGCCTTCGGACGGCTGCGCGACGAAAAGGCGCTCAAAGGCTGGCTGATCAAAATTGCAGTCAACTGCGCCTACGAGCACCGGCGCAAGAGCGCGCGGGTGACCTATACCGACGATCTGGAGCCCCTCGCGGGCGGCGCGGAGGACGCGCACGGCCTCGGCCTGTGGGACACGGTCCAACGTCTGCCCGAGGAGTTCCGCATCGTGACCGTGCTGTTCTACTACGAGGACCTGCCGACGGCCGAGATCGCAAAGATACTCGGCGTGCGCGAGGGCACGGTGCGCAGCCGCTTGACGCGGGCGAGGAACCGCCTGCGCACGCTTTTGGAGGAGGAAGGCTACCATGATGACATTTGATGAAAAGCTGAAGGCGCGCGCCGGGCGCGAGGACTGCCCCATCCCGGAGGACTTTGATGCGCGCATGGACGCGCTGCTCGAAACGCTGCCCGCACAGGCAGCGCCGCAGCGCCGCCGTCCTGTGCGGCGCATGGTGATCGTCGGCGTGGCCGCGGCGGTCTGCCTTGCGGGCGCGGCGGCGGCAGCGCCCGCCGTGCTCTCGATGGCTCGGGGCGCGGTCGGCTACTTTTCCGCAAAGCCCGATTCGCCCTACGCTTCCCAGCTCGCGGCGTTCGAGAAATACAACGCCGCCGTCGGCGTCAGCCAAACCGTGGACGGACGGACGCTGACCATCGACAACCTCGCAGTGGACGACAGCTATCTGCATGTTTTCTACACGCTCTCGAGCGAAACGCCGATCGAACGTCACGGAGACGGCAGCGAACCCGAGGCGTGGCTCGCCCAGTGGTCCGCGCCGCCCTTCTGGGCCGAGATCGACGGCAAACCGCTGAATATCGAAGGCACCGTTAAAGCCGAAGCCACCTTTATCGACGACCGCACAATCAAAGGCATGCGCCGCATGGCGCTCGACCGGAATCTGCCCGACCAGTTTGATCTGCTGCTGTATACCGGCGGCTCCAGCTCGCTTGCGGATTCTGAATTCCAGTTCCGTCTGGCGGTGGACAAAAGCGCGGTCGCGGTGGAGAGCCGCACCGTCGAGCCGAAGACCAACTTTGAGATCTACGGCCACAAGGTGCGCATCGAGCGGCTGTCCATCTCCCCCTTCGGCTCGACCATCACGCTCAGCGAAGCGGCGGAAGATCCGTGGCAGGCCTTCCTGCTGCGCGACGACAAGGGAAACTATCTTCCGCTGACCGACCGGGGCAATACCGGCAGCAACGGCTTTACCCGCGTCAGCAACACGTACGAATTCCTCGGCGCGGACAAATCCACACAGTCGGTCACGCTGCTCCCCATTTCTTACGATGGCGCGGACGCTCCCGCGCACCTTGTCAAAGGCTCGCTCGATTCCCTGCCGCTGACCGACGCTTCGGCCGATGGACTTACGCTGGAGTCGCTTGACGTCGGCGCGAAAAAAGCGGTCGCCACGTTCTCGGTGCACGGCGCGGTGTATACCGCCGACGCGCAGTTTTACCTGACCGGCCCGGACGGCGGCGAGCTTAAAGTGACCGGCGACACCTATTTCGACTGCGCGGTCGACCGGGAAACCGGCTTGATCACCGCAACCTACTACTACCCCGACGCCGCCGCCGAGGAACTCGCACAGGCCGAAGGAATTGCCTTCTTTCAGGCCGCGCCGCTGACGCTGCTGGAGGATCAGGCAATTACCATTGACTTGCAGCCCGCGCAATAAGCCGCTGTTTCGATCGTGAAAAAAGTTATACGACAACAAAGAGCCTGCACATTCTAAAGAATGTGCAGGCTCTTGTTTTGGTGATCCAGCGGGGATTCGAACCCCGGACACCCTGCTTAAAAGGCAGGTGCTCTGCCGACTGAGCTACTGGATCATGGTACAATTAAAAAATTGGCAGGGACGGCTGGATTCGAACCAGCGAATGTCGGCGTCAAAGGCCGATGCCTTACCGCTTGGCGACGCCCCTGTATTCGCGGGCTGAAAGTAAATTCAGAACAACGCGCTGCGGACAGCAGCGCGTCGTGTTCTGAAAAATGGGGTGGGTAATGGGTCTCGAACCCACGACCTTCGGAACCACAATCCGACGCTCTAACCAACTGAGCTATACCCACCATATTTGGTTTGTCCAGCGGAATTTGGCACGCCAGGAGGGATTCGAACCCCCGGCCTACTGCTTAGAAGGCAGTTGCTCTATCCGGCTGAGCTACTGGCGCATATCAACTCCGAAAACCCGATATAATAAAATGGAGCGGGTGATGGGAATCGAACCCACGTGTTCAGCTTGGAAGGCTGACATTCTACCATTGAACTACACCCGCGGGTTT
>JAUNGZ010000040.1 GCA_030524205.1 Eubacteriales bacterium
GGCATAATTGACTATAAAACGGCATAATCAGCAATAAAGGAGCGGTTCTCGACCGAGAGAGCCGTTCAGCACCCAATGGCAGACAGAATAAAGCGCCGCCCGTCTGGGGCGGCGCTTTTTATGGTCTTTTCTGATTGCAAAACGGAAAAAGTCCGAAATACGTTATCAACGTGGTATTTTCGGTGCATTTCTAACAGCACTAGCAACTTCCAATGTAAATCTTGCGTTTGCCCGCATTATTTCCCCTTCTCTTCATGTTCACGTGAACGCATTTTCAACAAAAAACCGCTCTGATTCTTGTAACACTTCAAAATCAGAGCGTTTTTTTGAGAGAAGCGCCGGAAAGCCCCCCTCTGCCGCGGCGCTTAATCAGGGGAAGCTCTCCCTGCGCGCACGCGGGATACTTATATATTATATTGGTTTCGGATGTCAATCCGGGTCAGCATATACTCCTCAGGCGGCCGCGCGCCGGTCAAAACATTTTCCAATAGTATTTCGAGCGGCTGAACGGCCTGCGCGTGCGCATCCTGATCGATCAGAAGATCGATCAGGCC
The DNA here is from genome assembly GCA_030524205.1 of Eubacteriales bacterium. Classification (GTDB taxonomy): domain Bacteria; phylum Bacillota; class Clostridia; order Oscillospirales; family Butyricicoccaceae; genus Agathobaculum. Next base: position 555 of record JAUNGZ010000040.1, read on the forward strand.
CGAACGCAGGCCCTCTGCGGTATCGGGAAACAGATCGTAGCAGATCACATGTACTTTTCCCTTAAGCCCCAGCTCGCGCACCGCATCACACACACCGATCTGACCGTTTGCCGCCAAAAAGATGCCGCGCAGGTCCGGATTATGCTGCCAAACCTCTTTCACAATTTCATATGCCTTTTGCCTGCTGTCGTTGCTGCTCTCCAGCGGCAGCAGCGACAGCCCCGGATAGGCCGATATCACCTCTGAACGAAAACCGTCTATACGGCGGCGGTGTGACTGAGAGGAGCGGTGTCCCGCGATCATCAGCACCTTGCCGCTGCCGCCAAGCAGCATGTTCATCAAACCCGCGCAGGCGCGCCCGCTCAAAAAGTTCTCCTGCCCCACATAGCACAGACGGCGCGAATCCGGCAGATCAGTGTTAAACGTAACGACCGGCATTTTCTTCGCCAACTCGTTGATGCGCTCACAAATCCGGACGTCCTCCACAGGGGTCAGTGCAATCCCGTCCACCCCTTTGGCCTCCAGCTCATCCAAAACGGCGAGCTGGCGGTCAAGATCCACAAATTCGTTTGCACGGACCAACACTTCGGCCCCCATCTCCTGCATATGGATGGCTGCCTTGTGTATCTCATCCAGCATCAGCGCCATAAACGGCGTTTCTACCGACTGCATGATGACGCCGAGACGCACCGGCCGATTGGCTCGCTGTAACAGGCTGCCCGCCCGGTTGGGCCGGTAGCCCATTTCATTTGCGATGCGGCGAATACGATCCGCCACCTCTGGCTTGACCCTGCCACGGTTGTTAAGCGTTCGATCAACTGTGCCGCGCGAAACACCTGCCATTTTTGCAATTTGCGCTTGTGTTACCGCCATTACGGTTTCCCCCTAACATAGTACGTATGCGTACAATGCGTGCAGTGCGTGCAATGCGTTCATTGCTTCATTATATGTGGAATACTGGAGAAAAGCAAGTATACATGCATATTTTCTGCACAAAGAATCAACGAGGTTCACAGTTTACCTAAAAAAAACATGCCTTTTTTGGTGATTTTCCCGTCTTGCATCCGCTCTTCTATCGTGATATTGTAAGCATAACAAAATATGTTCACGTGCACGCAACCTGCTCAACAGGATTTGAGAAATCACACAAGTTTAATTTCGCAGAGGGCCAACCACATACTTTTTTCATTCGCTCAGATAGACGGGCGTCTCTTCCGTTTTGTTTACCGCAATGGCCGCTATCACCTCCGGTGTAAAGACACGAGGCGTTAATCTTGAAACGGCTGAGGAGTACTTTTAGGCAGGCCGCAGGCTTCCCGGCTTCGTCATAGCGGGTTCGCTGCTGCTGGCCAGCCGGTGTTCCTGTTTCGCGGGATGAAATGCAACCTTTGTTTACTCATTGTTTTTGAAAGGAAGTACATACCATGAATGAACTGAAAATCGCCGTTATCGGCTGCGGCATGATCGGCCGCGAGCACATCGAGCGCATCCAGAACCGCATCAGGGGAGCCTCGGTCGTCGCCGTGTGCGACGTATTTGAGGAGGGCGCAAAAAAGGGCGCCGCTATTGCAGGCGAAGACGTAAGGGTCTTTACCGATTTTAACGAAGCCATCAACGCCCCCGACGTAAACGCCGTCGTCGTCACCACGCCGGGCCAGTTCCACAAGGACCCGATTCTCGCCGCCATCAAGGCCGGCAAGCCGGTGTTCAGCGAAAAGCCGCTGGCCAACACCGCGGCGGATGGCAAAGAGATCGTCGACGCGGAAATGGCCTCCGGCAAGCATCTGGTGCAGGTCGGCTTTATGCGCCGCTACGACCGCGGCTACAATCAGCTCAAGGCTCTGCTTGCGGAAGGCAAGTTCGGCGCGCCGCTGGTTCTCAAGTGCACGCACCGCGCGGACGGCGTGGCGGACGACTACTCGACCGCGATGGCCGTTACCGATACCGCCATCCACGAGATCGACGTGCTGCCGTGGCTGGTAGACGACGAATGGGACGAGGTTCAGTGCATCATGCCCAAGACCTCGGCCAAGGCGCACGAAGGTCTGAAGGACCCCCAGATCATGATTATGAAAACCAAAAGCGGCATCGTCACCGTGCTTGAAGTCAACGTCAACTGCGGCTTCGGCTACGACATCAACTGCGAGATTGTGTGCGAAAACGGCGTGATGAACCTGCCCTGCCCGTCCTTCCCTACCGTCCGCTTCGACCACAACGTCTCTACCAAGATCGAGGATAACTGGATCCTGCGCTTCATCGACTCCTACGACGTGGAGATTCAGGACTGGGTCGATCACGCCCTCAAGGGCGAAGCCGGCGGTTCCTCTGCTTGGGACGGCTACGTGGCCTCCATTACCGCCGACGCGCTGGTAAAGAGCCAGACCTCGGGCGTTCCAGAAAAGGTCGTCACCGGCGGCACTCCGGATTTCTATAAGAAATAAGCGGTCAATCATACCATCAAATCGAAAAGGAGTTATTATCATGAAGATTGGATTTAACGAAGGCTGCAACCGTTTTTGCAAGGACCATTCGGTCATGAAAGATCTTGAGCTGTGCGAAAAATACGGCTTTGACTATATCGACGTACAGTCCGAGTGTCTCGACCGCGATTTGGGGGCCGGCAAGTACACGATTGAGGAGATGGGCGAGTGGTTCAAAAACCACAGACTGCAAATTCTTTCCTACAACGCGCTGGTTTACTTCAATATGAAGCAGACACAGGATGAAAAGGACGCCGTAATGGCGGAGCTGGACGAAATCATCCGCCGCTGCAATATTCTGGGCTGCAAAATGATCGTTGTCGTACCGTCGACGGATCTGCCGGTGCACGCGACCGTTGGTGAAATCAAGGCGGACGCCGTTGACGTATTAAAGAAAATGGTCAAAAAGGTCGAGCCGCATGGCATCAAGCTTTCGCTCGAATTCTGCGGCGCGCCGGGCATGTCGATCAACCGTTTCGAGTATGCCTACGATATCATCAAAGCGGTCGACAGCCCGCTGGTCGGCATCACGCTGGACCAGTACCACTTCCACGCAATGGCCTCTCAGTGGGAGTCGCTGGAAAAGGCCGACGGCAAGCACATTTTCGTATGGCACCTGAACGGCATGGAGGATTTGCCGTGCGGCGCGGCCTACAACACGGACGAGAAGCGTCTGTGGCCGGACGAACCGGGCGACTGCCTCGATCATAAGCGTTACGCCGATACGCTCAAGCAGATCGGCTTCACTGGCGACGTGTGCACCATCGAGGTGTTCCGACCCGCGTACTATGAGCTTTCTCAAGAGGAAAACGTCAAGAAGGCGGCAGAAGTCACGCGCGCACACGTTGCAAAATACTGCTAACCTCTTTCTTTTTCCCATTTTTAATCCTAAAACACAGAAAAGCGGGCCGTCTGGCCCGCTTTTCTGCGCTGTATCCGTTTTTACTTCCCACTCCGATAATGCTCAATTCGCCCGGCCGACCAGACTGTATGCAAGTTCGGTCAGAAAAGCGCTGTCTCCCAGCGTGGAAACCGCGTCGGCGGCGTCCTTTGTCAGGCTTTGGACGAGCGCGCGGCACTCCTCCAGCCCAAGCAGCGACGGGAACGTCGACTTTTCGCTTTTCTCATCCTTGCCGGTTGATTTGCCGAGCATTGCCGTATCGCCCTCGATATCCAAAATGTCGTCTTGAATCTGGAACGCAAGACCGAGCGCTTCTCCGTAAGCGCGGGCCTTGGCGAGCGTATGCTCGTCCTCGCTGCCCGCGGCCGTGCAGCCGAGCTCGCACGCGGCGCGGATCAAGCAGCCGGTTTTTAAGCTTTGCAGCAGCCGGAGCTTGTCAAGCGGAATTTTCTGATGCTCCGACTCCATATCAAGCACCTGCCCGCCGATCATACCATTCATGCCGGCCGCGCGGGCAAGCAGGCGCACGCACCGCAGCACCGTCTCCGCCGGCAGCCGGCTCTCCGCCGCCGTTTCAAACGCGCGCGTCAGCAGCCCGTCGCCTGCCAGCACGGCCATCGCCTCGCCAAACACCTTGTGGCTCGTCGGCCGGCCGCGGCGCAGATCGTCGTTGTCCATGCACGGCAAATCGTCGTGTATGAGCGAATAGGTGTGGATCATTTCCAGCGCACAGGCAAACGGCAGCGCATTCCCCGCGTCGCCGCCGCACAGGCGGCAGAACGCGAGCACAATCACCGGGCGCAGGCGCTTGCCGCCCGCGAGCGCCGAATATTTCGCCGCTTCAAAGATGCGGTCGTACCCCGCCCCGCTCTCCCCGGACAGGCTGCGTTCCAGCGCAGGCTCGATCAGCGCGATATCCGCCTTTAATTGCTCCTGAAAGGTCATTTTCCGCTCTCCTCCGCCGCAAACGGCTGCTCGGTCAACTCGCCCTGCGCGCTTTCCCGCATGACCGTGACCTTCTGTTCCGCCTTATCGAGCAGCTTGCCCAGCGCCGCGGACAGCCGCGTACCCTCTTCAAACAGCTTCATACTGTCCGCGAGCGGCGCTTCGCCTTTTTCCAGCAAGCGGACGATTTCCTCCAGCCTGTCCATTTGGCTTTCAAATGTTTTTTCAGCCATTTATGCTTCCTCCTCGATATCGGTCACGCGGCAGTTTGCCGCCCCTTTTGCAAATTGAATATGCAGCTTATCGTCCGCGCGCAGAGAAGACGCGTCGATAACCACTGTTTTTCCGATCGTCGCAACCGCGTAGCCGCGGGCGAGCACCCGCAGCGGGCTGATTGCGTCAAGCGTCGCAACCGCGCGGGCGAAACACAGACGCTTTTTTTGCGTCAGCTGTTGACCCGCTGCCGACAAGCGCTGCCGCTGCATGGCGAGACGCTGCCCCTCCCGCGCGAGCCGCGCAGGCAACGCGGCTTGCAGCCGCTCCGCCGTCTGATCGAGCAGCAGGCGCTTTTCGTCGATATATTTCGCGGGCGTGCGCAGCGCGAGCCGCTCGTGCAGCGCGGTCAGCCGCTGCCGCGCCGCCGAGGTCTGCTTGGTCGCTGCGGCGTGCAGCCGCGCGTCGAGCCGGCGGACGGAAAGCGCATACTCCGCCCGGTCGGGCACGGCAAGCTCGGCCGCGCCAGACGGCGTCGGCGCGCGCAGATCCGCGACAAAATCGGCGATGGTTACGTCCGGCTCGTGTCCGACAGCCGAAATCACCGGTATTCCCGAGGAAAAGATCGCGCGGGCGACGCTTTCCTCATTAAACGCCCATAGGTCCTCCATCGAGCCGCCGCCGCGGCCGCACAGAATCACATCCGCCTCGCCTACGGCGTTTGCCAGCGCAAGCGCCCGGCAGATGCTCTCCGCCGCCCCCGGCCCCTGCACCAGCGCAGGATAGAGCGTTACGCGGGCCAGCGGCCAACGTCTTCCCAAAATGCGGATCATGTCGCGCACGGCCGCGCCGGTCGGCGAAGTAACGAGCGCGATATGCGCGGGCGCCGACGGAATCGTTTTTTTATGCGCCGCGTCGAACAGGCCTTCCGACGCGAGCTTGTTTTTAAGCTGCTCAAACGCCAGATTCAGCGCGCCCGCGCCGTCCGGCACGATCTCCGAAACGTAAAGCTGCACCTGACCGGTGCGCGGGAACGAGCTGACGCGCGCCCGCACGATCACCTTCATGCCGTTTTCGGGACGGAACTTCAGCCGCATCGCATCCGAGCGAAACATAACCGCGCCTACCGACGCGCCCTCATCCTTAAGCGTCATATAGTGATGGCCCGACGAATGCGCTTTATAGTTGGAGATTTCGCCCTGCACAAGCAAGCTGCGATACCCCGGCACCGCGTCAAGCAGATCCTTTATTTCATTGTTAAGCTGCGTTACTGAATATACCGTACTCACTTTTTGTCCCTTTCATACAGCCGCGCGGCCAGAACGGCGGCGCCGACCGCGTTGTCTCCCGACAGTGCGGGCTCAGCGAAGGAAACCGCCGGGAACGAGCTTTGCATGCGCGCGCGGATTATCCGGCTCGCCATCACGCCGCCCGCGCACAGCACTGGATAAGGCTGCGCCCCAAGCGCCTGCCCGGTTGCCCGCACCACGGCGTTTGCTACGGTTTCGAGCGTGAAGCGGGCAAGCGCTTGAGCGGACAGCTTTTCTTTCCTGCTTTCGATCTGGTTCTGCATACCGGAAAGCGAAAAGCGGCACTCCGATACCTTTGGGGAGAACCCTTTTTCCGGCGCGGCGGCCAGCGCAAGCTCGTCCAGCGCCGCACCCGATGGGAAGGACAGCCCCAGCAGCGCTCCCGCGCGGTCGATCAGCTGACCCGCGGCCAAATCGGTCGTCCCGCCGATACAGGCGCAGTCGGGCAGTCCATCCTCTCCCGGCCGAACGAGCAGCAGTTCGCTCGTGCCGCCCGACAAATGCCAGACGAGAAACGGCCCGTCCAGCAAATCGAGCCGTCCGGCGGACAGCGCGGCCGCGGCAATATGCCCCTGCTGATGAGAGACCGCGTAAAACGGCACGGAAAGCAAATGCGCCGCGCTCCGCGCGACGCTTTCTCCTGCTAAAAAACAGGGCATATAAGAGCCTTCCACCGCGCGCGGACGGGTACTGGCGCCGACCGCGCGCACCGCGCCCTCCGGCAGCGCCTCAATTTTCTCATGCAGACGCACGGTGTGCTGGAACAAGGCGTCCGACTGCCGCAGTCCGATCGCGCCCTCCGGCACGGAAAGCAGGCTGCCTTCATTCTGCCACGCGCCGCATGCCGCGTCGTAAATCGCGGCGGAGGTGCGGTAATTCGAGGTGTCGACGCCGAGAAAACGGTTAGGCATCGGTATTTTCAGGCTGTTCAGCCTCAGGTGCCGCAACCGTCTCTGCCGAAGCCGCTTTGTCCGGAAATTCCGCGCGTGCAACCGAGCCGAGAATACCGTTGATAAAGGAAGCGGCCTCTTCCGTATCGTATTCCTTGGCAAGCTCAACCGCCTCGTTGATTGCGGCGCCGACCGGAACGTCGTCCACACAGCGCATTTCATAAATTGCAAGGCGCAGCAAGGCCGTTGTCATGCGCGACAGGCGGCTCAGCTTCCAACCCTTGGAATATGCTTCGATCGTACGGTCAAGCTCGTCAAGCTGACCGGCAACGCCAGTCACCACTGATTTGATGTACCGGATCTGCTGATCGGACAGCTTGCCGGCGTACAGCGCGATATCGCCGCTGATTGAGGCCATTATGCTTTCGTCCAACCGGTTATTCAGGTTTTCGTCCTCAAACTGCTGAAAGCCCATTTCAAATATCAGGTGCAGGGCGATCTCTCTAGCTTTTGTTCTGCTCACGGCGGCAGGCTCCTCCTCATATCTCTTGATATACGCCTTATTCTATCTTATTTTCACCAAAAGCGCAAGTAATTGTTGCCATTTTATCACATCGGTCCGCATTTGGCCTGCACATTCTTGGTGTGTGCAATTATTTTACCATTGATCTTGCCATACAAACCGCTCTATAACAATGAAACGCCCTTTTCTTGAAAAGGGCGTTTCATTTTATCTGCTCGCCGTCTCCTCACAAATTGGCAGGGCTGCCGTGATGAAGCGAGAATTTGCTGCGGTTTACTGAATGCGTGCGATATCCTTCGCGAGCTGTTTTTTCATTTCGAGGT